>DATNNY010000568.1:0-23237 GCA_035601635.1 Pyrinomonadaceae bacterium
TCCAGCGCGCAAGTACTGCACCGGGCAATGCGTCGTGCAAGCGGAACGTAATGAACTGCGCCAACTCGCCGCCGTCGAAATGCGGAAGATAACCGCGACTATGCCAACCTAATGGAGACTGTGGGAGTCTGGGATTCATGATCGAAACTAAAGCGCACGCAGGGATGCGTGCGCACCGCCTGCAAGATGCAGGCGCTCCAAGGTACTACGACGCCGGGAATTTCGAGCGTGGTTGCAGGGTCACACTCTTAATCACAACTTTGTTCGAAGGCCGGGGACTTCCCTGTTCGGTGGGGGCGCCCATGATGACTTCGGCATTCTTGATTCCGTCGATGACGCGGCCAAAGACTGTGTACTTCTTGTCGAACGCCGGCTGCTTTTTCAGTGTGATGAACCACTGGCAGTTGGCGCCGTTGATGTCGTTGGTGCGGGCCGCGCCCAGCGTCCCTCGCTCATATGGAATGTCGCTGAACTCAGCGGGCACATTCGGATAAGGTGAATTACCCGTGCCATACACAGCCGTGTTACTCCCCTTGGTCAGAGGATCGCCGCCCTGAATAATGCCCAGGCTCGGGTCGACCCGATGGACCGCCGTGCCGTCATAGAAATGCTCATTGATTAGTTTCTTGAAACGCTCAACCATTTTCGGCGCGATATTCGGATAGAGTTCGATCACGATCCGGCCATAGTCCGCTGTTTCGATCACAGCCACCTCTGCGTCCGGCTGCGGCTTCACGCCGGTTTTTGCGCTTGATTCCTTCGCCGCGTTCGCGTTGGCGTCCTTACTGCCGGTGTTTGTGCTCTTCTCATTGCAGGCGCTGAAGGAAAAAACTAAAAACATCAGCGTAATTAAGAGTCCTGTACCTGATCTTTTCACTAACTATATCCTCCTCTAATACGTTTGCGTTTCAGTCTTTGCGCCTTTGCGCCTTTGCGTGAGACCCAAGATCCGAAAAACAATCTCACGCCAAGGCGCTAAGACGCAAAGTCAAAACAGCTTCTTGCTATCGAGCAGAATCGTGACCGGCCCATCGTTGACCAGCTCAACCTGCATCATCGCGCGAAAGCTACCCGTGGCAACTTCGCTAATCAGCGTGCCCGTTTGTCTAACGAAGAAGTCGTACAAAGGCCCGGCGACTTCCGGCGCGGCGGCCTCGATCCAGGAAGGCCGCAGACCGCGCCGCACATCGCCATACAAAGTAAACTGAGAAACAATCAGCACGCCGCCGTTCACTTCTTTGACCGAAAGATTCATCTTGCCTTCGTCATCGTCAAAGATGCGCAGCGCAGTGATCTTCTCAGCGAGGTATGCAGCGTCGAGCTTTGTATCATCGCGGGCAATGCCCAAAAGAACGACGAGACCTTTGCCGATCTCGCCGACTAATTTGTCATCAACGGTGACTTTTGCGCGGGTGACGCGCTGAACTACGGCTCGCATTTCATATCAATCTCGAATACCGGACCGCACGGCGGGCGCCTCTCGCCTTCCGCTTGACTTCCAAACGGCGTTCGGCCTTTGCATCGCCTCGCGCAAAGAACGAACCGTCTTTCTTTTTGGCGGGGTCGTAATAGCCCAGGTAGCCGCCGGGATTAACTCCGAAAGACAGCAGCGTCTTTCCCTTGTAGGTTCGGCCCAGAAAATCATTACGACCGCCGCGTTCGTCACTGGAGGTGAAATAGAGAGGCAACAGGAAATTCGAGACCCTCACGCCGTCTACCTCATAGCTTTCAGCCTGGACCGCATCACACATTTCGTACCAATGAAAAACTCTCTTCCGGCGATCTGTCGGATCCGGGCCAACCACGAGAAGGTTCGCTTCCGGATCGCCGATCAATTCCAGCGCTTCGTGGGACAGCGTCACGCTCCACTCCTCTTCCAACTCATCCGACAGCTGGACGAAAACGAAGCCGTACGGGATACCTCGGTCATTCTTATCGTGATACCCGAGCGCATCCTCAACGTCCAGCTTGTCCCAAACATAGATAACCGCGTCGCCCCGCATATCCGCCAGACTGTGTTTGGTTGGTTTCTTCTCGCTCTTGCCCTCGAGTCTGAGCTCGGCGCCCAAACTCCAATACGGTTCAAAGTCATGCGCGATTTGACGATTGATGGCGCGTATCGCCACCTGCAACTCTTCATCCGAAAGCCTGCCGTTGGTGTGATTGATTATCGAAATGATCATCGATTGTCTCCTCTGAGGTGGCGTCGCTTAATTTGCGATCGCAAGGTACTGATTTGAATCACGAGGTGGCGCAAGGATAGGGGATCAGTCGCTGGCTGACAAGCACCACGCGACACTCTGCTGACATTTATTTCTTCGGCGGCTTGCTCGGTCTAATCTCAACCCGGCTGGGCAACGCGCGATCGTCATGATGCAGCAGATCAACTACAACCCGGGCGATATCGTCGGGTGTTAACTGCCAGCTTTTTTCGTCACTCGCGGTTTCGCCGCCAAATTCCGTATTCACTGAGCCGGGCATGATGTAGCTGACTTTGATTCCGTCATGGCGAACTTCCTGCATCAGGGCTTCGCTGAAACCGTTGAGACCGAATTTCGAGGCGTTGTAAGCGGCCATGCGCGGATGCGGATTAGCGCCGGCCAGCGAAGAGATATTGATGATATAGCCACCCCCGCGCTTCCGCATTTCCGGTATCGCTTCGCGGCAGCAATAGAAGACGCCAAACACATTCGTTTCCAACACGGCGCGAAAATCTTCGGCCGAAGTTTCTTCGACCGTCTGGAAAATTCCGATGCCCGCGTTGTTGACCAGAATATCCAGACCGCCAAGCTCCATGATCGTATAGGTGAATAAGCCCTCGACCTGCTCGTAATCCCGGACGTCGCAGGCAAAACCGTATGCGTTATCTCCGAGCTCGCTGACGGCTTTGTCGATTTGGTCCTGGTCTCTGGCGGCAATACAAACAGAGAGGCCTTCGCGTAACAGAGCCTCAGCGATGGCGCGGCCGATGCCTTTGGTGCCGCCAGTGACGATTGCAGTTTTGCCTTTGAGATTCATCGTAAGTACGCGGCTTCGCTGCTTGATGTGCGGAAAGGCTCCGCCTTTCCGTAACGTTCATCATTTTGGAATTTCATCCTTCGAGGCTGAGCCTCGAAGGATGAAAGAAAATCAAGAGGTCACCGTGCCGGTAAGGCAAGCCTTACTGTACATCAGGCGGCAGAGTCGCGCAGTTTCTCGCGCAGTCTTTCATTCACAACTTTGGGATTGGCTTTCCCTTTCGACGCCTTCATCACTTGCCCGACAAAGAAGCCAAACAGCGTTTCCTTGCCTGAGCGATACTGCGCCAGTTGATTCGGGCCGGCGGCAATCACTTCGTCGATCAACCGATCGATCTCGCCCGTGTCGCTGACCTGGACCAACCCTCGTTCTCCGACCACTGCCGCGGCGCCCTTGCCGGTGGCGAACATCTCGACCAGGACGTCTTTGCCCTGCTTGCCGCTGATCTTGTCTTCGTCAATCATGCGCACCAACGCTCCGAGTTCAACCGCCGGAATGGGCGACTCGCCTGCCGTGAGGCCCGCGCTTTCCAACTCGCGTGACAACTCTGAGCGGATCCAGTTCGCGGCGGCTCGCGGATTGCCACTCGCCTCAACCGCGCTTTCGTAATAGTCAGCCAGCGAGCGCTCAGCCGTTAGTTGAGCTGCGTCGGCATACGAAAGGCCGTATTGTTCGGCGAATCGGCGTGCGCGCGGGCCCGGGAGTTCCGGCATCGCCGCCGTCACCTGCTCGATGAACTCACCCGTTACCACGAGCGGCGGCAGATCCGGTTCGGGAAAATAACGATACTCCTGTGCCTCTTCCTTCGAACGCATGGGCCGCGTCTCTGTCAGCTTTTCGTCCCACAGGCGCGTCTCCTGGACCAGCCGCCCGCCGGATTCCAAAACCTTGATATGTCGCTCGACTTCGAATTCGATCGCGCGTTGCATGAACCGAACTGAATTCAGGTTCTTCAACTCGACCTTAGTACCAAAGGTTTTGTCACCGACGCGTCGCACCGAAACATTCGCTTCGCAGCGCAGGTTCCCTTTTTCCATATCAGCGTCGGAAGCGCCCACCCAGAGCAGCGCGCGCCGCACATGATTGGCATAATCATAGGCTTGCCATGAAGTGCGAAAGTCAGGCTCAGTAACAATCTCTGCCAAAGGCGTGCCGGCGCGATTCAGATCGATATAAGAATAGCGATCGACTTCCGGCAGGCCTTCGTGCACATTCTTGCCGGCGTCCTCTTCCAGATGCAGGCGCGTGACGTTCACAGTCATGGGCCGCCAGTTATGCGCATGGCCGGCTTCGTCGCGATCAGCGGTCATGATTTCCAGGACGCCGTTCGCGGAAAAGGGCTGATCGTATTGCGAGATTTGATAACCCTTCGGGAGATCGGGATAGAAATAATTCTTGCGCGCGAAGATCGAGCGTTGGTTGATATTTAATCCCAATGCCAGAGCGGCGCGCGCGCCCAATTCGACTGCGCGCTGGTTGAGCACCGGCAGCGCACCCGGCAAGCCGAGACAAACTGGACAAGTATTCGCATTCGGCTCGTCGCCAAAGTGCGTTGAGCATCCGCAAAAGATTTTCGACTCAGTCTTCAGTTGTGCGTGAATTTCGAGCCCAATGATTGTTTCCCAGTTAGTCATAGTTTCAGATTTCACTTAAAGATTGCGACAACGTCTACTTTTCGTCCGATATGTCCGAGGGAATCTGGATTATAACACCGTGAGGGTGGGCCTCAATGTGACCCTGAAACCGATGTGATTGTGCCATGCGCATGTTGCGCGTGATTTCCGGGCGGGACGCCGTGCCACTTTTTCACAATCTATCAAAAAACCTTGCGCTCGCGAGAGTTTGGTGTACAATCCGCCCGTTTCCAGGCACACCTCGCAAAATTGGATCGATCCTTTCCCGTCGAGAGGATGGACTCGTTGCAGTTCCTAACCGTTTCACAGGAGGATCAAGAAAATGGCAAAGACGGTTTGTAAACTTCTCGGCCTGATTTTTTTGATTGTAGGCATTGCCGGGATCTTTTCGCATGACCTGCTCGGCGCGCACCTCAACATGGCGCACAACATGGTTCACATCGTCTCTGGTGTGATTGCCTTATACTTCGGCTTCTCAGGATCTTACAGCGGCGCCCGCGGGTTCTGTCTGCTGTTGGGCATTGTCTATCTTCTGCTGGGTGTCTGCGGCTGGTTCCTGGGCATCGGTCCCGATCACATGCTCCGAATCGGCACGCTCCTGATGCTCGGCAAGGTGGATCACATCATTCATATCCTGCTGGGAGTAGTGTTCCTTGCCGGCGGAGCTTTAGGCGGAAGTGAGAGCTGAAGCAAGTCCCTGGTCCGCGCCACTTTCAAGAAAAGCGGGTGTTACGAAGACACCGATTTGCCGGCGTCTCCGCAACACCGCGATTCATCATTCGGCTTTCCGCGATCGCGGGCTGAATTCGACTCTAAGCAAGGGATATTCTCCCAAGGTTGGGCTTCGCCTCCTTATTCAACGTAGAAATCCTTGCTGCAAAACGGAAAGTCCCAACTGATGTAATTTGCGCTCGAAAAAAGTCTTGACAGCTTCTCGCCGGCGAGCGTATTTTGACTGCGCATAAAGCATAGTTCATTACGGCAGCGCTGTCCCGTTCTTTTCTGTTGCCGAATTCGCCAACAACCGATGAATTCTCAAAGCGAATCAGAATTCAACCTTCACGCGTAGCGTTTGCTTCCATCGATCTTGAAACGCGTCGTCTGGCGAGTTTACCTCAATCCAAGCGGTGTCTTTTGAATTGGACTAAGGAGTGAAATCCTCAAAGGAGCCCACCATGAAAACGTTTTGGAAAGTTCTGGATTTGCCTCCTGTATCGTTCAACTCATAGCACAACCGGGCAGGTGACACGATCGCACCGCAACGCAATCGTTTCTGGTCCCGGAGACCCTCAAGAAAGCAGTTCGGAGTACGGCGGACGCCGTAGCACTTGAAAGGAAAAACTCATGTCCAAGTCCCCTCTCAGCCTTTATCAAATCCTCGTCGAAGAATACAACAACCAGGGAATCGACCCGCCGATTTCGGATCAGGACATTAAGGAAATGCAGACGCAGGCGCGGCTCCGGATGGAAACCATGGCCACCGCAACCGAAGTCCACAAGATTGTTGACGACCCAATGGTGGCCGAGTTTTATGACTGGTTACACGCAAAGGAAGTGAGGCGCTCCGCGCTCTGCCTGTCGGGCGGCGGTATCCGCAGCGGAACCTTTGCGCTGGGACTTCTTCAGGGAATGGCCCGCCATAATTTGCTCAGGAGGTTCCATTTCCTTTCAACTGTCTCGGGCGGCGGTTACATCGGAAGTTGGCTAACAGCGTGGATCCATCGCCATCCTCAGGGGCTGAAGGGCGTGACCGATGAACTTGCAAACATCAATCCACGGCATAAGGTCGACCCCGACCCGCCCCCAGTTCAATACCTCCGGGATTACAGCAGTTTTCTCACTCCCAGGGCTGGTCTTATGACTGCGGATACGTGGACGTTCATAGGAATTTACTTGAGGAATCTTCTCTTGAATTGGCTTGTCTTCATCCCGCTGATCCTTTCAATACTAATGATCCCACGTCTGGTGGTGACGATGATTTTGGCCCAGCCCCTGATGGAGGAGCAAAGGTATTGGGTCTTCCATGCTTTCGGATTCGAAAAAGTTTTATACGGGCGGCACATTTTCTTAGGACTTGGTTTCGCGCTCGGCGTTTGGGCCCTGGCTTACATCGTTTTCAATCGGCCAGGCGTCAGGGAACAATTGCGGCAACGCAGCCGCTTCTGGCGTGACCGCGCGGATCAGAAGAATCTGCTGCTGTTTTGTCTGCTGCCGCTAACGCTATCCGCGCTTTGCCTAACCAACTACTGGGCCTGGTCACGTGAGGTAGCTACGGACTCTAAGCATGTTGTCTATTTTATTTTGTTCGGTATTGCTTTTGCGTTTCTGGGTTGGCTTGTCGCATCCGTCATCTTAAGGAGACTCTTTCATTGGGATGAGATTAACAAATTAGAACTGTTGTCGCTGGGCGTTGGCGGCGTTGTCGGAGGGGTTTTCTTTTGGGTCGTCTCTCTTCAAAAAATCGGCAACCCTGTCATCGGATACAACCGGTCTTTCCAATGGACGAATTGGACCGGATCGATGGCCTGGACGACAGAACTATACGCGTGCTTGGCAGTACCGATCTTTCTGCTTGCGTTCCTGGTGGCGGCAACGGTTTTCGTCGGTTTTTCCAGCAAGAGTCTTCGCATTCAGGACGAAGACAGAGAATGGTGGTCGCGTATGGGTGCGTGGGTGCTGATCATCATTATCGCCTGGAGCGCCGCAAACGCTCTGGTGATTTTTGGTCCCATCGCCCTTTTGAATGCTCCCAAGCTGCTCGCCTCAGTGGGGGGCCTGTCTGGTTTGGCTGCACTCATGCTCGGCCGCAGTTCCAAGACATCGCCAAAAGCAAAGGCCGCTGACGAGACCAGCAAAAAAGACAGCCTGGTCGCCGGGTTGGTAACTCGCTCGTTGCCGTTGCTGGCGCTCATCTTCATTGCCATTTTTCTGACCGCTTTGTCGCTCGCCACCACGAGTGTCATGCAGGGACTGGCTCTAATGGCTAGAAACCTGCCGGAAAGTGTAAACGGCTGGCTGACTAATGTACCCGACGTACCCAAACCGGGATTCGGCGAATATATCAAATATATCTATCCGGGAATCCAGTCTCCTGACGCGTTCACAGGAGCGAAGATCGTCCATATGAACGTGCTGCATCACACCTCCGTCTGGTTTGTTCTCGGCTTTGCGCTGTTGCTGTTTTTCTTTGGCCTCGGGCTGTCCAGATTTATCAATCTCAACCTGTTCTCACTCCATGCAGGTTACCGCAATCGCATGATTCGGGCGTTTCTGGGAGCTTCTCGCCCCGATCACGAGCGAAATCCGAATCCGCTCACGGGCTTTGATCCAGCTGATAATATTCAGATGCACGAACTTCGATCCGCCCTTTTGGCTGAGAATGATTTTGAGGATCCAGTCGCATTAGCAGCCGCCCTGAAGGATGACGGTAATCCACTGTCCCGATATCTGTCCGAGCAGGGCTTGCTGGAGAACCTTGACGCCCTGCCGGCTGTCACCACTTCTTCGCCTACTTTGGTCGTAGCATTGCGGAAAGATTTAAACGGCGTGCTGGAGGATGAAAGTCTTCGCATTGGAAGCCAGGGTCTTATCGGCGATGGGAAGAACGATCCGTCTGCGGTAGACACTTCAACGGCGGAAGATCGTATCGTTGCCAATCGCAGGATTCTGGAGCAGGCGTATTCTAATTTGGTCAGGATCCATCAACCTTCACCCGAATCCAACAAACTGTTGCACGTCATCAACACTACTCTCAATCTCGTTGGGGGCGATAAACTCGCATGGCAACAGCGAAAAGCCGAGCCCTTCAGCATTACTCCATTGCACTCCGGATGTTTTCGCCTGGGCTATCGAAACTCGAGAGAGTATGGCGGTCGGGATGGCATTTCAATAGGTACCGCAGCAGCAACTTCGGGCGCTGCCGCGAGTTCCAACATGGGTTATTACACTACATCTCCGATCCTTTCGCTGGTAATGACTCTCTTCAACGTCCGCTTGGGGTGGTGGCTCGGCAATCCCGGCTCTGCGGGAGGTTCCACCTTTGCGCTTCCGGCCCCGAAATATTCGGTTGCTCCGGTGGTGGATGAAGCGTTTGGTTTAACCAATGACCAAAACAAATACGTCTATCTGAGCGATGGCGGCCATTTCGAGAACCTGGCCCTGTACGAGATGGTGATTCGCCGCTGCCACATAATCGTGCTAAGTGACGGCTCAGCGGATGGAGAATATCACTTCAACGATCTAGGCAATGCCGTTCGCAAGATTAGGATCGATCTGGGAGTTCCAATCGAATTTCCCTATATGCCCATTCTTGCAGCGTCACCCGAAGGCGAATCTCAGGGAATGTATTGGGCGCTCGGTAAAATCCGTTACACCTGCATAGACAAGGGACTGAATGCGGAAGACGGAGTGTTGCTCTACATCAAACCAGCAGTCTACGGGAAGCGCGAGCCCAGCGACATTCTTGAATACAAGAAGAGTTACCCGGCGTTTCCTCATCAATCAACCGCCGATCAGTTTTTTGACGAGCCGCAGTTTGAAAGTTACCGCATGTTGGGCTCGTTCGTCATGGATCAGCTTTGCGGCGAGGAGATAAGCGAACTGAAACTTCACAAAATTATTGCTGAAGCCTGGGAGAAGTTAGAAGCGAATGGCTGGGGAGATGACGCTTTCGGGAAATGGCTGCAAGTTTGGATGCCCTGAAACTTTGTCACCTCTTCGATCCGGGGAACGACTGCGGCTGCGGTTGAGACGATTGTTCCAGGGCCCACAAACGTGCTCTGGTCGGAGCCCACGTATCAAAAAAGGGCCGAGCTACTCGCCCTGCCCTTTCTTACTCTCCACCTGAGTGTCAGAAGCGAAAACTCACTCCGCCTCTGCCGACTGTTCCCGGCGCGCGAAAGCCGTTTTCGAAATACCTGGCGTTGAAAAGATTGTCCGCCCCACCAAAGAACGTGATCACCAACTGCTCAGACAGCCTGTGTTCGTAGCTACCAAACAAATCGGCCTTCGTGTAACCGGGAAACGTTAGCTCGGCAGTACGAAACGGAAAATCGTTCTCGAAGACCGGAGCGATGTAAGCGCCGGTGTGGTTCAAATCAAAGCTGGCCAGAAACGAACGGAACCGTTGGGTCAGGTTAATTCCAAAGAGATGCCGGGGAATGACGTACTCCGGCTGCAGACCGCGACCGGTCACAAGACGATCGCTGTTGGTATAAGTGTACGACGCGTGCAAGGCGCCTTTACGCCAGGGTGCCGCGTCGAGATACGTTTCAAGACCGCGCGCAAAGCTGCCCGGTCGGTTCTCGTATCCACTGAACCGGCCCAATCCAAGTGGATCAACGCCAAAGAAGTTATTGAAGGCAATTACCCGCTTGAGGTGAGTGTAGAAGTAGGTCGCGCCAAAACGTGCCCGGTCTTTTGCGATGCGCTGGTCGAAACCAAAGTCAAAGCTGACCGATTGCTCAGCGCGCAACGTCGGATCGCCAAAGCGCCGGAACCCCAGACTCGAGAAAGTTCCCTGCCCGAATCTTTCGAACAGCGAAGGCGCGCGAAAACCATTGCCAACATGCGCCCGAAGTTTAGTTGCAGACGAACGAATGAAGTAAGCCACTGATCCATCGCCAGTCAGAGACTTTTCGGCCTTAATCGCTCCGAGAGATCCCGGCCTATCCGCCGCGCGAATACTGAAATACTGACCGCGAGCACCGACAGAAATCTGCAAACGATCGTCCAGCAAAAAGATCTGGTCTTGCCCGAACACGGCGAACGTGCGCTGACGATCAGTCGTGTTATTGACCGCGCTAAAGGATGGAATTGATGATTGGAATATCGATTCGCCTTCGTATTCGAAACCGGCTGTGGCCAGATTGTGGGCCCCCAAACGCAGATTGGCGCGCGCATCCAGCGTGTCAGTCTTACCATTGTTGAAGCTGGCAAAAGCGAAGTCGCCGAAAGGATAAAACTGAACAAACTTTGGATCGATGCGCGGCCCGTTGTAGTTGCGCCGCTGGTTGCCGACATGCTGATAGGCAATCGAATAAGACAGTTTGCCGTTTACCTGCTGGGATAACCGGACCGATCCGACCAGGACGCGGTTGCGCCGGCCCTCGTCGGGGTTGTTGATGTCGCTGTGAAAGGTTGTGCCCTCGATGGCAGCCGGATAGGCGCCGCCACTGAAAGCGGCCGGAAGAGCAAACGGACTGTCGTTGATACGGCCATTCGCAATCGTCCCGTAGAAGTTGGCGCTAATCATCACGGTGGGAGTCACGTTAATCTGAAAACGGCCCACGCCGACGGTGTTGCCGTACTCGTCGTTGCCGTCGACGCCGCGGCGCACGTCCAGACGCGTTAGGCCAAAGCTATATCCCGCCCGCTTTCCAATACCACCCGCGCCACGGATGCGTTCACGAAATAGAGCCAGGCTACCGCCATCAAAGCCAAACTCGAAATGCGATCGGCCGGTACCGATCCTGGGCACCAGGTTGATGACACCGCCGATCGCGTTCGTGCCGTAAATCGACGAACCCGATCCGCGCAGCACTTCGACCCGATCCAGATCGGCGGGCAATAAATCCGGAATCACGACTACCGCCGAGCCGTTGATGTCCGACGCATCGCGCACGCGCAAGCCGTCGAGCAGGATCGCCGTGTCAAAGTTCCGCAGCCCGCGCAGCCTGACTGTCGTCAAGGCGCCAATCGATCCCTGCTGCTGGATGCGGATTCCCGGAGTACCACGCAGGCTCTCAGCCAGAGTCAACTCACGTCGTGCTTCGATTGATTGATCATCAAGCACGCTAAGGGCCTTTGAGACTTCATCGATTCGCTGGGCAGTCCCGGCCGCGGTTACTACTACACTTTCGCTCACGGCCTCGACAGAGAGCTTAAAATCGTTCGTGAGTGACTGACCGTGAGCCAAGCTCAATTCGTTTGAGGCGAAAGTCGCGAAACCACTCTTCCGGATCTCCAGGACATATTCTCCCGAGGCGACATTCCGAAATGAGAATGTGCCATTATCATCAGTCGCGGCGACCGATTGCGAGCCATTGCGTGAACGCAAAAGTATTTCGGCGCCCGCGACGCTGGCGCCATGCTGATCGGTTACGCGGCCGGTGATTGAGGAGTCGGTTTGGGCAGAGACGAAGCCCGAAAGGAAAAGGATCAACATGAGCAGAAAGCAACCGCGCAGCGGTTGAGCCCCAAAGCCCAGGGTTGCCGCTCGGCGGCTACCCTGGGAACGCGTCCTCCCATCTTCCGCAACCCCGATGGGGTTGCGTCTCTTCTTTGCCAGAGATCCCAGCATGGTCGCTGCGCGACAACCCTGGGCTGTGGGATGCGACCGCTTCTCGGTTGTTACCGGAACTAACAAGCCAAAACATTCCTTCTTCCAATATTCTGTTCTTTTCATTATTAGCTTCTCCTGCCCGTCGCAGTACGAGCCTTGCAGTGAGTGGCGACCAGATTTCCTGACTCACGGATCTGATTCTTTCGAATCGCCAACTCTCAGCGCCTTCCCACGCTTGCGCGCAGTGGCTAAAGCCTGCGGAGTGTTGTCACCGCTTACAGTTGCGCGGGCAGTGGCGGCTTTGCACCGCCTTCCCTGTCTCACCTCTCAACGGTTGATGTTGGCACAGGCTTCAGGGTCTGTGCGTTTGCGTTACTAGTGGCACAGACTTCAGTCTGTGATTGCAACTTTCATCACAATCATCCTGAGAAAAATCACAGACTGAAGTCTGTGCCACTTACTGACTTCATCAAATGCACCGGCGTGATCCTGGGCGCACCCGAGACCGGATGCGCGTCAACCAGCACCTCCAAATCAAAAACTCTTTTCAGTAACTCTGCCGTGAACACTGACTGCGGGGAGCCGACGGCAATCTCGCGACCGTTTTTCAAAAGCATCACCTGATCAGCAAATTCCGCTGCCAGGTTCACATCGTGCGTGACCACGATGGCCGCGCTCTGCTGATCATCACAGCGGCCGCGCACCAGTCTCAGCATCGTGGCCTGATGAGCCAGATCGAGGTTGGCGGTCGGCTCGTCCAAAAGAAATACTCTTGCTTCGGTCGCAAGTGCCCGCGCGACCACTGCGCGCTGGCGTTCCCCGCCGGACAATTCGTTCATTAAGCGAACTTCGAAATCTTCAAGTTCGGTTTCGCGCAGAATGCGGCGAGCAACTTCAACGTCCTGCTCGCTTTCCCAGCCCCAGGCGCTCGACCACGCATAACGTCCGCCGAGCACGAACTCCATCACCGTCACCGGAAACCGCAACTCAGCTTCCTGAGCAACGACCGCGATCTGCCGCGCAACCGCTCGCCGGGCATAAGCTCGAAGTGGTTTGCCATCAAGCAAGACCTGGCCACAAGCCGGCTCAACGCTGTGGTTGAGCGCGCGCAGCAGAGTGGATTTGCCCGCGCCGTTGGGGCCGATTATGGCAATCAGTTCACCCGGCCGCGCTTGCAGAGAGAGGTCAATCACCGCGCCGCGGTCACCGTAATTCACCGTGATGTTTTTCGCTTCGAGCATATAGTGGCACAGACTTCAGTCTGTGATTCTGTGATTCTGAAGAAAGGCTCAACACAGACTGAAGTCTGTGCCACTCACCTCTTCTTCAGCAGATAAATAAACAGCGGAGCACCAATCAGGGCCGTGATCGCGCCTACCGGCAATTCGCGCGGTGCGATGATCGTGCGCGCAACCGTGTCGGCGACGATGACAAACGCGGCGCCGGCCAAAGCGGACGCAGCGATCACCACGCGGTTGTCACTCCCAAAAGAAAGTCGCACCAGGTGCGGGACCACTAAACCGACATAGCCGACCGAGCCGCTGGAGGCCACCGATGCACCCACTAATAAACTCGCGGCTATAAAAACTGTCAGCCGCACCCGGCCCACTTCGACGCCGAGATCGAAAGCGTCCCGCTCTCCCAACATCATCAGGTTTAGCGAACGTGCGTTCAGTGCAAGCACTCCAACTCCGACTGCCGCGGCGATGAAAGCTATGGCCAGTAGATTTGTCGTAGTTCCCGACAGGTCTCCCAACAGCCAGAACGTAAACGAGCGAATGCGGGTCGCGTCCATCAGCGTCGTGATGAACACGATCGCCGATGAAAGAAATGTCGTCACGATTACGCCGGCAAGGATCAACCGCTCTGGTGTCGCGCCGGCACGTCCGCGCGCGAGTTGGTAAACCACCAGCGTGGCTATTAGCGCGCCAGCAGAGGCCAGCACTGGACGGCTCCACTCATGCGCGCCGAAAAATACCAGCGCCGTCATAGTGCCGACCGCAGCCCCATTCGAAACTCCGAGCAGGTAAGGCTCCGCCAGCGGATTTCTTAGTAGCGCCTGGTAACCAGCGCCGGCGGCTGCTAAACACATACCGACTGCCCCGGCAAGCAAGATTCGCGGCAAACGTAAGTCGAATAGGATCGCTTGCTCTTCGGAAGAGAGTCCGCAGTTTGTTCCGCCTGCGAGCGCGCAAACGGAACCCTTAAGGGGAAGACGCTGGCTGCCCAACAGCGCGGCGATCAAAGCGACGACGGCAAGCAGCAGCACCAGGCAGCCGCAGATCAAAATCGTGCGGCCGAAGGTAGCTCGGCTCGATTCGATTGACTGCTGTCGCTTAATCGACAATCGGATCTCCCGTCCCTGAAATCACCGCGGCAGTACCTCTCTTCACTTAAACGCCCCCGGATGCAGCGCCCGCGCCATCTCTTCCAATCCGTCGATGAGCCGTGGACCGGGCCGCGATAGATGGTCGTCGTTGATCTTGTAAACGCGATTGTTAAGCACCGCCGGAGAGTTCTTGAGCGCCGCCGCCGGTGTTAAATTTGCCGTTCCCATTGACCCGCCACTCGGCAGGATGATCGCTTCCGGTCGCGCCGCCAGTACTGCTTCGTCGCTATACCGCGGGAACGCGCCAGGCACGTCCGCAGTGACCGAAGTTCCTCCGGCGCGCCGCACTAGATCCGTCAAATATGACTCACGGCCAATCGTGTAGAGAGGTTCGCCCGAGACCTGGTAGAAGACTTTGACTGGTCTTACGGACCGCATGGCAACCTCCACCGTCAATGATCGGGCGCGCATATCCGTAACGAGACTCGCAGCTCCATCGTGATGCCCAAACAAGTCGCCCAGGGTTTCGATGGATCGAAAGACTTCTTCCAAACTGCGCGGGTTGGTGACATACACGGCGATCTTTTGCTCATCGAGCTGTTTGGTGAAAGCTTCCAGTTGTGAAGCGGTCGAGACCAGAACTACTTGCGGTTTGAGCGCGATGATGCGTTCGATGCTCGGATGGATCGTGTCGCCAATTTTCGCGACGTTCTTCGCGGCCGCCGGATAATCGCAGTACTCGGTATCACCCACCAGATGCTCGCCGGCGCCGACTGCGTACACGATCTCCGTCAGATTAGGTGCGAGTGAGACGATGCGATCGATGTGCGTGGCGAGTTGGACGTGCCGGCCCGCTTCGTCGATGACTGCGCGGGTTGTGGAGGTAGACGTTTTCTTTTGTCGATCGAAGCAAGACGACGTTCCCAGCACGATCAGCATCGCGATCAACAGAATTTGGACTGCGGCGGCAAGCGTAGCGCGACGCCGCTTTGGATCTCTTGGTGAATCCAAAGCGCTGCCGTTGTCGGCGCACTCCAAAGTTAGCTGAAAAGACAAAATCCCGTCGACCTTTCTGCCACGCAAAAGCGACAGGCTGGCGACGGGATCTTTTCTGAGAAGAGAATTCCCAAGGCGGCCTGAACACCCTTGCGCGAGGCGTTCTCAAGCTGCAAACAGCGTTCGGGCAGGTCTCCTGGCTTTTGCATCGTCACTCGTTAGCAAACGATCTTCACAGTGGCGCGACCGCGCGGGATTCTCACCCGCTTCCCTATTCTTCCCGCTCGACGCGGGACACCCAAACGCATTTGAAAGAACTATACTTCGATTGAAGGCGCACGTTACCACGCGCGCCTGGTGAAGTCAAAAATGTTGTCGGGATCGTGTCCGGGAGATCTGGATGGATTTCATTAGCACGTCTCTTCAAAGGTCTGTCGGAAAACAGCGGAGAAGTAACCTTGGCTTTCGCCCCGTTAGGGGGTGAGATGTCTATAGATAACGAGTCAAACCCTCCGAACGGAGTGATGACGACGTGGGGCTACCTTTCTATAGACATCTCACTCCTCCGGAGTGAAGAAGCTTGGAGGTTAACCTCGACGGCTTTCGAGGCTCCTTCAGAGAGGACCCATAAAGAACTTTGCTCTTCCATGCGACTCAGGTTGACCTGACAGTTCAGGTAGTGCTACTCAATGGCAGAGGAGAACGACTTATGAATCCAAGATTGGAAGAGGTGCTTAACTATCTCGACTCTGAACGCACGGCTTTGCGAGAGGCAATAGAGCTAGTCCCAACCGGCTTGCGCGACAAAGAGCCCGGTCCCGACCGCTGGTCAGTGGCGCAGGTACTGCAGCACCTCGTCATGATTGAGAGGCGTATCGGCATGGGTATGACTAAATGGGTTGCGGATGCGAATGCAGCGGGAGTCGGGCCTGAGCTGGAAACGTCGTCGGTGCTCAATAGCCTTGACCTGGCATTGATCGCCGATCGCAGTCGTCGCCGCAATGCTCCCGATGAGGTTCGTCCAGACGGCAAACTCGATGCGGCATCGGCCTGGACAGCTTTGGAGCAGACGCGTGCCGCGCTCCGCGCCGGCGTAACGCCCGGAGACGGTTTGGCTTTAAGCGAAGTCATTCAACCGCATCCGGTGCTGGGGCCGATCAATATCTATCAATGGCTGCTGTTTGTTGGCAGTCACGAGACGAGGCATACGGGCCAGGTGCGAGAGATCGCCGCGGAGTTGAGCGCCGGGGCGAACACAGCAGCAGGTGCGAGTTAGCGGGCTGCTGGAAAAGGTCCAGTTGGCCATCCGTCAATACGATCCACTAAACGACATGAAGCGATGAATACCGGCCATCCTTCGGTTTCTTTCGTGTGAATTCGTAGATCTCTTTTCTCTTTCTCTATCGTCAGCACCAGGCGTTGCCATGATTCTCTCGCTCAAGTAAGATTCACGCTGCACTTCAAACCAAGACTATTTAAGGACTCGATGATCAAAACCGTCGAATGGACGAATGAAGGTGTGCGCATGCTCGACCAGCGTCTGCTGCCCACCGAAGAAAAATATCTAATGCTGCGTTCGTACGAAGAAATCGCCGACGCGATCAAGAAAATGGTTGTGCGCGGAGCGCCGGCGATTGGCGTCTCGGCAGCGATGGGCCTCGCCCTCGGAGCCAGTCAATCGGTGGGAACGTCCGTAGCCGATTTGGAATACGATTTCAAATACATGTGCCAGGTCATGGAAGCGACGCGGCCGACGGCCGTGAATTTGTTTTGGGCAATCGAACGCATGCGCGGCGCGCTTCTGAAAGCCAAAGGCGAAACCAAAAACGTTGAAGAGATTAAGGAGCGCCTGGTCAGCGAAGCGCTGGCGATCTTCAACGAAGACATTGCATCGAATCGTGCCCTGGGAAAATTTGGCGGCGAGTTGATCGCCGATGGCGCGACAGTGCTGACGCATTGCAACGCCGGCGCGTTGGCCACGGCCGGAGATTACGGCACAGCGCTGGGCGTGATTCGCGGCGCGATCGATGCCGGAAAACGCGTCGCTGTAATCGCGGACGAGACGCGGCCCTTTTTACAGGGCGCTCGCCTGACCGCTTGGGAACTCGCGCAGGATAAAATTCCCGTCACCGTTATCACGGACAACATGGCCGGTCATGTGATGAAGCAGGGCAAAGTTGATTGTGTAGTGGTGGGCGCCGATCGCATTGCGGCCAACGGCGATGCCGCTAATAAGATCGGGACCTACATGGTGGCGGTCCTGGCAAAGCAACACAACATCCCTTTCTATGTGGCCGCGCCGATTTCAACTGTCGATCTCAACACGCCGACAGGTGAAGAGATTCCGATCGAAGAGCGCGGCGCAAAGGAAGTCACGCACATTGGCAATCATCAACTCACTCCTGATGGCGTAGACGTGCACAACTTTGCTTTCGATGTCACTCCCCACGAATTCATCGCCGCGATCATCACCGATCGTGGCGTCGCCCGGGCCCCCTATACTGAAAGCCTCAGCAATCTGGTAGCGACGCGTTCCGCGCACGCACCCTAGAGCTGGAGCAGGCGCGTTATGGCATCCGACATCAACCTGCAAACTTTTTCTCTGCCGCGCGACTTGTCTGAAGTCGTCAAGGCCACGCTTGATGATTGGGAGACCACGGGCAAGGTCCAAAAGCTTTGGGCGCGCGATCCTTCTTTGTGGACAAACAGCGGCGAAGACAAATGGCTGGGCTGGTTGGATATCGTCGCCGAACAGCAAAGAAATGTCCGGCGCTTCACAAACTTTGCCGCCGAAGTGAAGGATGCGAAGTTTTCGCATGTGCTGCTTCTCGGAATGGGGGGATCCAGCTTATGTCCAGAGGTCATGCGCGAGTCGTTTGGCAGGATTCCCGGATTTCCAGAGCTGCACGTGCTCGATTCAACCGATCCCGCCCGGATTAAGTCTATCGAAGACAGCATCGATCTCGCCAAAACGCTGTTCATTGTCTCGAGTAAGTCAGGCACAACGCTCGAGCCGAACATCTTCAAACAATATTTTTTCGAGCGAGCTCGGCAGGTTGTCGGCGATGCCGAAGTTGGTAACCGATTCATCGCGATCACAGATCCCGGATCAAAGCTGCGGCAAGCGGCTGAGACCGATCGCTTTCGAAAAATTTTCCTGGGTGTGCCCAGCATCGGTGGACGCTACTCGGCGCTTTCCGACTTCGGCCTCGCGCCGGCAGCAGCGATCGGCGTCGATATTGTGAAGTTCCTGGATCGGACGAGCAGGATGATCTTGGGCTGCGGGCCGGACGCCGGTGCGCTTGATAATCCCGCGGTTATTCTGGGGGCGATTCTTGGGGTGGCGCACAATCAGCGCCGGGACAAAATTACGATCATCGCGTCGCCGGGGATTTACGATCTCGGCGCATGGTTGGAACAATTGCTAGCGGAGTCAACCGGCAAGAATGGCCATGGATTAATTCCAGTCGATCGAGAATCGCTCGCCAAGCCCGAGACCTATGGAGAGGATCGTGTGTTTGTCTATCTTCGTCTCGAGTCAGCGCCGGACTCGCGCCAGGATGAGAAGATCGCGGATCTCGAACGCGCTGGTCAACCGGTCGTGACCATCTCAGTTGCTGATGTTTACGATCTGGGGCAGGAATTCTTTCGCTGGGAGATAGCGACGGCGGTAGCCGGCTCGATCATCGGCATAAATCCCTTCGACCAGCCTGACGTTGAGGCGAGTAAGATAGCGACCAGGAAGCTTACTGAGGAGTACGAACGCAGTGGCTCACTGCCGGCTGAAACTCCGATGTTTGAAGCTGACGGCGTCAAGCTCTTCGCCGACGAGGAGTACGCCGAAGCATTGAACGCGGCAATCGGAAATCGTTCTTTGATGTCATATCTGAAAGCACACCTGGATCGCTTGCAACCCGGAGATTACTTTGCATTACTCGCCTACATCGAGATGAATGATGCGAATGAAGGAAAGCTGCAGTGGGCACGTCAAATGGTGCGAGATACGAGACGCGTGGCCACTTGTCTCGGTTTTGGACCGCGTTTTCTGCATTCCACCGGGCAAGCATACAAAGGTGGACCAAACACCGGCGTGTTTCTTCAGATCACATGCGATGACGCGACGGACTTGCCCGTCCCTGGACGGAAGTACACATTTGGAATCGTAAAGGCTGCGCAAGCGCGTGGTGATTTTGAGGTGCTCGCGGAACGCGGGCGGCGTGCACTGCGGATGCACCTGGGCGCGGATGTAAATGGAGGATTAGCGATTCTGGAATTCGCGATAAGAGCCGCACTGGCATAGCTGCGAGATGCGGCTCTGTCGCCTGATGTGCGGTAAAGGCCTGGCACCGGCACGCAACCTTTGCTTTCGATCCCTGTCAGTGGCACACACTTCAGTCTGTGATTACGTATCGAGATTCACAGACTAAAGTCTGTGCCACTTTGGAACGCCAGTCAGAAATTGATTCAACTTGATCGGAAAGGCAAAGCCGCGGTCCGTCAGGTTTAACTGAGGAGACGAACTCAACATGCAACTTGGAATGATCGGTCTGGGCCGGATGGGCGCGAATATGGTGCGCCGGCTGATGCACGGTGGACATAACTGCGTCGTCTGGGACACGAACCCGAACAATGTGAAGCAACTCGCCAGCGAAGGCGCAACCGGTGCTGAATCACTCGACGATTTGATCGCCAAGCTCAGCAAACCCCGGGCGATTTGGATCATGGTGCCGGCCGGCGCCGCGACTGAAAAGACCGTTACTGATCTGGCGGCTCGCATGGACTCGGGCGATATCATCATCGATGGCGGCAACTCTTACTTCAAAGACGATGCCCGCCGGGCTCTGGCGTTGCGCGACAAAGGCATCAACCATATCGATGTAGGAACCAGCGGCGGCGTGTGGGGATTAGAGCGTGGCTACTGCATGATGATCGGCGGACCCGAAGAAACTTTTCATCATCTCGATTCAATCTTCAAGACGCTGGCGCCCGGCCGCGGTGATATTTCGCGCACACCCGGACGAGAACAGAGTACCGGCACCGTCGAAGACGGATATCTTTACTGCGGCCCATCCGGCGCAGGCCATTTTGTAAAGATGGTCCACAACGGCATCGAGTATGGATTGATGCAGGCTTACGCTGAAGGTTTTGACATTTTTCACGGCGCCAATGCGAAAGAGCTGCCGGAAGAACACCGCTACGATCTGAACGTGGCGGACATTGCCGAAGTCTGGCGCCGCGGCAGCGTCGTCTCTTCATGGCTGCTCGATCTGACAGCTATGGCGCTGGTCGAAGATCCGGAGCTGGCTGAATACAGCGGCTTTGTCCAGGATTCGGGTGAAGGGCGCTGGACGATCATGGCGGCGATCGAGGAAGCCGTTCCGGCCGAGGTGCTCAGCGCTGCGCTGTACACCCGCTTTCGTTCGCGTCAGGAGCACACGTTCGCGGAAAAAATCCTTTCCGCAATGCGACAGAAGTTTGGCGGACATTTGGAACCGAAGGCGAGAGATTAGTGGGTGTTTCGAAACTGACTTGAACGGGGCCTCTTTCGTGCGGCTTCGTGTGATTTCGTGGATCAAGTGCCGCGGAGATGATCCCCGAAATCACACGAATCAATAAGCACAGGAGCCGTTTTTCTGGTTTTCTTCATTAACTATGACGACATCCAACGAAACCGACCCGCAGGCCACCCAAACATCCGGACGTCACACTTCACCGCCGTGCGTGCTGGTGATCTTTGGCGCGGCCGGCGATCTTACCAAACGAAAGTTAGTTCCCTCTCTCTTCCATCTCAAAAAAAGCAATCTGTTGCCCGATAACTTTGCTGTCGTGGGCGTGGCTCGCGCAGAGATGAACGACGAAGAGTTCAGAAAACGACTCGGCGATGACCTGCACGAGTTTGCCTCTGGTGAGGTTGACCAGGACACGTGGCGTTGGTTGGAAGAGCGCCTTTATTACCTGTCAGGTGATTTCGATGACGACCAGACATATCTCCGACTGAAAGAAAATTTGAGCAAAGTCGACGCTGAACGAAATACCCAGGGCAATTACTTCTTCTACCTGGCCACTGCGCCTGATTATTTTGCTCCGGTCGTGGAAAAGCTCGGATTGGTCGGGCTGGCTGCTGAGGAGGACAACCGCTGGCGGCGGTTCGTGATCGAAAAACCCTTCGGCCGCGATCTCGATTCGGCCCGCACGCTTAACCAGGCACTGAAGCAAATCCTGAACGAGAATCAGATCTATCGTATCGATCACTATCTGGGCAAGGAAACCGTCCAAAACATTTTGGTATTTCGATTCGGCAACGGCATCTTCGAGCCTATCTGGAATCGCCGCTACATCGACAGCGTGCAAATTACCGCCGGCGAGAAGGTCGGCGTCGAACAACGCGGCGGATACTATGAAGAGGCAGGCGCGTTGCGCGACATGGTCCCGAACCACCTGCTGCAACTCGTGACCCTGACTGCGATGGAGCCGCCGGTTTCTTTCAAAGCCGACGCGGTGAGAGACGAACAAACAAAGATCCTCCACGCGATCCAATGCCCTATGCCAGAGGAAGCCTTTCGACGTTCAGTGCGCGGTCAGTACGACGCTGGCACGATCGACGGCCAGCCGGTCCCGGCTTATCGCAGCGAAACCAACGTGGATCCCAACTCAAGCGTTGAAACATTCATCGCGCTGAAACTTTTGATCGACAATTGGCGCTGGGCCGATGTTCCTTTTTACTTGCGTACCGGTAAACGGTTGGCTGCGCGCGACACGGAAATTACAATTCAGTTCAGGCGCGCGCCTTTCGTTCTGTTTCGCGACACGCCCGTCGATCGACTATCGAACAATCGCCTCGTACTGCACATTCAACCCGACGAAGGAATCACGATGCGAATTGGCGCCAAAATCCCGGGACCAATCCTGAAAATTGGCGCCGTCGATCTGAACTTTGATTACGAGGATTATTTTGGGAACACACCCAGCACTGGGTACGAGCGCCTTTTGCATGATTGCATGATGGGAGAGGCGACTTTGTTTCAGCGCGCCGATCAAGTGGAAGCCGCGTGGAGTGTCGTTGCCCCGGTACAGACTGCCTGGAATGCCGGACCACCACCCGCTTTCCCTAATTACAAAGCGGGAACGTGGGGTCCCACAGAAGCTGACGAATTGCTGGCGCGTGACGGGCGCGAGTGGGAGGAAACCCACGACATTCACGAGAAGAAGTAGTTCACGTCTCTTTCGATCGCGTTAAGATTCGCCTGCCGGTTGATAGCGTTGGGTGCGATGCGCCCGCCGCCAGCCCGGTTTCTGGTTAAAGCGTTTCTCATGACGCTCAACGCAGTCCCAGCACGAATAGTGCGGCCGATTGTCCGCGCCCAACGACTCGACCACATGCGTGGTTTCGCGATCACAACGCTCGCAGCGATGGATTCTGAGGTGTTCTACTGCCATTGATTTGACCTGACGAGATTCTATTATGTGCTTTTGTATGATGAACAACCAATGCGGCTCAATGGCACGTTGTGTTCTGATTTTGTTTTAGTGTTTCTTCGGGTAAAGAAACCGATCCACGAAACACACGAAATCGAAATAGCAAATGGTTCGAGTTTTTTCGCGTGGTTTAGTGGATCGTCTTACAACAAACCAATCTCACGAAGTAGGGAATCTTATTTCAACTTTCCAGAAGGCCGCGATATGACAGCTCGCCGTTTATGATTCGCGCTGCTGAAGTAAACGGATGCGGTTCTGATTTTCCCGCTGTCATAATGTGCGTGACTTCCACGCCATTAGCTTTCAAATAATCCGAAATCAAACTGCGGTGACAACGCCACCATACTGCCTCGGCGCACATGATCGCCGTCCGGCGCGTCCGCGCAACATCCAGTAACCGTGCAATTCCGGCACGAAATTCTTCCGTCTCCATGTAATCAGCATAGCCGCGAAACATTTTGTTGCGCCAGGCGATGTTGTGGGAATCCGATCGCGCGCTGCG
>DATNNY010000569.1:0-8253 GCA_035601635.1 Pyrinomonadaceae bacterium
AGAGCCACTAAGAACGCCGCGCGATCATCGGGCTGGAACGGTGTCCAGGGGTTCCGCAGGCTGCTTCCGCAATTTCGTTATTCCATCAAATCCAGCGATAAACACCCGGATCAATTTCAGTTCCAAGTCAGAGCGTCTCGCTCCACGTGCCGAACAGTTTGAGGTTGCCAGCGACGCGCGATCTGCGAAGACATCGATCGGATTCCACGTCCTGAGCCCGCTCTAGAGTCAAGCGCAAATCCGTTCGGGGAAGGGTCCGATTGGGAGCTAATCGAAATACTGAGTTGCCGGGCCCGCGA
Source organism: Pyrinomonadaceae bacterium (assembly GCA_035601635.1). Taxonomy (GTDB): domain Bacteria; phylum Acidobacteriota; class Blastocatellia; order Pyrinomonadales; family Pyrinomonadaceae; genus UBA11740. The sequence continues at coordinate 300 of DATNNY010000569.1, forward strand.
AAAGAATGCTTGACATGGCTTTCCCCGGCCGGTAGGTTGTTTGAAGGGCTCCGATCCATTGTAGCCCTCGGTTATTTGAAAGATTTAACCTTGAATCGATAAAGGCACACCCAGCGTGAGCTGGGGCCGCAAAGCCAACGGAGATCATTGGAAAGGTTCGAATTCGTAATTTGTCTTCGAAAAACTCCAAGACCTGGCTGGGTTACCGAAAATGAGGGACAGATCTATGGGAGCCTTTGCTCTCTAATTCTCAGAACTCTCTTTTCCCTATAACTCTGCACATCGTCTCCGTTCGGCACTCTGGCGCCGTCTAAGGAACTCGCTGCACTTCGGAATGTCGGGCGACTCTCTTACCTCGCACGTTTATCTGCGGTGGGAGGTTTCACCACAGATTGGTTCTCGCCCCGAACCACACACCGATTCACTTGACTACTCGGGCGACGACCCGTGCGGAGAAAACAATGAACAGAATGAATGGACGAGCTTTGCTGCTCACCTGCGTGGTAGTGCTCTCAACCATAATTGCAATCACGTTGAGCGGAATAAATCGAAACGCGCACGCCCAAAAGAAAAACGATTCGACTACAACTTCAGTCGGGCAATTCGTGTCGGGACGCATCCTGGTTAAATTTCGTGACGACATCGTGCCCGCCCATGCGCGAAATATAATCGCCGCGCTCGGCGCTCGCGACGCCGAAGAGATTCCCAACATCGGCGTCCACATTCTCGACTTGCCTTACCAAGCGAACGAGAAGGCTTTCGTTAACGCTTTTCAAGCGCAACCGGAAGTCGACTTTGCCGAGTTGGATCGAATACTCGCTCCGGCGGAAATCATTCCCGACGATCCGTTCTATTCGACCGGAGATGAATGGCACCTTTTGAAAATTGGCGCGCCGGGTGCGTGGTCTATGTCAACCGGCAGCAGTAGCGTCACCATCGCCATCCTTGATACAGGCGTTGATGGAACGCATCCAGACCTTACTTCAAAAATGATTCCCGGGTGGAATGTCTATGACAATAACAGCAACACGAGCGACGTCTATGGCCACGGCACCCAAGTAGCGGGAGTGGCGGCAGCTTCGTCCAATAATGGTCAAGGCGTAGCTTCCATTGCGTGGGGTTGCCGAATCATGCCAATCCGAATCTCAGCAGCTAATGGCGGTGCTTCATATTCTGCAATGGCCAGCGGCTTAAACTGGGCAGCCGATCACGGTGCGAATGTGGCTAACATCAGCTATATCGCCTCCGACAGCGCGGCAGTCACGACCGCCGCCCAATACTTTCAGAGTAAAGGTGGAATCGTAGTGGCCTCTGCCGGCAATAACACAACGTTCGATTCCAACGCGGATAACCCATACATCTTGACTGTCAGCGCCACCGACCCGGCGGACGTGCTGTCCTATTGGTCGAATACCGGGAACAATGTCGACATCGCCGCGCCTGAAGGTGCCGAAACCACTTTGCGGGGGGGCGGTTACACTTATGCTGGGGGAACTTCGATATCTTCCCCCATCGTCGCCGGAGTTGCGGCTTTGGTTATGTCCGCTAATCCCAGCTTAACACCAACGGAAGTTCAAACTATTTTGAAGCGGAATAGCGACGACTTGGGTAGTCCGGGCTGGGACACAAGTTATGGTTGGGGTCGTGTTAACGCCGCCCTCGCGGTTGCGGCAGCTACGGGTGCCGGGGCGGCGGATACGGCACCACCTATGGCCAGTTTTGCGGCGCCGACAGGAGGAGCGTCCGTTCAGGGCACCGTCACAGTGCAGATATCAGCCAGTGATAATCTCGGAGTAACGTCGGTAAGCACGACAATCGATGGTCTATCTCTGGGGACCGAAACGTCCGGACCCTACACATTTCAGTGGAATACAACGCTAGTGTCAAACGGGTTGCATACTCTAATCGCCACCGCCTCGGACGCGGCGGGCAACGCCTCAAGCACTTCCATTACCGTGAACGTCAGTAATGTCCCGGTTGATTCCACTCCACCCTCAGTAGTTATTACCTCGCCCTCAGAAGGGAGCAAGGTTTCTACGAATGCTTCCGTCTACGTCAATGCTTCTGACAACGTTAGTGTGTCAAAGGTCGAGCTTTACGTCGATGGAACTCTGATGACTACGTCAAACGCCACGCCGTTTACTACGAAATGGAACTCCCGAAAGGCGACGATCGGTCCACATACATTGCAGTGCAAGGCCTACGACGCGGCGGGTAACGCTGCGGGGTCGCAAATAGTCACTGTCAATAAATAGCCATTCCGACCAGGATCATTAAAAAGGGGCGAGACTCAAGAAAGTCTCGCCCCTTTTGCTGGTTAATCGTGAGTCACGCGTTCGCAACTTACGACTGCGGTGCAAAGCTGAACGGGCATGGACCAGTCTGCACGAAGTTCAGATTGTTGTTCGCCTTGTCCAACGCGTTTTTCAGAGCTTCCTGATGTGCGCGTTCGGGATCGCCGGAAGGGGTAAGACCAAAAAGTCCCAGCGAAGTGTTCGCTTCAGCCATTACATTATTGACTGTGGCATATCCAAGCGCATTTGCGCTGGTTGCCCCCGGTGCGTAAATTAAGGAATTTCCGTTGACGCCTCCACATCTCACATTAAGTTCCATCGCGGCTAGCTGGGCCGAGAGCATATAAGCCATGTTGGTGGCAGTAGCGCTCAGAATCCAGGAACGGAAATTGGTAGCGCTGGGATTCGAGTTGTAACTCGCAGGATCAAACGCCAATCCGTTGCCGTTGCGCAGGTTAAGCGTGCCCAAAAATGCGAGCGTGGCCGCTGTTCCTCCACCCTGGCAACCCTTGATCGCGGCTTCCCCATTCTTATTCGACCAGTACCCGAGCGTCAGACCACCGCCAGCACCAAGGCAGAGATTGCCAAATTCAACAGTTTTGTCATCGCCTGACTCCAGTGCTACGCCGGTGTTATCAAGGCCGGGTGTACAAGCGGATGATGAATTGAGCAAATTGTTTATTACAACGCAACCCGTGTGCTGCCAATTAGTTTCTATAGTCGGAAACTCGGTCACGGTGTAAGTGTCAACGTCAACAACAAGATTTACAGGCGTGTATCGAATGAAATCGATGCTGTCCTGGATATGGATTTTCCAACCCGTAATAGGCTGAGCATCGTCATTGATGCCATTGGCGTTGGCGTCATAATACTTTCTCACCCGCAGTGTCGGATTTGTCTGCGGCGGAGGACAGTCTTGGCATCCCGTTGCTTTGACTTTGAAGTTATCCGTCTTGGTGTTGCTGTTTATGAAGGTCGAGTCCAAACTCACCCAGACTTTGTATTCACCGCCGTTATTTGGCGAATCGTCGTAACCGTTTGTAGTAAACCCACTGCCGGCTGAGGCGACAAGATCTGCGAGTTTGTAGCAAGCCGCTGGAATGCCACCAAATATCACGAAGTCTGCTGTTAAGCTCTTGCCGAGCAGTGTTGCGCCGCTCGGGTCGGTAACTTGAACGAAGTAAGATCCATCAGGCAAGGCTGCGGCGCCAGGATGTTTCGGTCCCCCATTAAGGTAAACACCGTCCTTGCTGGTGAAAATGTTGACATTGGTTCCACCGCAAGCAGTATCTGTGGTGAAGATCGCTCCGGGGTTCGGATCTGATGGTGGCGCCATAAAGGCGCTTGTTGTTCCAATCGCCAGCAGCGCAAATGCTGCCAACGCAACAAAAATAACTCGTGAGCTGAAGATTCTCGATTTGTGTGGGCGAGAATTCCGAGGGCAAGTGTAATTCATATATCCTTCTCTCCTTGTTGTACCGGCCAAACCGGTTGATTAATCTGAAACACTGGTTGCGCCAACATTGAACTGAGGCTCAATAATGCTGGCCTTCAAACCAGGAGACGTCCGGTCGGGCCGGAGTCGTCTGCTTTCACTTACAAAACCAAAGCCGTTACGGGCGACCGACCTCGGTCTGCCACAGCTTTTCTTACGGGGGACTAACATCCATGACGCGAAATACTCGATCCTTTTGCTGGTTCGTACAAGCTAATTATGTGCCGCTCTTTCTGGACAAAAACAGCGCTCTGAACCGAAGCCGTAAGTCTCATTGAGAACCTACTTAGCAATTTGATCGCGGCCCATCAGCTTTCTTGCTTACAGTCACTAACACTATCTGATTTGATAGTCGGACTATCTGTCTGGATAGGATTTTTACCTCTAATGATGAACCAAGAGCGTTGCGACGGTGTTCAGCGAATTCAATCAATCAATCGCAAAACACCATCGACACCAGAAGATTCGTGGGTATCGATCCAGAAGACACAAACTAAGGGATAAAACAATGAAAGCCCGGCCTTCTCCGAAACCTCACGCTTCCGTCGGGAGTCCGCACACAGCCGTCGGCGGGCACTGCTAATTCTCGTTTGCGTGACTCTATGGTAAATAACGCCCTCACGTCAAACCAAAAACTCGCACGGTCAATCTTGACCTGGCGCCTTATTTGATCGAGGCAAAACGCCTTGCCAGTTCCCTCTTTAGGAGCTTTCCGGTGGGACCTTTCGGAATATCTTTGACAATGTGAATCGACTTGGGACATTTGTAGTCAGCCAGTCTCTCGGTGCAATGGCTGATGAGATCAGCCTCACCTACTTTCGACCCCTCCTTCAAGACGACAAAAGCCACGACCTCTTCCCCGTAGAGTGGATCGGGAATGCCGATTGTCGCCGCGGCGGCTACCGCCGGGTGCTGATAGAGGACTTCGTCGATCTCGCGCGGATAAATGTTTTCTCCACCACGGATGATCATATCGGACTTGCGATCTACGATGAAGAAGTAACCATCTTCGTCGCGATAACCAACGTCGCCGGTGTGAAACCAGCCATTGCGAAAAGCGGACGCGGTAGCTTCGGGATTCTTGTAATAACCCTTCAAAATATTCTCTCCGCGCAAAACAATTTCACCCAGCTGGCCGTCTGCAACTTCCCTGTCGTCGTCGTCAAAGACCTTCATTTCATTTCCGATCGGCAAACCGCAGGAACCGGGACGCCTGCGTTCATCAGGCGGATTAAAGGTTGAGCGGCAAGTCGATTCAGACAGGCCATAGCCTTCGACTACGGGGCAGTTGAACGTCGCTTCAAATCTCTTGATAACCTCGGCCGGCACCGGCGCAGAGCCGCACATCGCAAAACGCAACTGACTGGTCGTCAAATCCTGTGGTATTCCGTCAGGATACTTACTCAGCAGCATTGACAGCATTGTCGCTACCGATCCGAATGAGGTTATCCGGTAATCGGAAACGATTTTCCAGAATTGAGAAGCGGAAAATTTGGGACTGACCACGGTCGAACCGCCGGCATACAGCGCGGACATCGTCGTCACCGACACCGCGTTCATATGGAAAAGCGGCATGACAGTCAGCAGACGATCACTACTCGAGAAGTTTAGCCACTCACTTATCTGGCGGGCGTTAGCGATTAAGTTGCCGTGGGTTAACAAGCAACCCTTTGGTTTTCCGGTGGTCCCCGAAGTGTAGATGATGATCGCATCGTGGTCCTTGTCAATACTGGGAGCGCGGAAGTCTCGTCCGCTTTTTTCTAGCTCTTCAAACTCAAGCGTCGCCTGCGCCTCATCGTCAAACGTGATGACTGACTGAAGCTCGGGGAGATCCGCGCGAATCTTCTCAATGCGGGCTTGAAATTCGGAGTGGACCAGAATCGCTTTCGTCTCAGAGTTGTTCAGCACGAAAGCGATTTCGCTTTCTTTCAACAGCGAGTTCACGGGTCCGGCTACTGCGCCCAGTTTCCAGCAAGCAAAGTAGGCGATGATGTATTCGACGCTGTTCGGCATTAGCAGGCTGACCACGTCGCCTTTGCCAATGTCATGTCTGACCAGCAGGGATGCCGCGCGATTGACTGCGAAGTCAAATTCCGAATAGGTAAACTCCCGGCCATCGGGCTCAGAAAACAGAAAGACCTTTTCCGGAGTGGCAGCAGCCCTTTGTTCCAGCAGTTTCCGGAGATTATTAGGAGGGCTGTTCGTTTCGTTCTTAATCAGGTTGGTCATTTCGTCGGAGTGTGACTCTCTACGAATTTGGTCTCTATGGCAAATGAGCTATGGAAATCAAGACCTCTTCTTTGCGTCTTTGCGCCTTGGCGAGCAAAACAATCTCACGCAAAGTGGCCAAGGCGCAAAGTCAGGAAATCGCTCCATCACCAGCCACTGCCCGCCGGTCCAATAGTATTGTATGATGCGCTGGCTCTCTTCTAAACACTCTGGCGGATTGCTGCCCTGCAAATCAAGACCACATTCTGTTCGGCACTCGGCTCCGCCCTCATCTGCGCGGTCGCGGCGGTTACTCATGCCCAGGACAACTATGAAATCCAGGTTTACGGCTCTGAAACCATTCCGCGCGGCGTAACCATGATCGAGTTACATAACAACTTCACCGTCAAAGGATCCATGAAGACTGATGACGGAACATTGCCGACTAATCACGCCTGGCACGAAACCATCGAGATCACTCATGGATTCAACGATTGGTTCGAAACCGGATTCTACATTTTCACCAGCGCCCGCAATGGCAGCGGTCTGGATTTCGTGGGCACGCATATTCGTCCGCGCTTTCGCGTTCCGCCAAAATGGCATTGGCCGGTGGGCGTTAGTCTCTCGCAGGAAATCGGTTATGTGCGGCGCAAGTTCTCTGAGGATACTTGGAGTTGGGAGATTCGTCCGATCGTCGATAAACAGATCAAGCGCTGGTACATCGCGTTCAACCCCGCACTTGAACGCTCGCTCAAGGGACCCGGCACGAAGAAAGGATTTGAGTTCTCGCCCAATTTCAAAGTCGCTTACTCAATTACGAAGAAAATCGATGGCGGGATTGAGTATTACGGCGCGTTGGGACCGCTCAGTGGCTTTGATCCCACGCGCGAACAACAGCATCAGATATTCCCGGCCATCGATCTTAACGTGTCGCCAAAGTGGGAATTCAACTTTGGGGTCGGCATCGGACTGACTCGGAGCACCGACCACCTGATCCTGAAGATGATCGTCGGCCGGCGCTTCGAGTTTGGCCGCAAGGCTACAAAGACCAATAACTCCTCGCCCGACTGAGACCTGATCCACAACTATCTTCGTGATATATTCAGCCCAGAAACTGGGCCTTAAGATCGCGGCGCAAGTGCCGCTTCTAAACGGAAGCCAGGGCTTGGGATCGCAAGAGCAAACACATGGACACTTATCGAAATTTTATCGGCGGCGAGTGGATTGACTCCAGTTCGTCGCGCACCGTCAACAACACGAATCCCGCCAACACCGACGACGTTATCGGAACCGTGCGCCAGGCCACGCGCGAAGAAGCACGCGGGGCTGTCGACGCCGCGAGCGAAGCTTTTCAGAGTTGGCGGAAGACGCCTGCGCCCACGCGCGGCAAGATTGTCGCGAAAGCCGCGCGGCTAATGGAAGAGGCAAAGGAAGAGCTGGCGCAGATTCTCACCCGCGAAGAAGGCAAAACTCTTTCTGAATCACGAGGCGAGTTGCAGCGCTCAATCAATGTCGCCGAGTTCTGTGCCGGCGAATCAAGGAGGATGAATGGCGAGACAATTCTTTCCGAACTGCCCGCTAACTTTGCTTATACGATCAAACAGCCGTTGGGCGTCGTGGCCTGCGTGACACCCTGGAATTTTCCGGTCGCGATTCCGGTTTGGAAGATCGCGCCGGCGCTGGTGGCGGGCAACACCGTGGTGTTCAAGCCGGCCACGCTCACGCCGGCTACCGGCGTTCGCATCGTGGAGATATTCGAAGAAGCGGGAATCCCACCGGGAGTTTTGAATTTGATTCTGGGATCAGGCTCGGATGCCGGCGATGAAATTATCAATCATCCGGCGGTCAAGGCGGTCTCGTTCACCGGATCGAACGAGGTGGGAATCCGTCTCTACGAACAAGTGTCCCGTCGCGGCGCCAAGTGCCAATGCGAAATGGGCGGCAAGAATCCAGTGGT
>DATNNY010000570.1:0-7458 GCA_035601635.1 Pyrinomonadaceae bacterium
TAATTTGGAGTGCGGCGGCAAGCGTAGCGCGACGCCGCTTTGGATTCGCTGATCACGAAGATGCTAAGAAATCCAAAGCGCCGCCGTTGTCGGCGCACTCCAAATTTGTAGCTCGGGACATCGAATAAGAGTTTTTCAGCAGCCTGCTAGAGATGAGTCTAGCATCCCCTCGCTATCGCTCGGGGTTCTGGACCTCTTGTCTCGAGGGTTTCGCTCGTTTGCTGATGCGGCGGAGATCGCCGCACAGATGAAAACTCGGAGCTGGTTCCCGTCTTTCCTATCCGTACCTGCGGCTAATCTATGACTTCCGCTTGATTCTCCACGCGATGAATAATGCGAAGATCAAAATCAACGCCGATATTATTCGCGCCCCGATTCCATGAATAATCAAATCGCCTCTGCCCAACAACAATAGATGTCCAGTGAGTAGTCCCACGACCGCGCTGATTAAAGTGACGAGGAAATAAAGAGCAAAGGTCACGACAATGAACAACAAACAACCATTGAAAATGTACGCAGCAGGTTTGTTCTGCGCTACGACCAGCGGATTCGTAGACTCGTCATGAGTGCCGGTGAGCTTTTGATGAAGCGACCACTGAATACCATCAAGCCACTTTCGAATTTGAATGTTGTAATAACCGCCGACGTCAAACAACATGAATCCCCGCCAACCCGCCCGCTCGACTAATAGTTCTACAGCCACCTTTGTTCCGTTTCCGGCTGATTGAATATGAAGATGAGCGATTGCCCCGTGTGAAAAACTGGAGCCTTGTGCGGTAAACCCGTCCGGGGTCTCCGTGATCTTCCACCCGAGTGATTGGCCCATAAACGCGCGCGCGGCTTCTGTGACAACGTCACGCGGCGCCGGGAAGACTCTCTCCTGATGAAAGTGCTTGTACTTCCAATCCATAAGCCTAATGCGCGGAGTATAACGACGAGCTAAGACTTGTCAAAGATTTTATCTGGAGGTAGGAGCGTGCTGAGCAGCCGAAAGAATAAAGCCGGATGTAAGCCCAGGGTCATAGCACCAGGCAAACACAAATTGATTTGGGGGCTGAGAGTCGATTTACCAACCTGCTTACTACCGCAAGCGGTTCTGTACCATTCGGTTGGCGCGCGCTCCGCAGGCTACGGGCATTTTCAACGGTCGTTCTTGGGGTTCACCACGCCAGGCTTTTATGCTGAGACCCGCGCCGCGGGCTCGGTCTCGTCCAGCCTGGAAAACTGAGTTGCGAGAACGAACTGCACAGCAGAGCTGTCGAAGCAACTGCGAATTTCATCTGCTTCGAGCGTATCACGCTCGAGCAGCATTTCGACGAGGCAGGCAATCGAATCATGCTGTGACATCACAACCTCACGCGCTCTTTCGAGTTGCGCGTTGATAATCTGGTTGGTTGCGTCTTCAACCCGATCCAGCAGACTTTGACTTTGATGATCGGTCTGCGATTCGCCCAGATAGATTGGGCCCAGCGGGCTCATGCCAAATTCGGCAACCATCTTTCGGGCGATTTCAACCGCCCGTTCGATGTCATTCGAGGCCCCGGCCGTCATCGTCTCCAGCACAACTTGTTCCGCTGCGCGACCGCCGAGCAGCACCGCAATCTGATCCTCGAGATACTCGCGCTTCTTCATCAGACGATCGCGTTCCGGCAGCGCCTGCGTCACGCCCAGTGCGCGCCCTCGCGGCAGGATCGAAACCTTGTGAATAGGATCGCCATTCTTTACTGCTAAGCCTACTGCGACGTGACCCGCTTCGTGAACTGCAGTCGCATAGCGTTCGTCCTCATCCATCATGAAGCCCCGGCGCTCGGCGCCCATCAGAATTTTGTCGCGTGCATATTCAATATGTTTTCGTCCGACTGATTCGGCATTTTCACGCGTGGCGGCGATGGCAGCCTCATTTAATAAGTTCGCGAGATCCGCCCCAGAGAAACCGGGCGTGCCCCGGGCGATCCAGTTAAGATCGAGATCACGATCGAGTTGCAGGTTTCGAGCGTGCACTTTAAGAATCGCTTCGCGACCACGCAGATCCGCGAGGTTGACCATGATCTCGCGATCAAATCGACCCGGACGAGTCAACGCGGCATCGAGGACATCGGGACGATTTGTCGATCCAATAACAACGATGCTGGATCCCTGGTTGAAACCATCCATCTCGATTAACAATTGATTGAGCGTCTGATCCTGATCCGCGGAGCCCGAGTCATTACCACGTCCGCGCTGGCGGCCCAGGGCGTCGATCTCGTCGATGAAGATGATGCAGGGCGAAAGCTTTCTGGCACGCGCGAACAAGCGCCGTACGCGGGCAGCCCCGACGCCGGCAAATTTCTCCTGAAAGCTCGATCCTGAGGCGGAAAGAAAGGGCACACTTGCCTCACCGGCAGCGGCTCGTGCCAGCAGCGTCTTCCCAGTTCCCGGTGGTCCGTACAGCAGAATACCGCGCGGCGCGCGACCACCCAGTCGTCCAAAGCGAATCGGGTCGCGGAGAAATTCAATCGTTTCCAATAACTCTGCCGTCGCTTCATCCACACCTGCAACGTCGGCGAAGGTGACGTTCTGTTTGCCACTATGATCAGCCAGGCTGAAACTTCCGCGGCGCCCGTTTACTGTGGCATGAACTCGCCACCCGACGAGTCCCAACACGAGACAGATCACAACTGGCGAGGAATATACGAATACCGTTCCCGCAAAACTGGGCTGGGTCGAAGCAAATTCGATCGGCACACCATTCTTCCTGAACAACTCAACCACGGTCTGCCGAAATGAATCACCGGCGACGGTCGCTTGAAATACTGCTCCGTCCGTCTTTGTTACAGTTAACGAATCATTCTCGATAAGTACCGATGCTGCGGGACCCGTCTGCGCGATCGCGTAGAGCTCAGAGTAATTGATCCTCTTAACGGGCGAGGCCCTGATCCCGTAAAGCGCCAGGAACAAAGAGCCCGCTGCGAGCACCATGGCGCCTAAGACTACAAAGGCCAGGCTCGCTCTCTGCGAACGGCCAATTATTTTCTTAATACGAAAAATCATAGCTTTTCCCCAGGGGACACGCCGGCGATCTCTTATGGCTGTCCGCGAGATCTTCTTGATCAAAACCAGAAACTAAGGATTGGAAGCGAAGGCGTGTCGGGAGAATAATGGCACAAACGCAAAACCCTTTAGACCACTCAATACGCCCGCCATTCAACAACCCGCGAGCGCGGGTTCAATTTACCAATAATCTCCAAGAGAAGTCCAGAATAGAATCTCAACAAATATTGAATCGGCTCGACATTTTTTATAGTGGGCAGTATCTGAATGAGAACCTTCGGGAGCATGCAGAAGACTGGCATGCTTCGATACACGGATCTCGCTGGCGGCTCAAAATCTCTATGAGCAAGATCGACAGAACTCGCCTTACTACTGCGCTTTGCACTAATCTGCCCCTAAAGGCACGCACCTTGCTCCTCATCCTTTGGGATTGCAATTCGATTAGCTGCAAAGGGAGGAATGAACAATGTTGTGGACGATTTTTGTGATTCTCTTAGTCCTCTGGTTGGTGGGTTTGGTCTCGAGCTACACGATGGGGGGATTTATTCACTTGCTACTCGTCCTGGCCCTGATCGTTCTGATAGTTAACTTGCTCACCGGACGAAGAACGGTTTAGGAGCGGAACGACCGTTTAGTTAGTCGATAAGTTGCTCGCATCGTGCGCGCATCGGGGACGCTCGCTTTCATTACTGGCAAAATGCACCCCCGGTGATCAAGCTTGATGCGATTTAGGATTTGAACCGTCGGGCGGCCTCAATCAGGATCGCGGAATCGCAAGCCCTGGACCCGATTTCTGACAACCAGTAAACTTCAGCGTACCATTAGTTATACGATCTGAGAGCAAATCTGAAACCAGAGTCCTGTCATTCTCCGATTTTCAATACCCTTCTCGAAAGTGAGAGGAAGATTATCGCAACGCTTCTTGCTGGAATGAAACGCGCCCAGGCTCAGTCTACTCTCGCTGAAGCCAGTAGGTATTCCACGCGCAAGCCAGAATACAGTGCGAACCATTCCACGTTAAATCAGATAATTCGCTATTGACTTAAGCCGAAAGGCGGGATAGATTCTCCTCGCCTGAATCGTTCCTATCCGGGGTAACCCCTTTAAGGTGACTTTACCGGACTGTTATTAGCCTTCTCATTTTCTTGTACGCCCGGAAGCTATCCATTCTTTTATCGAACACGGAGGTCCCCCATGTCTCGTTCCGTACGCCGTAATGTCCCCTCAACTACATCCACACTTACAAGAGTTCAGCGAATCCTGATTGTTACGCTCGGATTCGGCCTGGCTTTGAGCGGGGTTGCACTCTCAAAGTCAGTTGCTCTGAGAGAGAAGCTTGGGTTATCAGCCGGCAGCACACCGGCGCCTGTGCAGCAGCCTCCATCGCCGGCTGCCCTGCATAAAGAGGTTAATCTCCTTCGCAGGTTGGGCGTGAGTCGCACGCCGAAAGAACACTTCAATTTGCTTAGTCCTGTTGCTCCCAGTGTTTCGGCGACCAAGACTGACTCATTGTTCACAGACGTTGATGGCGATAATCAGGCCGATCCTGGCGACACACTGAAATACACAGTTAACATCAATTCGAGTGCCGCAGACGCCACGGGAGTGACTTTCACCGACACGGTCGATCCAAATACTACATTCGTGGCAGGAAGTCTTAGAGCTACGCCTGTGGCCGTAGACGATACTTATTCAGCGACGGGGAACGTTCGGATTTCCGTGGCTGCGCCGGGTGTGCTGGGGAACGACTTTACCGGTCTACCCAGCGCCACAATCACCGCACCTCCAAGCACGAGCACCAATGGCGGCGACGTAACAGTCAACGCGAACGGCAGTTTTACTTACAACCCGCCTGCTGGTTTCGAGGGCACCGATACTTTCAGCTACACGTTGACAAACTCCGAGGGCAGTAACTCCGCTACCGTGACGATTAACGTCAGCGGAATGATCTGGTTCATCAATAACACCGCGTCATGCCCTTGCGACGGGCGTCTCACTAATCCCTTTAATACGCTGTCATCATTTCAGGCCGTTAACAATGGCGCGGGAAATCATCCTGCGGCCAATGACAATATCTTTCTGTATGAAAGCGCCAGCGACTATGTTGGTCCGGTGACTCTTCTCAATGGCCAACGGTTTATCGGGCAGGATGCCACGGCAAGTCTATCGTCCATCACGGGTCTAACTCCGCCGCCATACAGCGATCCTTTACCGGTCACCAATAGTGGTAACGCTACAATCGTCAACCTCACCAGCGCTTCAACCGCAATTACGATTGCCTCCGGCAACACGCTGGTTGGGTTCACTGGCGGAGATGCCGTAACCGACATTAGCGGTAGCGGCTTCGGCACGCTCACCATCTCCGATGTTACGCTAAATGGCACAGGCCAAGCCCTCAACCTAACAACAGGCACACTCGCCGCGACCTTCGGCAGCATTTCGTCAACCAACAGCACCACCACCGGCATTAGCCTGACTGGAGTCGCCGGCACCCTGACGACGCCTACCACCACGATCACCAATCCGACGGGCAATGGCATCAATGTCGGCACATCCAGCGCCACGCTCAGCTTTGGGAACACGACGGTGAATGCTTCGGGAAATACGGGCGTGCTTTTGGGTGGGAGCGGGACCGGCAATACCGGGACGATCAGCTTTGGAGCCCTCAACATCGCGCCTGATGCTGGGATCGCGGGACTGGTAGCCACTGACAATACGAACACAATTACGACAACAAGCGGGACAATAAACTCGAGTACTGGGACGGCAGTAAATATTAACAGAACCTCAGGCACGACACCGCTCAACATGACTTTCACGAGCCTCTCATCGAGCGGAGGAACCGCCGATGGAGTGATCATCCAGAATACCTCGGGGAGTTTCACGGTTGTGGGGGACGGCGTGAACACAACAGTCGGGGGGAACGGCAGTGGCGGCACGATAGCGAACAAGAGCGGCACGACCGGGAGTACCACAACAGGAATCGGGATATATCTTAACAACGCGACGAACATCACGCTCCGTAGAATGACGATCAACGGCACGAATCAGAACTACGGGGTTCGCGGAACCAGCGTTACAGGTTGCACCCTTGAATACAGCACGGTTAACGGAGCGAATGGGGATAGTGCTGGCGCTGACGAGGGCAGCATCATTTTCGATGGGCTATTCGGGACGTCTACTTTCACTAACGACGTTGTCGGCGGCAGTGTCGAGGACAACTTTAGGATCAGGAATTCAAGCGGGAGCGGGGACGTTACCATCACCGGCTCGACGTTCAGCAACGCGCCCAACGACAATCTAATTATCGAGCCGAGCGGCACATCAGCCGTGACCGCGCATGTGACAAACAACACGTTCACCGGGGCCGGCGGGGACCATTTCCAAACCTCTACAACCAATAGCGCCAACCTGAGCATTGTCTTCACCGGCAACTCTTATAGTAACGGCTTTCCCGGCTCTCTGGGCGGGGGCGTTACCATCTCGGGCGGCAACGCGGGTAGCACGGAGAGCGTGAATTTCAACATCTCGAACAACGGCAGTGCCGCTAGTCCGCTGGTCGGCAGTGTGCAGGGCGGCGCTATCAACATTAATCAAGGCACTGGCGCGGGCACGTGGCAGGGACAGGTGTCGAACAACTTTATCGGCAACGCCGGCGTTGCCAATTCCGGTTCCGTTCAGTCTTCCGACATCCGCGTTGAGAACCACAGCGTCAGCGGCACGATGAAGGCCATCGTCAGTAATAACACCGTCACACAGTGGAACAGCGGGGCGGGAATTAATTTTCAGGTTGGCGATACGGGTAACGTCAACGCGGCGATCGAGCTTACGGTCACGAATAACTCCTTAAGCAATCCGGGCACGAACTCGTTACACGGCGTCCAGGGAAATTTTGGCGCCGTTGCTACCGGCACCAATGCCGTCTGCTTTGATTTTAAAACTAATACGGTCAATCTGGGCGCGACACCTCCCAATGGAGGTTCTGACCTGCGTTTACGCCAGCGCAACGGCTCAACCGTGAAGCTCCCCGGATACGGTGGTGCAGCGGGTGATGCCACTGCAGTACAAAATTTCGAGATCGGGCAGAATACGCTAACGGCGGCAACGGCTGCGACGCAAGCCTCGATCGGGGTGGCGTTTCCAG
This sequence comes from Pyrinomonadaceae bacterium, assembly GCA_035601635.1. GTDB lineage: Bacteria > Acidobacteriota > Blastocatellia > Pyrinomonadales > Pyrinomonadaceae > UBA11740. The sequence continues at coordinate 7,175 of DATNNY010000570.1, forward strand.
GATCTGGCGGCGGCTACGTCGGCGGCGCGGCCTGCGGCTCTCCCGTGGTTCCCATGCTTATGGCCGAACCTCAAGCTTCAGCCTCAATCAATGCCAAAACTCAAAAGTCATTCTCGATCATTTCCGACGATGGCTCACAGAGTGGTGACAACGAATCCGTTGACACTTTGCGTGCGGCCCGGGGCGAAGTCCGCGATGGACCCAGCGAACAAAAGCTGAGCCAAGCGGAGCTTAACGGGGCAGTCCCGTCGGCAATTGAAAGATGGCGCGATGCCGGCATCTCA
>DATNNY010000571.1:0-3608 GCA_035601635.1 Pyrinomonadaceae bacterium
TGTTCGATGAGGCGGGCGCAACTAACGTTGACGGTCTCTATCTAATCGGTGATCTGGTAGTAGGCAAGAAAGGTGGATCGATCATCACGGCGTTTAACTCCGCAGTGCGCGCAATGAAGAGTATCTGCACCCACGATTTGCGTTGTCAATCGCGGCAAGGCTAGCGAATTTGATCAGCAGTTGATTTGGTTGTTGATGTTTCGATTCCAGAGGAGGAACCGTGCATGAATCCTTCATATGTGCTGCTTCTGGCTTTTCTCATTGGTGTAATCGGGGGATTGCGTACGATGACCGCGCCGGCCGTCGTGGCCTGGGCCGCGAATCGGCACTGGCTCAATCTAGACAACTCGCCGCTCGCCTTAATCGGGTCACTTGGTGCCGTCCTTGTTTTCACTCTGGGTGCTCTCGGTGAATTGGTCATCGACAAACTTCCTTCGACCCCAAACCGCACAAGACTTCTCGGACTCGTTGGCCGCAGTCTGCTCGGCGGCCTGTCTGGCGCGGCTGTCGCTGTTGCCGGGGCGCAGTCGATCGTCCTCGGCATCGTTCTTGGTGTGGCCGGCGCGATCGCGGGCGCGTTTGCCGGCTACGAGGTTCGCAAGCGCCTGGTGCGCGCGCTCAAAGTTCCGGACTTCGTCATCGCTCTCCTTGAAGACGCGGTCGCGATTGCTGGAGGCCTCTTAATTGTGTCGCGGTTCTAACCGCCCAACTCCAAGAGGCCTGAATGGCTTTGTCGAGTTCGTTCAGGAGGGAGTGCGCAATCAACTGTAAGAAACGACGGCCTGAATTCGTGGAGGGTTTCGCATTGCCCCACGAATCACTCCTCCGTCACCTGACTCGAGCAGGTACTTCAGATCAAGCAAAGCTTCTCGTCGCTTCTATCTCGCTCAATAATGATCCGAGGTTAGCACTCCGGCTGCGGCGGAAGCACCCGCACCAAGCATCCACATAATGTTGGGAGCGCGAACTTCATACTGTCTCAAGAATTCAGCCGTATTCATTTTGAGTCTAACTCAGACCGGATGCTGACGAGTAAAGAGAAGAAAGAGGCACGGTTCTGAGGTGAGCTTATAGTGCATTATCTCAATAGAATTTCCAATGACTTATTGACAACCAAAGAAGAAGGTGCCTGAAAGACTGCTCGCGAACAAACACCACTTTTTGATCAAGTGAGAGTCTGCGCTTTGTTCAGGCTGCGAGTAGCCTTGGCTCATTCTCAAAATAGAATTAGGAACCAAACCTCTCCCCGGTGACTGAGCGATTGCGCGCGCTCACGCGCACCCTAATTCGATAAGGGCTGCGGCTTCCATTCCATTCTTCCATTCCAGTTGCTTGCCACGACAGCTCTCATTAGGGGAGAGCGCAAATATTTCTATTTACTAACGACTCCAACGATTAGAAATGCGAAAGCTATCGTGAGTAGCACAACACGCCAGCGGTGAAGCAGATCCCCACCTCTTCTGAACGGCGCCTGGCATACTTGCGGCCCCCCGTTTGAAACGTCTATGCTCATGTCGAACAAATTACGGATTTCAAGCAGTTCCTAGCACAAGCGGTGCCCGAATTATTCGAAGTAGCTGCGCTTGTCGGTCAGGATCAATTAGTATCGGGCTCACCCTTGGAGGCGGCTCTCCACATTGCCAGTTATGCAACTTGAAATTCGTGCAGATTCAGTGAAGTCTGTCGAATGGAGCAGTTCTCGCCCGTCATACGGATAGGCGGCCGATAAAGGCCGACGAGAGTTGCGCCAAAGGAGAACTGATGCAATTTGCTCTGCTGATCTATCATTCGCCGGAAGAGTTTGCCATGCGGGCAAACGACTATAACGACGCTCATCTCGGCGCTTGGCGGGCTTACTATAAGGCGCTCGTCGAGGCCAAGGTGTACGTCGGTGCCGATGCACTTGAGGTGGTCGAAACAGCAACAACAGTGCGTCTTCGAGAAGGAAAGCGCCGTGTGCAGGATGGTCCATACGCGGATACCAAGGAACAATTGGGAGGATTCATTATCCTGGAAGTTCCTTCCATTGACGCCGCCCTCGAATGGGCTGCACGATGTCCGGGAGCATCGCTTGGCGCGGTTGAAGTCCGCCCGCTCGCGCCTGAAGCTAAGCGGCGGGGGTTCACGGGTGAGCGGAATCATTGAGGAAAACACCCACCGGACAATCGAGCGCGTAGCCCGCGAGTCCTACGGCCGCCTGGTGGCGTATCTTTCTGTGCAGACGCACGATTTGGCCAGCGCTGAGGACGCTCTCAGCAACGCATTAGTGTCGGCGCTCACGCATTGGCCAAAGGACGGGGTGCCGCAAAATCCGGAAGGATGGCTGCTGACGAGTGCGCGCCACTCCTTTGTCGATCTTGTTCGTCATCAGCGAGTCGCGGAAGCAAGTGAGTCAACTCTCCTGCTCCTCAGAGAGGAGCCCAGGGAGGGGACTTTGTTTCAGGATGAAAGGTTGAAACTGCTCTTCTTGTGCGCCCATCCGGCAATCGATCCGGCCATGCACACGCCCCTAATGCTCCAGACCGTTCTGGGCCTGGACGCGGCGCGCATTGCCCATGCCTTTCTGGTTTCGCCGACAACGATGGGGCAACGCCTGGTGCGTGCCAAGACTAAGATCCGCGACGGAGGTATTCAATTCGAAGTCCCGGAAGAGCGTGAACTGCCGCAGCGGCTGGACGCGGTATTGGAAGCTATTTATGCCGCCTTCGGGATCGGCTGGGATGACATGGCGGGTGTTGACCAGCGTGGACGGGATCTGGCCGAAGAATCGATCTGGCTCGCGCGGGTCCTGCTGCAGCTAATGCCGACGGAAGCAGAGGTTCGAGGCCTCCTGGCTCTGATGCTCCACTGCGAAGCCCGCAGACCAGCGCGGCGCGGGCCGGACGGCCGCTATATTCCTCTTACAGAGCAGGATTCACAGCAGTGGTCATTGCCGTTAATCGAAGAAGCAGAACGCCATCTCGCCGAAGCATCGAGTCGCGGTCGCACCGGCCGGTTTCAACTTGAGGCCGCGATTCAGTCGGTCCACGCGGAGCGGGCGCGCAGCGGCCGGACTGAGTGGGATGCAATCAGGCTGTTCTACAAACAGCTGATCCGCATATCGCCGACGCTCGGCACGCGAACTGGATACGCCGCGGCGGTCGCCGAAGCGAAGGGACCTGAAGCAGGGCTGGCGGTACTCGATGGGATCGACCTGGACGCTGTCTCCACTTATCAGCCCTACTGGGCGGTTCGCGCTCACGTCTTACAACGGCTTGGGAAAACCTCCGAGGCCGGGGACGCTTTCGACCGGGCGATTGGCCTCGCTGAGGACCAGGCGGTGAGACAGTTCCTCCTCCAATCGCGGGGCTGATTTTTTTCCGTTTTGCTCTGTCGAAATTAACTCCCTCCACCCGTCAACACTATAGAGGCAGCTTAGCGAATAAGCTTCGCCAAATTCGGTATAGGGGAGGGTCGTATGAACATTGAAAATAAGACAGTCTTGATTACCGGCGCCAACCGCGGCATCGGCCGAGCGCTTCTTGAGGAGGCGCTTCGACGGGGGGCCAGGAAGGTGTATGCGGGAACTCGCGGCGTGTTGCAGCATTCTGACAAACGCGTGACGCCCT
>DATNNY010000572.1:0-2852 GCA_035601635.1 Pyrinomonadaceae bacterium
CGACGTGAAGAACATCAATCCGCCCGAAGATGTGCGCGTGACGATGGAGAAGCAGATGACCGCTGAGCGCAACCGGCGCGCGCTGGTTCTGCAGGCCGAGGGCGAACGCCAGGCAGCGATTACCCGGGCCGAAGGTGAGAAACAAGCTGCCGTCACTCGTTCCGAGGGCGAGAAGCAGTCGAACATTCTGCAAGCCGAAGGGTTGGCCCAGGCGCGCTTGCGCCAGGCGGAAGCCGAGTCTCAGGCGATCACCCAGGTTGCTGAAGCCATGAAGGAACACGGCAATCCCGCGCAGTATCTGATCACCACGCGCTATATCGAAAGCCTGCGCGACATGACCAAAAGCAACAACGCGAAAGTGATCTTTATGCCGATCGAAACATCGAGCATGCTTTCGGCCGTGGGCAGCATTAAAGAAATGTTTTCAGAGACAGGCGGGTCAGGCTCGGACGATTCCCAAAAACCGCCGCCACCCAGACAGTTGCGTTAGGAGCGCGGGCATCCCTGCCCGCACCGCGCGCGAAGCCGCGCTCAAATTCGCGCGAAGCGCGCTCAGGCGGGCAGGGATGCCCGCGCTCCGGGTAGTGTCCGAATAGTCGCTCCTCCATGCACTCGACATGCATCATCGCGCCATGTAAAATCCTCCGCTTAATTCATGAGTCAGGTTGCCAACAGTATGAGAGCTGAAGGACTCGCCGGTGAAGACAACGGCGCGCTCGAGTTGCGTCTGCTTCGCGCGATGATGGCAAGCGTCGCCCTGGCCGTCATCGCGAGTACGATGCTGTTGCCGTGGCGAGTTACGACTGGTTTGATGCTGGGCGGCCTCTTATCTCTTTTGAACTTTCACTGGCTGCAAACATCGGTGGCGGCCGTCTTCAAGGTGAGCGCAGGTGCGCGGCCGCGAGTCAGGGTAGCGCGTTATGTGTTTCGTTATTTCGTTATAGGCGCGGCTGGTTATGCCGGTTACGAGTCGGGGTTAGTTTCGCTGCCGGCTATGTTTGCCGGCTTATGCTCGTTCGTCCCCGCAGTGTTCGTTGAAGCTTTTAGACAATTCTATTTTGCAATTATTCGTCGAGAGGAATCTTTTTGATGTTTCTTCTGCAGAGCACGGAAGCGGGCGGCAAAGCTGCTGAACATGCACAGGAACACGTGCCTATCCTGGTGCGGTTCGTTAATCAATATTTTGGCGAGTGGGCCTACAACTTTGAGATGCATTACACCTATCCCAGGTGGAAATGGTTCCTGGCAAAGTTTGGCTCGACTCCTGAAGCCGCGTTTGGAGTGTACACGCCTGAGAATGCGATCCCCTGGTACACGGTGATGTTTATCGTGGCCTGCATCCTGAGCCTGGTATTGATCTGGATTTTCAAGGGACAGCTTTCCGAAGACAAGCCGGGACACGGGCAGCAGACGCTCGAGGTCAGTGTCCTGGCTGTGCGGGGCATGCTCGAAGACATCGTTGGTCCGCATGGCCTGAAGTATTTTCCGGTGGTTATGACTTTCGCAGTGCTGATTTTGGTTTCCAACCTGATGGGACTGTTCCCATTGTTCATGGCGCCGACTTCAGCCACCAGCGTGACGTTTGGACTGGGACTCTCGTCATTTGTCTACTACAACTACATCGGCATTAGTGAGAATGGGTTGTTTAATCATCTGAAGCATTTTGCCGGGCCCATCTGGTGGATTGCTCCGCTGATCTTCACCATAGAACTGGTCAGCAATCTGGTCCGGCCGTTCTCTTTGGGAATACGACTCTTTGGCAATATGTTTGCCGACGAGAAAGTGTTTGAGACAGTTGCCAACATGGCTCCGCCGTACACCTACTTCGCTATTCCGGTGCTGCTGGTGCTGATGGGCTTGAGTGTTTTCGTCGCTCTGATTCAAACGTTCGTTTTTATTTTGCTGTCGCAACTTTATCTCAGCGAGGTCTCGCATCCGCCGCATGACAGTCATACAGAGGACGATGGGATGGAGTTCATAGCCCCGGTCCTGACTTAATGTTCTTGTGGTCTTATCAAGCGTCTTTGAGCGATGCGTGCAAGCGTGCCGCACACGTTAGAGCGCAAACATCTTACGAAATGCGAAGGTCATGAACAGCCATATATAGTCAAAGGTCTGTATCGCTGGAGCGCCGTTGTAAGAGGGGCGGTGGATACCGGATGCGGGCGAAATCATTCCGGGCTGGAAGTTTCCGAGCAGTTCGTTTTTCTGGAAGGGAGAAAAGAGAATGAGGAAGGTTACTCTGTTGCTTTTGACGGTGCTGGGCGTGTTCATGAGCGCCGTGCCGGCGCTCGCGCAGGCGGAAACGCCCGCCACAGCCGCAAACAATAGCGTCGGATTAAAGGCCATTGCCGCAGGCGTCGGATTTGCGATCGCGGTATTCGGTGGGGCACTCGGCCAATCGCGTATCGGCGCTGCCGCGTGCGAAGGCGCGGCAAGAAATCCGGGAGCCGCCGCAAAAATTCAGACCATAATGATCCTGGGCCTGGCCCTGATCGAGTCACTGGTGCTTTTTGCTCTGGTGATTGTATTCATCAAGACTTAGTCTGGCCATAGGATCGATAAGAAGATGCGAGCGTCGCTTTCGAGCTGCGCTCGCATTTTTCTTTTCGGCGAGAGGTCTTCTTTGCTCGTCGCAAAAGCAGTGTGTTACGCTTGCGTCAAGAAGGAACGAAAGACGATCAAATGAAAGTTTGCCCCGTTTGTGGTAGGGAATATTCGGATACCAGCTCCCTGTGTACCCTTGATGCGGAGGTTCTTCAGAACGTAGATGATCCGCTGTTGGGTCAGACGCTCGCCGAAAAATATCTCATCGAACAATTGATCAAGCGCGGGGGCATGGGCTCGATTTA
>DATNNY010000573.1:0-4790 GCA_035601635.1 Pyrinomonadaceae bacterium
TGTCGTGGTTAACCCGGTCGAAGAACTTCTCCAAGTCGATGTCTACCACCCAGCGCCGTCCTTCGCGCACGTACTCACGGGCTTTTACCACCGCTTGCTGCGCGCTCCGGTTCGGTCTCAAGCCGTAGCTCGATTCAGAAAAGTCTGGTTCAAAGATGGGACTTAAGACTTGGTGCAGCGCCTGTTGAATAAGTCGGTCTATCACCGTCGGAATGCCCAAGCCGCGCATTCCTTTGCCCCCGGGCTTTGGTAGCTCTACCTTCAGCACCGGCTGCGGGTGATAGTCGTCTGCCAACAGTTCCTCCGAGGTGGAATCTGAAGGAAGTTCGTCAGACCAGCGCTTTGCCTGCGGCTCGATGGACACCCTTGCCGTCCAGCTAACGATTCCCCCTGTCGGGTTCGTAGGAGACTTTCACTCCCTAGTGAGTGCGCCCTGCCGGGCGCACTAAAAAAAAACGCCGCCGGAGTCTCTGCTCGGGCGGCGTCCATTTGGTCAAGACCTACTTCGGTTTTACGAAGCCGTGGCGTACTGACGGTTAAGCTCCGCCCGCAATCGACTGAAATACGAATCAAAGGTGACAAAGCCGTTGCTGCCCTGGAAGAAGGCCCGCCCGCCGGTGTCGTGCGACACGCGCTCCAGAGAACTCTGTCCGTAACTGGCCGCCAGGTAACTGCGGCTGGTCAAGCCCACCGACGGCGCATAGAAAGAGAAGATTGCCGCGTTGCGCCGGTTCGCTTCGGCAATGGTCCGATCGATGTCGATTGTATGTCCCGCGGAACTCGTGTCGAAGCCGCGCGAAATATCAAGCCCATCAGAGATGAGCAGCACCGCATTGTGTCCATGCCAGCTGGCATCGAATTTCTTGAGCGCCTCGATCACTTCAACGTAAGGGTTGTAAGCCGACGCCGAGGTACTGCCAATCGGAATGCGCAAAGAACTGGCCGCGCGATTTAAATCAGTCGTGAACGGCGTTCGCACTTGCAATGATCCCGCGGTAATGTAGCCGACCATCACCCGTGAACCAGCCGGCAGGGAGCGAATAAACTCGCGGGTCACGCCGAGTTCGTTGCCCACGCGTGAGATCAGATCATCCTGAATCAGCACCGCGATATTGAGCGGGTCGCGCACTCGCAGGGGTTCGGTCTCCTTTGCCTTTGCACCCCCCTTGGCACTTGCAACGGAAAAAGCACCAACACTCATCATTATCATCATTGACGCCACCAGGAACGCCGAAAGTTTTCTAAACATTACTTCACCTCAAGATTAGCGAAAAACCCGCCAATCAAAATCTAACTTTGGCTGATGTTTGGGGTCGGCTTTAAGATGCTTTGGAGAGGGTAAAGGTTGACTCTAGTTCAGAATGATGTCAGCCGGGAGCGGTAGCGACCGGGTATCTTTTTAGCGATCTCGGAAGCGCGGAGCGTGAGACCCGGTCGCTACCGCTCCCGGTACTGACCTTATCACCATCGGCGAAAGATACTACTTGTGAAGTTGGCACACGCCGCTGGCATCGCACGGCGGAGGCACTCCGAACAAGGTATACCGCCGCGCGGCGAGCCAGCGATAAAATATCGCACCCAATTTGGTTAATGGCCAGAGCGAAAGAATTGGCGCCAACCATTTCCAGCGCGGCAGAACCCGAATCACTTCAATCCACGCGAAGTAACCTTTAGACCAGCGACCGTCGGCTGTCTGGGTGTGCATCTCGTTCGCCATTTCCTCGCGCGTTCGCGGCGCGGCGCGCTGCAAAATTTCCGGGTCGTTGTAATCCAGCCACTCGATCCGGTGATCGCGATCGAGTGGATTCACGCGGGCGCGCATCCACCGACAAAGATTACATTGGCCATCGGTGTAGACTTCGATTTTGCTGCCTGGCGTCATTGGTTTAGAGGCGGGCCACCGCCGCCGGTTCGTGTCGTTCGTAGGCGGGCAGTAGCCCGCCTCTAAACAGCTACTTAACTATTGTTTCAGCCATCAGCACGATACAATAGCGCGCCAGAGCTGGCAATTGAACGTCTGTGAGTGGAGGAAACGCGATCAAGAGAGTCTCTATCATCATCATAATAGCGATTGTCGTTGCCACCCTCGCCTTTGTAGCAATCGCTAAGTATCCGCGAGTCGTTCAACCGGCGATCACGCGAGAGCTGTCTATAGCGACTGACCGTTTGGCAAATCTTGGAGCCGATGCCTTGATCGCCTCGGACAAAGCCACCGCCGCGCCCGAGTTCGCGAACGGAGTCTGGATCAACTCGGATCCCTTAACACTCGCAAAGCTGCGCGGCCGAGTGGTGCTCGTCGAGTTCTGGACCTTTGGCTGCTACAACTGCCGCAATACTCTGCCCTCAGTTAAGGAGTGGGACAAGCGTTATCGCGATCGCGGTCTGACCATCGTCGGCGTTCACACTCCTGAGACCGACGGAGAGTACGGCATCGATAACGTTCGCAAACAAGTTCCGGCGTTGGGGATCAAGTATCCCATCGTCACTGATAATGATTACCAAACCTGGAAGGCTTATGGAGTGGAAGCGTGGCCCACGATCTTCGTGCTCGATAGGCAGGGCCGTATTCGTTGGGAGCATGTTGGTGAAGGGCGTTATGAAGAAACTGAGAGAGTGATTAAGGCGTTGTTGGCTGAGTGAGCATCTTTCGAGACATTCTTGAGCCAGTGTTGCCGCGGCTTTGCCGCTTGATGTGCGTAAGGCTGCGCCTTACCGATCAAGTTCTTAAATGGATTCCGAGAGGCTATGCCTCCGGTTCGAGGCGAAGCCTCTCAATTCCTTAAAGTGCGGTTGACGGAAAGGCGAAGCCTTTCCGCACATCAAGCGGCGAAGCCGTGAAGCGCTTATATTTTTCTCGGCATAACTCTGCATAACCTGCCGTTTCAAAGGATGCTTGAAAGAACCCAAAGGCCCAGACGACCCTCACTTGCCTTTCGCGTTACCGCTCGGCTAAATTATCGCTCAACCCGCAGTCACATCCCGGCTTTGGAATTTAGTAAAACCAGGGGATGTCTGTCGCCGAAATCGATCTCTGAAAGGACTCATCCGCGCTTATGAAAGTCTACGCTACCGAAGCAATTCGCAACCTTGCGGTCATTGGACACGGCGACGCAGGGAAGACGCAACTGGTTAGTTCCCTTCTCTACGTCGCAGGCGCCACGCCCCGCTGGGGCAAGGTCGACGAAGGCACGACCACGACGGATCACGAAGAAGATTCCATCGCCCGCAAAATCACTCTCAACCTCGGCCTGGCCCACGCCGAACACAAAGATACCAAGATCAATTTCATCGACACGCCTGGATACGCTGCGTTCGTTTCGCATGCGCGACCCGCGGTGCGCGTGGCCGACTGTGGCGTGGTGGTGGTCGACGGCGCCAAGGGTGTCGAAGTGCAGACCGAGAAAGTCTGGGGCTTTGCGAACGAGTTCATCCTGCCGCGCATCATGGTGGTTACCAAGTTAGATAAAGAGCATTCGGATCTCGGAATCGCGCTCGATAGCGCTCACAAGGTTTTTAATCGCGCGATCATTCCTTTCACTCTGCCAATCGGAAAAGAACATGACTTCAGAGGCGTGGTTGATGTAGTTCACATGAAGGCTTACACGTTTGATGAAAACGGCAAGGCCAAAGAGATCGATATTCCCACGGAAGGCCGCGACGTCGTCGACAAGACCAGAGAGCGCCTAATTGAACTGGTAGCCGAATCAGACGACGCGCTAATGGAAAAGTATTTCGATCAGGGGACTCTCGACGACGCGGATGTGATCCCAAACATTGGTAAAGCAATCGCTGCCAGCAAGCTGTGCCCGGTCTACTCAGTTTCGACCACCACGTTGGTGGGCCTGGCGACTTTGCTCGACCATATAGTCGAGTTCGCTCCGGATCCTGCACATCACGAGGCCGAGCATGGCAAGGACGAGAAAGGCGAAGATATTTCGCGAAAGTACTCGAGCAGCGAGCCCTTCTCGGCTTACGTTTTCCGCACCATTGCAGATCCATTTGCCGGTCGCATCAACGTGATGAAGATTTTTAGCGGCAAGGTCGGGACCGACGCGACCGTATATAACTCAACCCGCGGCGCCTCTGAACGTCTGGGCGCGCTGCATACTACCCAGGGCAAGCAACTCGACAAGGTTTCCGAGGCCAACGCCGGAGACATCATTGCCTGCGTCAAGTTGAAAGAAACCCAAACGGGCGACACGCTCTGCGACAAAGCCAAACCAATCATTTACGATCCGGTGCAATATCCGGAAGCTGCGATTGCCTTCGCGATTGAACCCAAGTCACGTCAGGACGAAGAGAAGATCAGCGTGGCGATTCACAAGATCCTGGAAGAAGATCCAGCGCTCACTTTTACGCGCGACGCGCAGACGAAAGAGTTTTTGCTCGCCGGCTCAGGCCAGGTCCACGTCCAAACGATCGTCGAGAAACTAAAGAAACGCTACAACGTCGAAGTGATGCTGCATCCGCCCAAGGTTCCCTACAAGGAAACGATTACCCAGCGCGCCGAAGTGCAGGGCCGCCACAAGAAACAGACCGGCGGTCGCGGGCAGTTTGGCGATTGCAAGGTGATTTTTGAACCGATGCCGCGCGGCGGGGGGTTTGTTTACGAAGACAAGATTTTCGGCGGCTCAGTGCCGCAACAATTTCGGCCGGCAATTGAAAAAGGAATCATCGAAGCTGCCTCGCACGGCGCCATCGCCGGTTATCCGCTGGTCGATTTCAAAGTGCAGCTGATTGACGGTTCGTATCACAACGTCGATTCTGACGAGCACAGTTTTCGCGCCGCG
>DATNNY010000574.1:0-9543 GCA_035601635.1 Pyrinomonadaceae bacterium
GCGGACTTTCTTCGAATTGAATCCGGGCTGGACGCAATCGCTTGGTAATGCGAATCCGGAATCTCGGCAGGTCCTCTATCTCGTCGAAAAACACATGACCGCGGCCGAGATTTGCTACAACATGCACACCTCGCTGTTTCATGCGTGCGCTCTGCTGTTCGATCTGGTCGATACAGGCGTCATTAAAGTAGCGGGCGAAGCACCCGCGCCGGTGGAAGTTTCGACTGACTTGTCAGCGCTCAATTTGCCAAAGACAGTACCCGAACTCCTCAAGCTGGCCCGCTCTGAGATCAAAGAGAACAATGCCGAGAATGCTTTGGCAATTATTCACAGCGCGCTGGAGCAGGAAGCAAAAAACCCCGAAGCCCAACGTTTGCGGGAAGAGGCCGAGAAGAAATACGTGGCGCAGATCTACGCCGGCGGTTTATCTCCGCGCGCCATGCCTCGGATCCTGGTGACGTCAGAGCAACTCGAGCATGAAAGACTCGGGCCGCAGGAAGGTTTTGTGCTTTCGCGGATCAATGGCGAGTCGGACATTGAATCGATCCTTTCCGTCTGCCCGTTCCGCGAGGCCGATAGCCTGCGCATGATCAAGAAGCTGCTGGATGGCGGCATCATCGGCATCAAGTAGGCAGAGGCAATGCGGTCAGTAACACCTGCGTTAGCGGGTGGGTCAAAACACGCAACTCGAGACTTGACCGATGAGCCACCCGCTGATGCAGGTGGTACTGACTGCATTGGCTCAGTTGAAAAACGCCGCGGGCGTCCTAAGCGGTTAAGACACGCGCAAGCTGCGTCGGTCTCTCTTTACGAATCACCCGACCTGTCTTACCATCCCACCACCATGCGAAAACTTGAACTGCTTCTGGTGCTGGCGGCTATTGTTGTTTCCGTTACTGCAAGCGCGAACCGTTTGCTGTCGGCGGCGCCCACAGTTTCGCCCGAGCCCGGCGTGCCACAAACAAACACCCTCTGCGGCAAAGACGAACGCGTCATCTTCAGTTGCCCGGTCAAACGTGCGGCAAAGATCGTCTCCGTCTGCGCGTCAAAAGGTCTCACGAACGAGCACGGTTACTTACAGTACCGCTTTGGCGTTCCCGGAAAGATCGAGCTCGAGTACCCGAAGGACCGGCAAGGAACGCAGGCAAAGTTTCAGTACTCTCATTACTTCCGCGCCCAGTTCGATATGACCTCGATCAATTTCACTATCGACGGTTACGAGTATTCAGTATTTGACGACTACAACGGCGAAGAGAAACCAAAGATCAGCACCCAGGGCGTCAGCGTCACAGCGCCGGGCAAGCCGAAAGAAGTAAGCTTCGTCTGCCGCATGAGACCGAAAGCTGATTACAACGATCTGCAGGCGGTGCTGCCGAGCGGGCAGGAATAACAGCCAATGGATCCAACAATCATCGCCGCGATAGCCGGAGTCCTCGGAGTCATCCTCGGCGCAGTTATCGGCGGCGTCTTTGCTCTCAAAGCAACCAAGCGCCAGATCGAAGTGATGATGGTTTCTGCCCGGGGCGACGTGAACGAGCGGCTCTATAATCAGAGTCTCCAGATCATGCGCTTCTTTGCCGAGAATCCCTCACTGCGGCCCTATTTCGCCGACAACCGGGATCTGAGTACATGTGAAAATGAACTTGAGAAATGCAGAGTGCTGAGCACGGTGGAGATGGTTGCCGGTTTCATGGAACTGGTAGCCCTGCAACTCGCCGAACAACCCGCGGAAATTCAACCGCGGTGGAAGGCCTACATTGTCGACGGATATAACTCCAGTGCTGTCATGCGTGAACATATCTCGACTTGCACGGCTTGGTATGCGGAGGATTTGCTTCGACTTCTTCCTCCGAACCAGGTGGTACCTTCAACCCACGAAACCTTCGACGAATCGCGTGCGTGAGATCGCGCCGACCCTACCCAGCGCTCAAAGCGCTGGTCTAATAACCCTTCGGGGAAGCCCGATGAATCGGGCTTGGTTTCAATACATAAAACCTCCGCCTCACCGGGTGCGTAAAGTTGCGAACGCGTGCAAGACGACGCTCGCGCATGATCTCAAATCCAAGAGAATTGAACAGCGCTCGCCAATCGCATTCATTTCGAAAGGTGCAAGGTCCGGTGCGTCCGCGCCACTGTCGATTGTGAATCCAGCAGATGCCTTTATCCCAGCACGTATCGGGAATATCTTCATAGATTACGGCGAGTCCATCGTCGCGCAGAACGCGGCGGACTTCATTCAGCACGACTGAAACGTCCTGCGCATGATGCAGGACGTAACAGAGCAACACGGCGTCGAATGAATTGTCCGGCGCGGGGAAACGCGCGCCGTCGTACTGACGATAATTTATTGCCGCTTCGGCGCTGTCGCTAAGGTCGATGCCGATCGCGCTTGTGCCGACCAGGGCGCTGAGGTGATGCGCGATGAAGCCATTGCCACAGCCGACGTCGAGAACTTCAGCTCCATGAGGAATCACCCGCGCGATCTCTAAAGCCATGTCATAAGCGCGGCCGACTTTGCGCCGCCGGCGTTCGCGCTTGAGGCGGCGTTTGATTCCGTTAGCCACCGTCCCTAACAATGTTCTGCGCCATCTCAGCGTACTCTGCGTCTCTGCGTTGAAAGTCTCTTCGTCATGAAATTCACCGCCGAGACGCAATGCGCGCGGAGGTTGCGCAGAGGAGAATTGTTCAGGCGAAGACTCTGGCTGTACCCGAGGAATGATCTGAGGCATCGTCTCCAGAACCAGCAAGCGCGGTGCCCGAATCATCTCTGAAGGTTTCAAGTGAAAAACAAAATGACGGATTTCTGCGGCGCGAGATTTTGATGACCATTGGCTGCAAGAAACATCGGACAGAGGTCTCAGCTAAGAGAATATTTGTTCCTTCGCGTAGCCTTCCCGAGGCCAAGGATCGGTACGGAACCGCGAGCGGTAGCGACCGGGACAAGGATTCGACTTGCGCGAAATGCTCTTGAAGATAATTATTTAGCTTATTGAACTTGAGTCTTTATCCCGCTCGCTACCGCTTGATGGTTTTATAAATTCAGCCGTCCGCTTCTCGGACGGATGCGATTTACCGAACGAACCCCAGCGATAAATCGCCGAGCTACTTTCACTTCGTCCGCTCCAGGGACGACATGCATGCGTCCTTTTTTGGCAGAGCTCTTTCGCGTTGCAACTGGATTCAATTGCAATTGGTTGGGTATGATGCCTGAAAACAAATTCGACTCGCTGCTTGAGGTTACGTGATGATCAGATTCTTCGTTGTCGCTGTCCTACTCATCTCTTTTGTCTCCAGCTTCGCGCAAACCGGATCTCGCATGAAAACGAACCAGACATTGCCCGCCGGCTATTGGCCGCTCGAAAAAAGCCAGCCGATCATCGACAAGACGCAAACGATCCGTTTAGCACCCGACCTATCCCAGTTAAGCGCAGACGAACGGAAAGCGGTCGCCAAGCTGCTGGAAGTGGGAAAGATTTTCCAGAGCATCTATGAAGATCAAAGACACCAGCAGGCACTTTCGTCTGATCGCGATCTGATCCAATTAGACAGACGCAGCGGATCTGCGGCCACCCAAAACCTTCTAACGCTTTATCGTTTGTTTCAGGGACCGATCGCTACGACGCTCGAAAACAAACGCGAACCATTCCTGCCCGTCGACCCAGTAGTGCCGGGCAAGAACGTGTACCCCTGGGGTGTGACCAAGGAAGAGATCGAAACCTATCTGAGCGCTCATCCCGAGAAGCGCGAACAGATCCTGGGGCTGCGCACGGTTGTCCGAACCGCGAACTCTTTGAATGCTGACAGCGATTTGGCGAAGCTGCGCAAATATCCGGTGCTGGATACGCTGCATCCGGGGCTCAGGGCCGAACTGGAAATGATCCAGGGCGGCAAAGCTCGTCCCGGAATGATGTTGGCGCGCCAGGGATTCTATGCCGTGCCTTACTCGGTTGCCTATGCGGATGATTTGATGAAAGCGCACGGATTATTAAACGAAGCCGCCAGCGCTCTGCAGAAGGACGACGAAGAATTTGCCGGATATCTGCGCAATCGCGCGCGCGATCTATTGTCTGACGATTACGAATCGGGCGATGCGGCGTGGGTCACCGGCCACTTCAAAAACCTCAACGCACAAATCGGTTCTTACGAAACCTATGACGATGAACTCTACGGCGTGAAAACATTCTTTGCTTTTAGTCTGCTGGCGACGCGACAGCAGGAGACAACCGCGCTGCGCCAGGCGATGAAAGGCCTGCAGGCCCTGGAAGATTCCCTCCCGTACGATCATCACAAGCGTGTGCGCGAGGACATTCCCGTCGGCGTCTATGACGTAATCGCCGACTTTGGCCAGGCGCGCGGCGCCAATACCGCCACGATCCTGCCCAACGAAAGTTATCTGGCGCGTCGCTATGGCCGCACGATCCTGCTGCGCGCAAATATCATGCGCGAACCGAATATCTTCGAGGGTACGTCGCGCAGCTTTGCGGCTGCGGTAGGCGAAGACCAGGCGAAGGCTTTGACCTCTGACGGAAACTTTTATCGCACGCTGTGGCATGAGGTCGGCCATTATCTCGGCGTCGATCGCACCAAAGATGGACGCGATCTCGATCAGGCATTGCAGGACGATTCCAGCGCTCTGGAAGAGATGAAAGCCGATCTGGCGTCGCTGTTTGTCGCCGAAGCGCTGCACAAGCAGGGTTACTATAACGACGAGGTATTTAAGTCAGTTTACGCGGGCGGCATTCTGCGCGTGCTGCAAAACAACAAGCCGCGGCGTGATCAGCCTTACAATACCATGCAGTTGATGCAGTGGAATTTCTTTCTTGAAAACGGGTTGTTAACATTTGAAAATGCCAAGCTGCGGATTCACTATGACCGTTATCACAGTGTTGTCGGTAAGCTGTTGGCGAAAGTTCTCGAGGTCCAATACGCGGGAGACAAAGCGGCGGCCGATCGTTTTATCGATCAATACACAACCTGGAAGGAAGATCTGCACGGCGTGATTGCGAAGAGCATGCGCGATCAATCGCGCTATCGCTTCCGGCTGATGAAGTATGCGGCGCTGGGGGAGTAGTGGCACAGGCTTCAGCCTGTGGTCCTCGAGCGACAATCACAGACTTTCAGTCTGTGCCACTGAGTTTATGAAAAGAGATCCGCGCACGATTGTCCTCACCCTCGGGCGATGTCTCAAACTGCAGTGCCCTGCCTGTGGCCGTGCCCCAATTTTTGGCCGACCCTTCAATGTTAAGGTCCGTTGCACGGCTTGTGGCGTCACCTTCAAACGCGAGGAAGGATTTTTTGTCGGGGCGATCATGGCCAACGTACTCGCTACCGAAGGGGTGATCCTGATTGTCTATTTTCTTTCCCTGCTGTTCACCAACCTGAATGAACAGAAGATGCTAACCGTGCTCTTTGTTGTCGGACTCACCTTTCCGCTAGCGTTCTATCATCATAGCTGGAGTCTTTGGCTGGGCGTCGATCATTTGATCGAAGGGTTGCCACGGGATGAGAAACATAAGTGAGTTGGCGGCGGAGAGGCGAGCGACGACATGAGGTCAGTACCGGGAGCGGTAGCGACCGGGTCTCTATGTGTGACCTTAGGCCACCGTGAGTAGTGCGACCCGGTCGCTACCGCTCCCGGTACTGACCTCACCGGGTCACGTGCTGGTGTACGGCGCAAACGCGCGGCGCATCTCATCGGGCACCGGGATTGGATCGAGCGTATCGCGCCGCACTGAGACAAGTACAAAATGCGCAGTCGCAATCAAACCTTCTTCGACGGCGCCGTCTGATCCCTTGCGGCGCACTTCAAAGTTCAGCCTTAGCGAAGTCTTTCCGATGCTGCTGACATAAACGCTGACTTCCAAAAGATCGTCAAGCTGGGCGACCCGGCGAAAGTCACATTCCAGGTGCACGCGCGGCAGCCAGATGTCCAGCTCATCAAAAACTTTTCCGTATGATACTCCGGCGGCGCGAAACAGTTCCGTCTCGGCAATTTCAAAGAAGCGAATGTACGAGCCGTAGAAAATAATCCGTGCGGCGTCAACGTCGCCCCAAAGGACGCGTTCTTCGATTGAGAATTTTTTCGCTTCGGTCATGGTTGTGTTGATTGGGAACAAGCCCGCAATCTCAGGTCAAGGCAAACGAGCTAACCTCCCGCACTGTTATCGAGAGCCTCCATGAAACCAAACAGCGCCCGATTGAAAACCTCCGGCTGTTCCATATTCGTCATGTGGGCTGCGTCTTCGATTATTTCCAGACGTGAGTTGCTCAGGCCTCGATGCATGAACTCGGCGTCCGCTACCGGACGGATCGGGTCCTGGCGGCCGACAATGATCAGCACCGGCACTCTGATGCCCGGCAGGTCCTCTGAATAATCGCGCCGCGCGGCCATACCGCGTTGTGCGGCGGCCGCGCCCCTCGGATCAGCGCGCGAGATCATCTCCCGTACGTGAGTGACAACTGAGGGCTTCTCTGCCAGTGTACGCGGCGCCAGCAGCTTCGTCAGAGTTGCGGCGGCTATGTCGGCCATTCCTCTGGCCAGCATCTGCTCTGCCTGCTGTAAGCGAGTCTGCCTTTCCTCTTCGTTGTCGGCCGGTGCGCGAGTGCCGGCGAGCACCAGCGCCCGCGTGCGCGCGGGAAAAATGTGGACGAATTCAAACGCCACATACCCACCCATGGACAGACCGCAAATAGTCGCGTCAACGATTTCTAACTCGTCCATCAATGCCGCGACATCGTGCGCCATGTCTGCCATGGTAGTGACTGAGCGATCAGCTTCCTTGAGTGGCACAGGCTTCAGTCTGTGACTTGGCCCAGACTCAGACACTGAAGTCTGAGTCGCCGTCTCGCCAAACCCACGTAGATCCGGAGCAATGACGCGATAGCCGTGCGCGCTCAGAAAATCGATCGGCTCGCGCCACATCGAGCGATCAAAGGGATAGCCATGCAACAGAACGACAGCGGGGCCACTGCCGGCGTCATCATAGAGGGCTTGGGTCATCGGTGAAGTGATTTTCCTTCCAGGAGTTCATTCGGTGAATCAGATTTTCTTTTAGTACGTTATTAATGATTCATTCACGCGGAAACAGCAATCGAAACAACCTCTCAGGTCTGGAAGGGTGGCTTGCCCCCGCTTGTGTTGAGGTCGACTACCTATGCCAGCCCATCTCCTTCACTGCCTGAGACAGTTTCTCGGCATCATCTGACCACCACATCTGACCACCACCAATTATGATCGACTGCAAGGGAAGCGTCGCTTTGCGAATAAAAGGATCTGAAGCTGGACCATTGATAGTCTTTTGCTGACTTCACAATTCCGGCTTTCACCGGATTAGCGTGAATGTAATTGATTTTCTGCCAGATCATCCAGCCGCTCCACAACGGCATCGCCTTAAAGCCTTCTTGCCAAACTTGATGACCGTCTGCGTCCACCTGAAATCGAAACTGTCTGCTGACTCTGACGATACTTTTCGCCGAAAGACTCTTGAGCGCACCTACGAACTCTCTAATTCGACCATCACACGGATTACTTACCAAATGAAAATGATCCGGCATTAAAACATAAGCGATAAGCTTGCTCGGCCACTTCTGGTTCAGACAGCGGAGCTCTTCAAGGA
This sequence comes from Pyrinomonadaceae bacterium, assembly GCA_035601635.1. Taxonomy (GTDB): domain Bacteria; phylum Acidobacteriota; class Blastocatellia; order Pyrinomonadales; family Pyrinomonadaceae; genus UBA11740. Next base: position 7,617 of record DATNNY010000574.1, read on the forward strand.
AAGCACTACAACAGGCGGGTTCTGTAAAGACCGGTGTCCGCTCCAAGAAGTTGCCGGTGACGAAGTGCAGCGCGCCCGGGAGATTCAGATTTGACCACTTACGAGCCATTCAGGAATGATCTCTTGGGAAGCAGCGGGGGCAAGCCCACCTTCCTGACCCTGAGGTTATCGAGTTGAGCTGTACATTGTCCAGATTGACTAGCATTCGAGCGAGCGCCACGCCCCTTGCATTACTTCTTCGTAGCTGTGACCGGTTACGTCGCCTGAGGAAAGCTCTCGATCGCGGCGGATCACATCGTCAATAGCAGCACGCTCATCGGTGTCCGGTAATCCTGCATCAATGCTCCCCCTTAGCGTCTGCGCGAAGGCGACACGCTCTGAAAGCCGGTCCAAGCATTTCGGTTACGCCTAACAACAAAGCTTAGCCGAGATGGAGCGCTTGTTAGCGCTCAAAGCCGTGCACTTCATATGCACGTACTTGATGGCCATGAGGAAGATCACGAGCATAGAGTGCAACTGCTTCAACGTTTGGCGTGGCTCCAAGCATAGAGACAAACGACTTAGCTCTGCCAGCCAAGAAGGCATCGTCAATGCGCAGCGAACGGCCGGGCGCGAGTGAGAAAAACTCACTCAGTCGGTTGCGCTTACTCATAAAATGACTCGTCATCTCATCACTCGCGAGATACACAAAGACACGGTGCGCTGTGGTATTAAACTGGCCAAGCCGATAAAGGTCGTGGAATATTTTCCCTGCTTTTTGTGTCCGAGGAGAGTTCTTGCCGCTAGGAATGTCGCGGTCGTATTTGAACTCTAGGGCCACGCCAACGCCATCCAGCGCAGGAATCCAAGTGTCGATTAACGCGCTTGTGATTCCGGGATGACGATGCTCCAATATTATGTCTTCTGGCTTTAGGTGCTCTCGCTCAAGCAGAGCGACGAAGAAGGTGTAGCGAACGGAATCCTCGGTTGTGAATACTTCCTTTGCGAGCCGCACCTCAAGCAGCTCCACGAATCTTTCCCATGTTTCCTGACGAATCATTTTGAGGCGATAACCTCCCTCCCAGTTTAGGTGGCCGCGCGCCGGTACAATGTGGACTCTATTCTTCAAGTTGGGAGAAGCGGCTACTGCCCCGCTTCGCATTACCGCGTTCCCGTCTCAGCCACGTTCTTCACCGGCGCCGAATTCTTCTTCACATACTTGTCGTACCACGCCAGGTATCTCTCATAGCGATCGCGGATGTAGCTGGGCCGGGTGATGCCGTGGTTCTCGTTGGGATAGATGATCAGTTGCGTGTCGACGCCCAGGCTGCGCAGCGCCTGGTACATTTGCTGGCCGCCCTGGACCGGCACGTTGAAATCGCGTTCGCCGCCGAGAAACAACGTCGGTGTCTTGATCCGATCGGCGTGCAGGAAGGGATAAGAGATCTTCTGGTAAGTCTCCCAGGCTTTCGGATTCCACGGCGGACCAATTTCATAATCGTATTGAATGATGTATTGATCGGTGCCGTAGAAGGCGACGGTAAAGGCCGTGCCCGCGCCGCTGGTCGCGCCTTTAAACCGTGGATCGGTGGCGATCATATAATCGGTGAGAATCCCGCCATAACTCCAGCCGCCAACTCCTAATCGATCCGGATCGGCCACGCCCATTTGAATCACATGATCGACTCCAGCTTCGAGATCTTCGACTTCGTAATGTCCCCAGTCAGCGAAGATCGAACGCGAATATTTCTGGCCCCGGCCGGAACTGCCGCGATAGTTCACCACCAATACGGCATAACCATTTGCAGCAAACACCTGCCGCTCGACACTGAATGAGTGCTGATCCTGACCGTTAGGACCGCCGTGAATGCGCAGCAACAAAGGAACTCTGGTTCCTTTCACATAACCGAGTGGATAAGTCAGCAGCCCGTGCACTTCCGTTCCGTCT
>DATNNY010000575.1:0-3754 GCA_035601635.1 Pyrinomonadaceae bacterium
GGTGCGCCGTTTTACTCTAAGCGGCGCCTCAGTTGCAACGACTGCACGTTCGCCGCTGTCGGATGGGCAGGCGGTTCCTCTCTTCGTACAGACGGATATCGGTACGGCTGCAGGCGTGCAAGATGTAATCAGTCGCATTCAACAGGAGTGGGGTGGACTCGACATCCTGGTGAACAATGTCGGAGGGTCGGATGCTCAGAACGGCGGATATAAGGCACTCTCTGACGACGACTGGCATAAGGCGCTTAACGTCAACTTGCTGGCGTCCGTTCGCCTCGACCGAGCGTTTCTACCTGGCATGATCGAACGCAAGTCAGGTGTCATTCTGCACATCTCGTCCATCCAGCACCGTCTGCCGCTATATGACGCGACGCTTGCTTATGCTGCGGCGAAAGGTGCTCTCAATACCTACAATAAGGGCCTGGCAAACGAAGTTGGCCCGAAGGGCGTTCGCGTCAACATGATTTCGCCTGGATTCATTGAGACTTCAGGCGCACACGGCATGATCGTGCAACTCGCACAGAGCAGCGGCATCAGCGAGGACGCTGCTCGACAACAAATTATGAATATGATCGGAGGCATTCCCGTCGGCCGACCCGGCCAGCCGGAGGAAGTTGCCGAACTGGTGGCATTCCTAGCATCCGATCGTGCAGCTTCAATTCATGGTGCAGACTACATCATTGATGGCGGTACGATGCCTACAGTCTGATCATGTATATTGTGATCCCCGCATGAGCACCATCGTGCAATCAAGGATAGTTCGTGGATTGTCGATTCGGAAGTAATCCAGTTGGGCATCGCACGGATAAGTTCCGGGAAGTCAAGTCGGCTTCTCTCCAGCGATTGATCGCTAATGCTGGCGCGTTTCTCGGTACCAACCAGACCGGCGAGCAGATAAGCTTCGGGTTGCCCGTCACTCGGACTCAAATGATAACGGGTCCTCCCGGGCAGGGACCCTCTCAATTTACGGTATTAACGTTTAGCACAAGCCAGAGGTGAGAGCCTGGGCGCAAGCATAGCCTGCAGAGCGAGTTCGCAGAGGGCTGCTAGAATTCTGGGCGTGTCGTTCGCAACCGACAAGGCCCGGAGATATTACCAACTGCCTTCCAAGGGGACGCAAATTAACTCCAAGTCGTTGCTTCGATTGTGTTTACGAGTTTCAGGCAATCGTCAGCCGGCTCCAAAATTGCTCTGCGCAATCGTTGCGCACACCCTATCGGTTGCCTCCCTCGCTATATCAAACGACAAGTCGGCTCCCCTTCTGGATGAGAAGAAGTGAGTTAGAAGGGGCGATAGTAATTCACAGCGTGTGAACAAGAACTTGAAAACCTCACGCTGAATTTTGTGGAATGTGCGGCTTCGCAAGTGCGACTTCATCAATGTTCCTGCGACAGCCGTGAGAAAAAACGCTGCATAAAGACGTGGCTGCCCTCCCCTCCCGGACGCCTCAATTATTGGCCGTACTTTCTCAATAGAACCACAGATTCAATCGCCCAGCCAAAAGGCGGTGTGAAGGTGCGTAAACCAAATTTGCTGTTGATCCTGTGTTTCGTGTTGCTGTTCGCTACGATCTCCGGAGCCGGTTGCAGTAGCCAGACATCGGGCGCCTCCCCGCCAGTTCCAGGCTCGCCCAGTACGGCGGTGAACAACGCGGCGTTGAATGGCAACTACGCATTTGTTTTCAGCGGGCTCACTGGGAATGGAGGCGTCTCCTCTGTTTATTCTTCCGTGGGAAGATTTACAGCGGATGGGGCCGGCAATCTCACCAACGGTGAACTGGACACCAACACTGTAGCAGGAGCACGAGCCGCGCAGACTTTCACAGGAATGTATTCGATCGGCAACAACAATCGCGGTGTGATGACTCTGAATTTTTCCAGCAGCTCGGCCAAGCTGGCCTTCGCCATGCTGGCGAACGGCAACGCCCAATTCATCGAGTTCGATGCTTCCGGCGGCGCAGGCACGATCGGCTCGGGAACCATGGAAAAAGCGGACACGACGGCTTACAGCACCGCCCGCATAACCGGCGACTACGCTTTTGGCGCCGCCGGTTTCGATAACGCATACAATCGCGCTGCCATCGAGGGCCGTTTTACTTCCAATGGGACCGGCGCTCTCGCGAACGCCGATGGAGACGTCAACTCCTATGGCACGGCTTATCCGATGATCTTTACCGGCGCTAACTACACGGTTTCCAACACCGCCACCGGCCGCGGCACCATGAGCCTCGCCTTCACGTTCGGCGGAGTACCCGACAGCATGAATTTCGTTTTTTACGTCGTGAATTCCGGAAAGCTGTTTATGCTGGAGAGTGACCCCGTCACGACGGCGACTCCGTTGCTTAATGGCATTGTGGTGCAGCAGCAAATGCCTGAGGGGGGTTTCACCAACGCTTCGCTGAACAGCAACATGGTGATTTTGCTCACGGGGCATTCCGCGTGTGGCACCGTCGGGGGAATTCCCAAAACCGTTGTAGGGTTGCTCACCGCAGACAGCAGCGGCGCCCTTTCCCTGACCTACGACGAGAACTTCTGTGGCGCGCCGCATTCCGTCACCGACGCGGCGGGAACGTATAGCGTGGCCGGCAATGGACGGGCCTCCATCGCCGTCGGCGGCTACGCTCTGGTCGCCTACCTGGTTAAGCCGAATGAAGTTTTCCTATTCGTCTCCGATATCAACGTTTTGTTCGGAGCCGGCGAACCTCAAACCGCCGTGTCCTTCACCAACACTTCACTGACAGGCGCGTACGCCGGTATGGCGACCAATCCGGTGGCTTACGAAGTGACAGTTTTCTGCGGCGAGTTCGCGGCGAACGGCGGCAGCATGACCGGCACCGAAGATGTCGGCGCTCCGAGTGGGCCGAATCCCGGCGTGGCCTTTAACGCCACCTATTCGATCTCGCCATCGCCCACCAATGGCCGGGGAGTGATGACGGCCACTTCCGGTACCGGCGGCAACATGGTCATCTACATGATCTCTCCAACGAAATTCGTGGCGATTTCACAGAGTGACCCCAAGCCGGCAATTTTGATGTTTGAAGCCAAGAATTAGATTCGAGCTAGATCCGCGATGCCGGGGTCATCCAAATCACGATGGTGGTCTGTATCGTGGTTTTCGGTGCCTGGTGGGCCGACAGTACATACATGCGCGCACGGTTTCCACAGATCCTTGCGATCCAACTGATTCGTCAAATTGTAAAAGGCGCCGGATTCGGTAAAATGTTAACCACGATTACCAACCCGTTTTGCCCATCCGCTTAAGGATAATCGCACTGTAGTTATTCATGCGCTCGGGTCGCCGCTTCAGAGGAGCCGGCAAAATTGCAGCGAGCCGTGCCGCCTGTTGCCGGCCGATATTCCGGGCTGCGGTTTCGTCGTAGTAACGACACGCTGAATCGGCACATGATTCCATAACAATGTTCGTTCCAGTACCCATGGACGGTAACCGCGTTTTTATGCCGGGATTTCCAGAACGCATTAGTTCACGAGGGAAGGGTGCTCTAGTCAAGTCCCCTGCCGCGGTTGTTCGGTTGTTCGAAAAAAGTGATCAAGAGGGCCAAACAATGAGTAATACGCATCCAGAAAACGGTCCCGCTCGTATCGACTGATGGCTGGTTCAAGCGCTTCGCGCTGCTCGGAGTCCAGAACGTAATCGTACTCGTGATCCAAATGCAGCATCAACCCCTTGCCCTCCTCCCACAGATCCACTCGGAAGTCCTCGTTGTAGTCGTCGTAGTGCGCGACCATCTTCATCG
>DATNNY010000576.1:0-20618 GCA_035601635.1 Pyrinomonadaceae bacterium
GTGGCGGTGGAAGGCGGTGTGGTGAAGTATCGCAAGAATGGAATATTGCCCTATACCAGCACGGTACCGCCGACCTATCCTTTGTTGGTGGATACCTCGTTATATACGAATGGCAGCACGCTGACGAATGTGATTATCAACGCAGGTGGAAGCGGCGGCAGCTCATCGGCACAGCTTCACTGGCTGGTGACGGATCAGTTGGGCACGCCACGAATGATCTTCGATCAGAGCGGAAGCCTGACCGTTACGGATCAAAACGGAAACTATGTGAGTGGTATGACCCGGCATGACTATCTGCCATTCGGTGAGGAACTCTTCGCTGGCACCGGTGGCAGGACACAGGCGCAGGGTTACAGCGGCAGTGATGGAGTGCGGCAAAAGTTTACTGGTCACCAGAGAGACAATGAGACGGGACTCGATTATTTCAAAGCGCGCTACTACTCAAGTACACAGGGCAGATTCACTTCAGCCGACGCTCCCTTCGCTGATCAGCGACAGACAGACCCATCATCGTGGAACTCGTATGCCTACGTGCGAAACAATCCCTGCAACAGGACCGATCCGAACGGTAGATGCTCGCCTCCTCCGGGACTCAAGCAGGGGCAAGTCGGAATCTGTATTGAGTCCTTCATCGCCGCTAAGACATTCAAGACCTTTGGAGCTGGCAATGACCGGACTTTCAACGGCAACGACGAGAAGTTAACGTCGAAATTCAGAGTAGACATCATCGCCGAGCGCATGAAAGGGAATTCGAAGAATCTCACCGTGACGCAAAAAACGACAGCCGGCTACAGTTACGCAGTTGAGCCGTTGACCGGGGTACAAATCAGTCCTGCCGTACAAGGTACGGCAAACTCGAAACTCAACAGTACCCAGGGCAGTAGCGGTGCTCCGTCCGTTTCGGCGAGAGATTCTGATGGGGCTACTGCGATCGGAGTGCCTATTGCCCGTGATGGCACAGCCAGCTTCAATGTGACGACTAAGGCAGAAAATGGTCTTGCAGACTTTGTTGACTTCGGCAGCATTCGCTCCTCGCTTAATCTGTCTGTGAACGCCAATAACGGAAAGGTAGAACTGGGTGAAGGAAGTAAAGCAACAGGCTATCCATCTTTCGAGATCTACAGCTACACTTATCAGGGGAACAAAATCGTTACGAACACGGTAAAACTGCTTGACGAAGGATCTCCCAATGCGTTGAAAGAGCCGATGAAGCCGATCCCCTGATAGGAGGCGAGAAAATTGCGCAAGAAATCTTCACTTTTCAGTTGTGCAACGCTTGTTGCTTTCGTCTTTATTCAATCAGGATGTCCATTCCATAAGAACGAGATGCGCCCAATCGGTCCCGAAGTAAAGCAGAACTTGGTGATATTTTTTAAGCCTGGTGTAACGGATGAACAAGTCGAAGGATTTTTACACGAGGTCCTCTCGAAGCCAGATCCCAATGGAAGGGGTTTTTATCTTCGGACAGGAATCAGTGAGTTCTCTAGAATCCATCCAGTTCAAGGGCACGAGGGTATCGCAATCTCTTTCTTTCCGTACGCAACCAACAACGAACGCGATGCGGTCACACGCGATATTAAGTCTTCCGCAATCGTTTACAAGACTCTTGAGAATGTTGCACCGGCCGATGTGAAAAAGCTCGACTAACTCCGCCGTGAAAATCGCCTCGATCTTAAGACGCAAATAATTGAAAGCAGAGTGGTTGTTGTCGAGGTTAAGAATCTTAAGAAAAAATCTTAAGATTCTTAAGTCTTAACCTGTTGAGCCGAGCAGTACAGCTAAGGACTATCCCTCTTTGGAAGTCTTCAAATACACGATGGATGCCAAAGGGAACGTCACGACGACTCAGATATTCGTAAAGACAGAGTCCGGCTATATGAGTGATCTGAAAAAACCGGAAAGACCGGTTCAGGCGAACCTACAGTGAAACGCCAACAAATTACATTTTTGCTGACTGGGCTGATCGCGGGAATGAGTTCTGTCACCCTTGGATTATCGTGGCTAGCGGTTTTAACACTCGGAGTTGGTCCTCTCTTTTTCGTTGCGGTAGTTGCGGGCATTGCAATCACAGGTGCACGGAGCCAGCTCCAAATCGGGTTCTTCCGATATCTTGCCGCTCTAACGCTTAGCACAATGACATACGAGGTTGCCCTGTTCGCGCTTTTTGCGGTGGGCGGCTTCGCACCGAATTGGTTCGGTGTTCGACCGTCTGCCAACTTCGTCGACTTTCGTGTCGACGTCTGGCTAGGCCTGACTGCAGCTGGAGCAGTGGGAGCAAGTGGGATCGCACTATTTACGGCTATCTTGACGAAAAAGTGGAGCAACTCCCTTCTTCTACGTCTGGTGTTGGCAGGCATCCTTACGATACTTGTGACCTTTCTAGCGAACCTGCCGTTTCATAACTATTGGTCTTTCATGGGTGTGTTATTGCCATTAGGTAGTGCTCTTTTTTGCTGGCTTGTAGGAACACAGATCGGGCAGCGTTCCAAAGAAGCGAGAAAAGTGGTACCAACGCCGGCAACCGTGTGAGATGGTGGGCATAGTTAGATGGAGATCATGAACTTTATTCATAGTGCCGTTTTCAGCGTGGAAATAAATCTCCAATCGTTGGGGCGATGGGGCTTGATTGAGATCTTTGGGAACTTTATCAAAACTGATAAGGAAATTTTATTCCATAGTAATTGAGCGGCAAGAAGTTAGAGCGACGAAAGTCGTGGTCTGAGGATTGCCATCTTGTCTGCCCACTTTATGAGGGTGCTCTATCTACTTTATCAACCCAGCTGTCCTGGAAGCCTTCGTCAATCAGCACGCTGCAACGGTGAATGATTGCGGCTTCGCGGTCGCCAAGTCTTACCGCTTCAGCTTTCACTATGTCACCATCATTGGTTACTACAACCAGGGGGACATACCTGTCTGACTTCGTTTACCTCGATCCGTGGGATTTGTCGGCCACGTACAGGCGAGTCAACGATGGTTGGGTTATAGCGACATCATCCACGCAAATCTACCAATAACCAAAAACGGCCATGACGGCTTGTTGAATTAACCGAGAGGCAACATGAAAATGTTGCCTCTCGCTGTTTGTCTCCAACCTCAAATGTTAGAGGTCTAGAAAAACCTCCTTGAAATTTGTGACCGTATTGTGACCGCAATTCATATAACAGCATCGATAGTGCATGATGCTGCATATAGAAGCATATAAAATCCCTGAAAAATCGCCGTAGCTGCAACCTTTGTTTTTGTTTACGTTAAAGAAATTCGCGGGTTGGGATTCATAACCCCACACTCAGTTAGTCCTTTGCGGTCGACAGGGCGTGATTGTTACTTGTGGCAGGATTGTGGCAGGAATAGATAGCAACCACCTGTAGCTGAATGGAACTAGATGTCAAAGGATGGTAAATGCCTTAATTTTGCTCGTGGCTGCATCTCGATGCAAAATCAGTTAGTTACGTTTAGGCACCCCGCTTCATTGGGGTTCGGGAGGTCGGTAACTCGACAGTAGCGTTAGGAAACGCATCGAGCTACTCCGCGATCCCTAACCCTCTCACCTCTGGACAAACACACAATCTGCCGTATCAGATCGGGGTTTAATGGTCTGGAAGCCATTGTTAGATCACGCCTCGGTGGGCGGCTCGATCCAACGTGAACGTTTCATCATTCAGCACCTCCTGATGACGCTAAGATGACGACATGCTGTGGCGAGACCTAACCGGACGAAGCATGACTTTGACGGCTGCAAGTCCGGTAAATATTGGTTCGTATCGTTTCGTAAGACTAGGTGATGCCGCCTTCATGGGACTTAAACTCCGTTGCAAAAGATCATCATGATGTTCGGAGACCAACCGACCACTGAAATTGAATCATGACTGAGGTTCGCCAGGCCCACTTACATATCTATATGACACGCCTAATCGCGCGTCCACTAAACGTCCAATAAGCGTTCCCAAGCGTTCCCGTGAGTCCTTCAAATGCGGCAGAGTGCTATCCATGCCGCGAAGTTCCCGTGAATAACAGTGATTTAGCTCTCTTTCACGGCGGCGACACGGGTTCGACTCCCGTACGGGACGCCAAAATTTCCGAAGAGATTTCAAATTTTGTCCGAGTGGCGAGTGGTCAAGACTCACGTTAATGGACGCGCGAATCCGTGCTTGCCATTCACTCAGGCAACATTGCCAGCCAAAATCGGCGGTTTTGCTTCTGAGGTGTACGGATGTTACCGCAGACTTGCGGCGGTAACCTGAAGGTACTTGGAGGTATTTTAGCGACTCACTCCGGATTCATGATTCGCTCCGATAGAATATTGAAGCGATAGCGGTTGACGCTTAACCTGAAGGAGTCCTAGTCCGTAGTAACGAAATGATAATACCCTACCGTGTGAGGGCTCGCATCTGGAGCTATACCAACTAGCACAAGGCGATACTGTAGCCGTACTTTAAGAACCTGTGAGTTGACGCTCAAGCGTATTGATTTCCCAGATGATCCGGTTTGGCTCCGCAGCCCTTTCCACATTCGCACTTCGTTGGCGTCTTCGACCCGCTGCAACGTAACCTGGTAACTCGCGTACTCAGTTTGGTCAATCAGCGGCAGCTCAAACCGCAGCAATGTGCCGCTAGCCGGCAGCGGAACTTTGGTTGAGTTGCCCCCGCCTCTCGCGGGGGCTCCGGGAATCAGCAGGAAAGAGAGCACGGCAGGGGCCGAACGCTGCACTGGGAGTCGATGATCGCGGGTCGTTTGGATTGAAGCAGGAGTCGGCGTATTTGTCACTGCCTCAATATTTTGCTCGGCCGGCTGTTCCGTTTTCTGAGTTTGACGATTCGCCTGGATGGGATTGGAGGCATTACGCGTCTTAAGTAACCGCACTGTCATTAGAGCCGCAGCTGCGAGTATCAGAACCGTTAAGGCAACCCACACAGGTACAGGCAGACGGGGAATCGGCGAAAACAACTGCGGAGACGAACCTTTCTGCGCAACATGAACTTGCTCCTCGGGGGAGAGCGCCGCCGCCGGCACATGCCGGTTGATGTAGGATTGAAAGGCAGTCGCGATCTCAAGATCCTCGCGACGACCCGGTTTCGATAGGAAATACGTTTCGAACCGCTTTTGCTCGCGGGGCGTGAGATCGTTCGAGATGTAATCGTCGATCAACTCGTTTTCCAGCTCCTGAAGAAATTCGAAGGATTGCGGCTCTAGGAATGCGAGCTCTTCCACTCGGTGTTGGTCTTCAAGAGGCAACTCGCCAAGCAAATATTTCTTACCAATGACTTCATCGAGGATAAAGTTGCTCACAGTCACCAGGCGCTTTCATTTCACTAACTGCTCGAGGACCCATTGAGTCTCATTCCAGATTCAAGGCAATTCAAAATACATCGTTTCAGCTTTTCTCTGATCCGTTGCGCTCTGAGTCTCAGAATCGGGAGCTCTATGCGAAGACTCAACGCTAACTGTTTCCTAAGTTCGATTTTCTTTTTGCGTTCTCCCTGATAGTACCTCGTAATGATCTCGCGATTCTGGTCGGGCAAACAGTCAAGACATCTTTCCAAACATTCAAATTGCAATTCAATACCCTCCGATGAGGTGTTGGTCGATAAATCTGGGGGGAGCTCGGCTACTTCAACCCTTTTTCTGCGGTGCTCCAAGTGAACGTAGTGCGCAACTCGGTGAAAATATGGACGGCGATCGCCGACATAGGTCGACGCAATTTCATTGAGCTTGCTTGCTACTCGATTGATTGTGACATCGGTCAAGTCTTCAGGGTTTGAACATCCGTGAGCCGAGAAGCGGTCGATAAGCTGACAACGAATCTGCTCATAGAGATTGCCTGCGATTTCCCGATCGGGGTCTAGCCAGTTAAGTAATCTCTCGAACTCCACCTGGGTAAGCGTAGTTCTGGTATGAACGATTGTCTTTTCCAAGTTCTTTGCCGCTCCGCGTAATTCGCGTTTATTGCCGTCAGCCGAACACGGTTCGCGAGATTATTAAATGGTCTTGAGTTCTCTGGCAACAAAAACTTTAGCAGAGCTTGTAACCTAGGCGGCAAAATAAGCTCATTAGTGGCCTCTTGAATTAGCGAGGACCTTGCAAGATATCCGATTGTCATTTCCACTCGCCCTCCATTACAAAGCCGGCCCAATAATATGGTGCCCGCCATTGATCTGTGCTTTGTAGCATGTCAATCTGCGCCCGTCTAAGGGCTTCTGGCACGGTCAGGTTTTTTAGCAAGAGGTATCGATAGAAACGTTGCATGAGCTCAGCCGTGGCTTCGTCGTCTACTCGCCACAGGCTGGCAACAACCTTGCTCGCACCCGCGAGAAGGAATCCCCTCGGAAGCGCTACTAAACCCTCACCGCGGACTTGCTTGCCAATCCCAGTCTGACAGGCGCTTAGCACTACGAGCTCTACTGGCAGGCTTAAACTATAAATGTCACTCAGCATAAAGAATCCGTCCTGCGGCTGGCCGCGCTCGTCTACCATCGACAGCACAATTCCTGATAGTTCCGGATGTCTTGCGTTAAGCACGCCGTGAGTAGCAAAGTGGATAATTCGAAATTGTCGTAGATCGGGACTGAAAACCGCATTGCGGTTCGCCTCGAAATTTAACGCCAACTTCGATGAGCCGCTCGGCACCAACGCGCCAATGGCATTTGCCTCGTCTGCGGAATACTTAAGTCTTTCAAGGCGAAATTCATCTGACGTACCCATTTCCCCGATGTCTCGCAGCGTCTGTCTGAGCACGGTATGCGATTTTACGGTAACTGGATTGGCTAACGGTTTTTGTGACCCTTCTCTAACTCTTGGGTCTGTTTGATCGAATACCGGATCGGCAAAAACTGCGACGGCTTTGGCCGGACTCGAGTATGAACGGTTCCGTAAGAGAATAAGAGTAGAAGCCGAAGGTTCAGTAACGATTTGGTTGTTGAGTATGAGCGGCGAGTAAAGATTGTTGCGGGTAATCTGAAGGGCGGCAGTGTCGGGGAAGGGCAAAGCGCCAAACGGAACGTATTGCAACGCACCATCAGCAACGACCACCAGGCGTTTGTTTCCCAATTGAGCCGATACCGGACCTAACACGTCACGACTCAGAGTCTGTGCAACCTCCCGGAAATTAGCCGCGGCGTCTCGCAAGCGCGCAATGTAGTTCTCGCTTTTCTCGAATTCCTTTTTCGGTTCATAAGCAGTAATCGCTCGTCTGAATTTCTCTACATCCGATTCGATTGTCTCCCGACCCGGAAGCGCGTAGCCTGAAATCCTGCCGCGCGTAACCGCCCATAAATAGCTGTGCTCAGCACCGAGCGCGTACTCCAACAAGAGTGTGTCGTCGTCAAGCAGGTTCTGGATTTGCGGCGCCGTCAAAGGCCGAAGATTCGTGTGGTCTTCGAAAGCGCCGCGACTTCGATTTTCATCGGTTTCTCTCGCCAGCTTGCTGAGTTGCTCTTCAACGAACGCGACATCATCCGACTGTTTCATGGCTCGCAAGCGCCAGAGACTCTGCCTGAGATTGCTCATCTCCTGTGACAACCGTTCACTCCTGTCCCTATCTTCCAGCAGTGAAGTCTGCGCCTTGCCGGCACGAGGCAGACTTAGGAGGTCCAAAAGATTTCGGGCGCGTGAACGTTCGCTCGTATAAAGCGCAGAGGCTATTTCCTTCTCTGATTCGTTCCTCAGTCCGATCTGCATCCTCACATCAATATCAAGTTGATAAAGGTCCTCTTTGGCAGTGAAGTAGGTTAGTCGAAGTTGGTGGCTGCTCATTCCGCTTCTCACCGACTCGATGATGTCGATGGCCTCTGCGATTTGCCGTCGTGCGTCCTCCAGCTTACCCTGACGGCGATCGGCTTGAGCCAGGCCATATAACGTCAATGCCTGACCTTGCTTGTCCCCTATACTCAGCCACAGCTTCAGAGCGTCGTTATAGCTGGCGAGAGCATCACTGCCTTGAGAGGTGGATGCAAACAACTGTCCCATCTTGTCGAGCGTAATAGCTTGACCTCGGCGATCGTCAAGCTCCGTCTGAATTCCCAGCGCCTGTCGATAGTTTCTTAACGCAGTTTCCGAATCGCCCAGCGAAAAGTAACTCACTCCCAGGTTCGTCAATGAGTAAGCTTCAAACGCGCGATTACGAGTTTCCTGGCTGAGTGAAATAGACCTCTTAAGGTTCCTTATTGCATCTTGATTCAGGCCCATCATTCCCTGAACAAAACCGAGATGGTCCAGCGCGATCGCCGTCCCCCTCGGTTCCTTTAAATGTTCGCGAATCACGAGCGCCTTTTGGAAGCGCTCGTTGGCGGAAGCGGTATCGTTCAATCCCGCATATACCATGCCTATGTTTTCGTCGACTGTAGCCTGACCGCGCTCATCATTTAGCGCAGTGAAAATAGAAAGAGCTTCCTGGTAAGTATCGAGTGCATGCTGCGAGTCGGCCCATGTGTCATAAATTATGCCGAGGTTGTTCCTGATGCTGCCCTCTAAACTGCGATTCCCAGACTTCTGACAGAGTGCGAGGGCCTCCTGAAACAGCTCTAACGCGCGTGAGAGGTCTCCAAGTTCAGAGTATGACTCGGCAATATTATTGAGAGCGCGAGCCCAGTTAGTTGAGTCCTGCGCCTCTCGCCACAGATCCAGTGCTTTTTGATAGTTCTCTAGAGCTGGTAGCTGATGTCCCGTTTTTGCACGGACCAAACCGATGTTGTTGAATAACTGCGCCTCTCCCAACCGGTCATTCAACTTTTGCCTTAGCTCCAGAGCTTGCTCGTAATTGGTTATCGCCGGAAGCGGACTTTCCAGGTCTCGATAGGTAGCGCCAATCTCGTTCAAGTCAAACGCCTGGCCTGAGATGTCGCCGGCTCTGCGCGAATACTCTACGGCGCGTTCCAGGAAAGCGAGCGACTGCTTCATCTCAGCCATCGCTTTATAGATCCTGCCGATCTGGCAAAACGCGTAAGCTTGATGCTGTAGGTCGCCAAGCTCCGCCCATAGCGCGATCGCTTCGGTGTACTTATCTATCGCTTCCTGATTGCGCCCGGCTCGCCGCGCCTGCTGCGCGCTGGCGAAGATGTGTTCCGCTCGAACACGTGTGGAATCACCGTAAATCTTCTCTCGCGGACCCTCGACGTTCAGGTCGTAACTTCCCTTTCGATTTGCGTCCGTTGTCTTGACCGTTATCGTGAACGTACTGTTGTTTGTTGCGAGGACTGAAGCCGACTCGATTCCAAAAGCGCCATTCGGGTTATCGACTTGAAGCTCACCCTGGTCGCCGCCTGATATCGTCAGAATCACGTCCACGCCGCGCTGATCTACAATTATCCCAACAAATTGATCTTTAACTAGAGAGATCTGATAGGTATGTGTTTCCGCGCCGCTGACGGTTTGTCGTAAGGCTTCGTTGGGAAGCAGGACTCTAGATGGTTGCTGCAACGATGGGTCGGGTTCGCGCAACCGTAGTGAAGAAGTCGTTCGGGGATAGGTTTGAACAAACGAACTTACTGGCCGGGAAGAGAGAGTATCCCCGCCAAACAGAAGCATCGCGATCAGCACAAAGCTTCGATCACATACCTTTGCCCCGACTAACATAAACACCAAGACAATGAGGCAGAAGGTTGAGCACGTGAGATATCAAGCCGCCGACACTCACTCGCAACGTCAGCAACTCAACCCGTCCTCAGATACTAAGATAGAGTGGTGTTGCGCAGACGGACTTCTGAAATCACCTTCGCTCATTTGGTCACCAGCGTTTGTGAGCCAGTCGCGGTACCCGTATCCCCTTCTTCGGGATTGAAACCGTCGTCCAATCTAGCCACGTCACTTCGACGAACAACGATAAACCCTCCTTCAAAATCGACTGGACTGGTTTGCACTCCCGCAAACCGCATCCGGATATTCTTAAAGTCGAGTTCGAGCCGCAAGAACCCGTGGCCCTCATTGGTTAATCCACGTCGCCCCGCTACTGGATAATCGCGTTCGTCCTCGGGATCCGTCAACGTACCTAATAGATCACAGAAGGTTACCACACCTTCGGTGTAACAATTGTAGGGTTCAAGCGAAAGCGCGAAGCTTTTAGAGTTTGACAGATCCCGATCCAAGATTGCGGTATAGCCAAATTGTTCTGCTTTAGCCATTATTATGCTCCTTTCTAAACTATCAGCGACAAGCCGGAACGCGCGATCGAATCCTCGGCTAATACTGTCAAGATCGACGAACGGGTAATCAGCCCTGCGTAGATTCGTCGACGAATTGGTCAATGAATAGTAGTAGGCTTCCAGAATGGCACCGAGCAAAACCTCTTTCGACGGAAATCCACCTGAGATCGCACGATCAGGGAAATTCAGACTCTCGAACTTGTTCCGCATATCACTCGGACAAATCGCGGCCAGCAACTCATTAATCTCGCAAGGCGAAGACACGCGCAATAATATTCGGTAGGCGGCTGTGCCGATGTTGAGAGGCCCACTACCGGCTTCTTCCATCATAAGAGGATGTCTGGACACCCAAGCAAACATCAGCCTCGCCATCTCCTGCCGCACAGGGAGCGGCGCAAGCCATATAGCCAAGTTCGCGTAGTATTGTCCGATTCGATCTGCATCTGACCCCGGCGGTGCGTTCGCTGGAAGTAAATTCAGGTTGACATTGAAATAGTGATGCCACGAAGAATCAGCGACGACGCGACCCAGTCCTACGGTATCACCATCGTACGCGGCCACGATCTTCAGCGTTCTACGTTTCTGCTTGTCAGTACCCTCGGCCACCACCCTGGGGAGCGGGCGGACAACTGCGCCAATGGGCCAGATTGCCGGATCGAACATTCCGGGAATGACAACTTCCCCTTCATGCATGTGATCGGGAAAGACATCAATGGGCTGGCCGTTACGGTCGACGAACAGTTGATGAGGCAGCCCCTTCGGATTCGGAACTCCATTTGGATCAAAACGAACAAGATTCAGGTGTTGAGGAAACGAGTCCATCTGGAAGGCCACTCCTTCTGGATCGGCACCTTGCGGAAAAACTTGCGTGTTGAAACTGTCGTTCGCGCAATGTGTCGGCGGTCCTTCCCAATTGCGCAGCAGTCCGGCGCGAGGGACTTTGTATCCGATGGCCCGGCCAAGACCTAGAAAGGTTTTGTGATCGAGTCCAGTGGGACAGAAGAGATCATCGCTCGGCTTCAGGACCGCGTCAGGAGGTGGATTCGCATGATCGCCGGCCATCAGGACGCCTAAGCCGGGATTTCCTCCATGGCTTCTCATGAGTCCATCTAGCAGGTCGACTTCATTCTGATTGAGTTCGCTCTCTGGCCCCCCGCCCTTCGGAAATTCCAGCGTGAAGTCGGGTATGTCTTTTTGATGCAAGCCAAAAAACCAGACTTCGTCGAACTGTTGATTCTTTAGTACATGATCGAGCTTATTAATCGCGTGTGCTACTACCGAGTTTCTGCTTATGAGCTTTACATCGATGTCGGCAAACGTGGGCGCGTGCGCCCTGAGATGCGCTTTCAGTCGGAAAATGCCAAATTCCTTTGCGGGAGTGTTGTCGGTTACCCTCACCGGATCGTCCGTGTAAGCAAGCACCTTGATAGTCGGCTTTGCGATGCCGATTTCAGAACTTATATCTAATTCGTGTTCGTAATCCTCACGCATTTCAGTCGTTCCTTACGGCGCGGACGCGCTAGACCTAATTGGTCGGGAAAAGTAAAAGCACCCGAGAGATTCAAAGCTTTCAGTAGTTATGACGTGCAGCGCGAAACTATATCTACGGCCTAAACCCGAGAGAGACGTGGCGTAATCTTAGCTGCTGCGCCCCCGGCTGAACAAGCAATTCTCTAACCTTCGGGAAGACGGTTGGTCCGATGCCATACGCGACGCCTGTTGCGCACTCCTGCACCTGCCACCGCCACAAAACCTGAACCTCACAAATTTGTACCGATACATTTCTGCGTCGCGAGTCATAGCTAGGTGAATACACAAGCGTGCGCGATCGTTCTGCTTATGTGAGCGCGGTGAGAAGCCTCCTGGCGATAGGTTACGCACTAGTTTGAGCAATTCCGTCGCTGCTTTTGAACGCGCGAAACTCGACCACGCGAATGATCTTTGTCTAAAGGAGAATCGAAATGTACCTCAGCACACTTTTCCAGAAGAGCACAGCCAACCTGTTCACATCGCACAACGCGAAAGCGTTTACGACTTACAGCCGGAAGATGTTTCTATTCGGTTTGCTGATCGTTATGCTCATCGCAGCGAGGGGGAGTGCCCAGGAACGTCCGCAAGTATTCGCTTTGCCTGATGCACGCGCGGGTGAAGCCTATCGCGCGAACATGGAGGAGGTGTTGCGCGAGAAATACGGACTCAGGCTGGAGGCGGGCTCACCGAGGGCAATTGTCTTATGGTCACTCGCGGACGGCGAGGTGCCACCAGGAACTTCCGTGCGCACCGATGGAACAATCGTCGGGACGGCAACTAACGGTGCAACTGACAATTATGCATTCCGGCTGAAGATTCTCGACGCATCGGCCAAGACCGAAGAGCTGATCCTGAATTTCTCTATCGCCGTTAAGCCGGGACGTCTACGACTCACGAAAATCGAGGGACCGCGACTGGTGGCCGTAGACATGCGCACGTCGGACACGAAGAGTGGCGCCGAATCATCTGCGATCGGAAATTCAGCCGTCAATGCCGACCAACCACTGTCTGGCACTAATCGAGCGGACGGTTTGCGGAGTCAAGCACAGGCCGATCAACGCGTCGCCGCTGCACGCGACGCATTGACACAGCAGCAAACCGAGAAGGCAAACCGTGAGAAAGAGGAAGTCAAAAAGGCTATAACAAACCCTATCAGCGACCTTAATAAGAGATTCATCCTGGGATTCGAACAGACCGGAGCCGCCGCCTCAGATAGTACCGACAAACCGTTCTTCGACATTTTCATCAACACTCCGCTTTCACGTAAAGCTCCATGCGCTGACCCGGACCCCAGTTGTTTGCCGCGATTTTCGGTTTGGGGTGATGTGCGGCTGACTAGCACTGCCGAGCAAGTTAATGCTCTGGCAGATGTGGCGTCGGATTCAGTAACCGCGATAACGGGCGGTAAGCTCAACCAGATCGCCAGCGCGTTCGACTTCACGGTAGGTCCCGAAGTTCGTCTGGGAAGATTCAGTAATACACACTTGAGTCTGATCGCTGGTTTCGGCGCCGTCAGCCCGATTTCGCCAAAACAATCAGCTCAGATTTTTCAAGTACCCGACCAGAATAGTTCACAGGCGGCTGCGTTCTTTCTAAAGTATCCGGGTGCTAAGGGAAAAGATCAGATCGCCTTCATCAGCCCTGACCGCGATCGATTTCTCCGCCAGTACTTCGGTGGCTTCCGATTCAAAACATACAACGTCGACGATAAGGGACAACTACAGAATAATTTCCCGGCAATGTTTGACGTCACGTTTGGTCAGAACGAGGCGGTCACTGGAGGCCGCTTCCACAAGTTCGTCGTTGGCCTTGATGGGTTTTATCCTCTGCCGTTTCCCGATAAGACGCGCTTCTTGTACTTGTTCGGCTCGGCCAGGTTGAAGGCCGGCGGCCCAAAGACTCATGACACGCCGTTCATCCTCGACACAGCCGCCTCATCCGTGAAGATAACCGATCCAAAAGTCTTCATCGCAGACCCAACGCCCACGAACCGCGATACGTATCGAATCGGATTCGGTGTCGATCTGTTTGAACTGTTCAAGTTCGCAAAGGACAAGGGAACAGAAGACGCGCAGAAGAACGAAATCCAGAGGACTCTCGGAGTCAAACCTCCTGGTTCTAACTAGGCCTGACTACCGTTCAATCGGATATTCTTGCGACGTGCATCATCTGAGGCGAAAGGGTGGAAAGCGATTGATTCTCCGTGCGTGTCGTTCGAAATCAAAAATCCGAGGCCACACAACGCAAACGCACAACATTGCCGCAGGCTTGCGCGATGCGACATCGAAGACCGTTGAATAATTGGTATGAGAACACACCAGCATTCGTCGCGCGTCCATTAAGCGTCCAATAAGATGTCCCATGAGTTCTATCAAGTGCGGTAGAGTGCTATCCATGCCGCCGAGTTCATTTGAATTACAGGTACTCACCTCTCTTTCACGGCAGCGATGCGGGCAGGCTGGAAATTTTGTTGTAAACTTGCTGTAATCTTCCATGCGCTATATGCGCTCACGTGCTTTGTATTCTGCTCAAAACGACTGTTTTCCGTGGAAAATGCTGGTTATACTTTGGAAGGCTTTGTATGCAGCGGCCGAACTAGTCTTCATAAGCCCAAGGTCGAATTATTGATTTTCTACAACACGACGTCTCGCATCGTTTGAAAGACGTCGAGGATTTCCGCAGTTGGCAAGAGAAAAAAGTTGCGAAGAGTGTCCAGTGTGGGGAGCCAATATTTCCAATGCAAAAGGCTGCCAACTCCGGCGGCCTTTTCTCTTTGCCAATTCTTAATGGTAAGCAAAATCAAACGCCTGACGGAACGTAGCAGTTACAATTTGATCCTTCCACCTTGAGTGCGAACAAACAAAATCAAGTGATCGACGCTCTTGGTCGATTCTGTTTTTCAAAGGAGAAACAGACCGTTTTGAGAGTTCGGCTAGTTGTACGCTCTCTCCACCTTGTTTGTTTGTCCTGACAAGAGATGTCCTCTTTTTGACTTAATTGCGATTCGCGCTCTCAGTATCCAGATCGATTTGCTTCAAATGAGCGATATCTAGAGATTTGATCGAGGGGTCTCGTTCAGGGTTGGTTCGCTCTTCACGGCGCCGTATCGTCTTTGCTCGTGATTGACGAAACATTAACCGAAAGCTTCTCGGCATCGATACCGCCGCGCAAAATGAAAGCCCGCTTTGTGCCGGGAACTTCAATCCGCACCTTAGCAGCGGCTACGCATCGCTCTCGGACACCTGCTCCACGCGCGAATAAGCAAGAGCGATAATCAATGCTAAAAAAGGCTTTGCCTCCGGGCGCGAGCGTCACATCCGTCCCGGGGCCATCGTTGTGTGTGATTTTTTGACCGGGGATCCTATATCCTGCACGACCTAGCAAAACAAATCCTGGAGAGCCTTTGAGCGTGCAGGGTGATGGTGCATTATTCTTGAAACTATAATACTGACCTCTTTGTCCACCCATGGCGTTGTCGCTATGCTCATCTTTTACAGAAAGCTGCGAGCCAGTGCAGGGAGAAGGTGTTTGACTATGGGCAATGCAAGGAAGGGCTATGAACAGAGTGAGCAAAAGCAAAGCTCGTCGCAGCACGAGCTGCGTCGTTTTCTTCTTTGTCGGGAACATCAACTGTCTCCTTTATTCGTGGTTTATTTCGTTGCGTTGGATCCAAACCGGATGCACTACACGCGTCAGGAATGAAGCATTATCCGAAGAACGACCTAGCGCGGACTGCGAAGCAAGAATTGTGTAGCCGGATCAAATCGTGATGGCTTGCTGCGGGTTCAGGTCACTGCGGCGCGCCCAAACCCGGCTCAGCACTCCTCGCTACTTCATTTTCTTGATACTTGTGAAGAACTGTTCGCCTTCGCTAGCATGCCTGTCGGCGAGACCAGGAGCCCAGAAAGACAAAATCAACGCGACTTTCTTGGCGTCGAGCACGTCCACGCTCCACTCGCACCTTCTGCCGTTGACGGTGCCGGTCCCGCTCGTACTGAAGTGCCGCATGCCATTGTGTGTATCTGATGTGCCCCTATCTGTGATCTTAACGTTCTTAATGATCTTGCCCAAATCCTTGTCCAGCCCTCGGAGCGCGAGATCGAAGGTCTCCTCATCAGGAATCCAAAAGTCTATCTGCACGGTTTCGTCCGCAGTCGAGATAAGCATATCGTCGCCTTTTTCCGTCGCTTTCCAGCCCCTCGGCAGTTCGAATTGGAGCCCGGCCTCTGGATTGGTAAGAACCCGATCTTCCCGAGCCGGAGCGGGCGGGCGTGGTGCAGGTTGCATTCTCTTGATGCTGCTGATGAATTGTCCGCCGTCTTTAACATGGTCATCGAAGGCGCCGGGATCGGCGAACGTCAAGACGATTACCACCTTCTTGGCGTCGAGCACGTCGACACCCCACTCGACCGCACTCCCGTCGAACTCGCCGGTTCCGCCCGTGCTGAAGTGCCGCATGCCATTGTGTGTATCTGACGTACCTCGGTCCGTGGTTTTAATCTTCTTGATGGTCTTGCCCAACTCCTTATCCAGCTCCCTCAGCGTCAGATCGAAAGTGTCCTCATCGGGAACAAAAAAGACCATCTGCACGCTTTCGTCCCCGGTCGAGACATACGTGGCATCGCCGTCACGCCTTGTTTTCCAGCCCCTCGGCAGTTGAAACTGGATGCCGGCATCGGCAATCGTGAAGATCTCGCCTTGCACGGCGGCTGCCATAATTGTGTTCGTCCGGGCTGAATCTGCCGCAACCAGCGCCAAACTCATCAGCGCCAGCAAGAAAATGATCGTTAACTTTTTCATCGGGGATTCTCCTTCTTTATGTTTGAAATCGGAAAAACCTTGAGCCTAAGCTTGAGCAGGCAAGGGGTACCGCTGAACTCATCGGAGATGAAAGATAGGAATGGGATATCGACGGAACGACGGCGGCCCGTCGCGTCTGTTAAGGGAGAAATAGTTGCTGAGATTTTGAGCCTCGTAGTTGCCGTCCAAAATTTGACACTTACGACCGGCAAGCGGCAACAGTTCTTGAGCCGCAGCTCAAGGTGCAGCGTGTCGGGTCGCTGAAATAATCCACGAATCCTAAGTCAACTTTTTCGGCAAGTCAACAGTATTCGTTTCCCCAGATCGTGAAGTCCGTTTGTAA
The DNA here is from genome assembly GCA_035601635.1 of Pyrinomonadaceae bacterium. Taxonomy (GTDB): domain Bacteria; phylum Acidobacteriota; class Blastocatellia; order Pyrinomonadales; family Pyrinomonadaceae; genus UBA11740. Next base: position 16,807 of record DATNNY010000576.1, read on the forward strand.
TACAGCGAGCGTTTCCGTTGTTGTTGGCACCAAGAAAAGATTTCGAAGATTGTCCAGTGTGGGGAGCCATATCTATTATAAGTTTAAGGGAGGTGAGTGCCTCCCTTACGTTTTGTCCCCTCCTCAACCCGAGGAATCATAGACGGCAGAATTCGATTTTGGATGTTATTGGTCGTAGTCTTGACTCTCAGTTAGTGCGATCACAAACCCGTCCTTCGCTCCAGTTCCTCAGGATAACGTGCTCCTTGCACATCGATTTGTGACGCGGCGCGATCGATCTCACGCAGATCGTCGGCGGTTAGTTCAAATTCAACTGCGCCGATGTTCTCTTCGAGGCGATGCAGCTTCGTCGTGCCGGGGATCGGAACAATCCAGGGCTTCTGAGCCAGCAGCCATGCAAGGGCAATTTGAGCAGGGGTCGCGTTCTTGCGGTCAGCGATTTGGCGAAGCAGATCAACCAGCGCCTGGTTGGCCTTGCGAGCCTCGGCCGTAAAGCGAGGAACGATGTTGCGGAAATCACTACTGTCGAAAGTCGTGTTCTCGTCGATCTTTCCCGTAAGGAAGCCCTTTCCCAGGGGACTAAATGGAACGAAGCCAATGCCCAGGTCCTCACACGTTGGCAACACCTCCTGTTCAGGCTTTCTCCACCAAAGCGAATATTCGCTTTGCAGTGCAGTGACCGGCTGGACTACATGCGCGCGACGGATCGTTTGCGTCCCTGCTTCAGAGAGTCCGAAGTGCTTAACCTTACCTTCCTGAATCAGGTCCTTCACCGCTCCCGCCACGTCTTCGATCGGGACGTCCGGATCAACGCGATGTTGATAGAAGAGATCGATGTGGTCGGTCTTCAGTCGCTTGAGCGACGCTTCGGCCACCTCCTTGACGTGCTCCGGCCGGCTATCGGTCCCGCTCTGCCTTTGACCATCGAACGTGAACCCGAACTTGGTCGCGATCACCACTTGATCACGCACGGGTGCGAGCGCTTCGGAGGCTGCCAGTAGACTCGGGATCAGATCGTCTGAGGGAATATCCGGCGTGGCCACCAGGGTGCCATCCGCGAGTGGCACACGCAAAATCGGCGCCTGCGCAGTGCTGATGATCTCCTTGTGTTCGCAGGAAGTCTGATAACCGGCTTGGCAGTGGGGACAGGTGTTATCGGAGGCGAAAAACGAACCGATGACGAACTGCCCGGGCTTGATGGAAGTGACTCCGCTGCCGACCTCCTCAACGATGCCGCAGTACTCGTGCCCCATCGGGGTCGGCTCGGGAACGGGATTGATCCCACGGTAAGGCCACAGGTCAGACCCGCACACGCAGGTGGCCGACATCCTGATGATGGCATCGGTCGGCTTTAGGATCGTCGGCGTGGCGCGCTCCTCGAAGCGCACGTCGCGCGGACCATAGAGAACAGTTCCTCGCATGATATATTTCCTTTCAGCTCGTCCTCACCGTGCGGTGTATCCGCCATCAACAACTAGCGCGTGACCGATCACGAAGCTTGCGCCAGGGCTGCAAAGCCAAAGAACGGCAGAGGCAATCTCCTCCGGTCGACCAAGTCGACCAAGTCGGCCAATCGGCATGTCTCTCATGATCTCTTTCATAGCGTCTGGTTCCTTAGCCAACATCTCGGCAACCATCGGCGTATTGATCGTCCCCGGACACACTGCATTGATGCAGATTCCTCTGGAGGCATATTCGAGCGCAGCGCTCTTCGTCAGCCCGATCACTCCGTGCTTGGATGCATGGTAGGCTGCTCGGCCCGCGATGCCGATCAGACCGCCAATCGAAGAGTTGTTGACGATGGCGCCGCTTCCTTGCTCACGCATCTGGCGCAGCTCGTACTTCATGCAGTTCCAGACGCCGCGCAGATTGATCCCGTTCACGCGTTCGAATTCTTCGCCGCTGACATCAGCCATTTCCATGGCAGGAGACTGTTTACCGGCGTTATTGAACGCCGCGTCGAGACGGCCGAAGGTGGATGGTCTGCGCGACCATCGCCGCTAAGTCAGCCTCGTCGGCGACATTGCAACGGACGCCAATCGCCTTGTGACCGGCAGTGACCAGTTCTTCTGCGGCAGAGCGAACCGCATTCTCATTGATGTCTGCTAACGCCACCGCTGCTCCCGCCTCAGCGAAGGCTCTGGCTGTTGTTAGACCCATGCCAGAGGCAGCGCCAGTAACAAGCGCGACTTTGTTCTCAAAAGAAATATTCATAAATAAACTCCTCTTTCACATCGTGTATCCTGGTTTCTTATACAATTTCTCCGAGTTGTTAACGATATCGGGTTCATAGACCTTCTCTGACCAATCCTGTGCTGGGACTTCTTCGATCGCTACCGAAACTGACTCTTCTCCGTAGTTCAAGACCTTCATTACGTCTTTGACGATTTCTTCAGCGAGTCGAGTCTTCTGCTGTTCGGATTTTCCCGGCCAAAGCTTTACGATGACATGAGGCATTGTTCTCTCCTTTCAATTCTTCACCAAGCAAATTCTTAAAACCCCTCGCCTGCTCAGCTCGGCGCGGTACCGACCGAGATCAAGACTCAACCTTGAATGGTCGACCCCGTCGCTACCGCTCCGGGTTCTGACACTTAGGCCTGGTACTCTTCGTCGCTGACCTTTTCCATCCAGTCGACGGTCTTGCCGTTAAGGTGTTCCAGCACTGCGATGTGCGTCATCGCCGTGGTTGAAGTGGCGCCGTGCCAATGCTTCTCACCCGGCGAGCACCAGACCACGTCGCCCGGCCGAATTTCCTCTTTCGGGCCACCCTCGCTTTGCACCCACCCACATCCGGACGTGACGATCAGGGTCTGGCCGAGCGGATGCTTGTGCCACGCTGTCCGGGCGCCGGGCTCGAACGTGACACTGACACCCAGAACGCGCGCCGGAGCGGGTGCCTGGAACAGTGGGTCAATGCGTACCACGCCGGTAAAATACTCGTCCGGTCCTTTGCCGGAGGGCTGTGAGCCATTTCTTTTGAGTTCCATTTCTGCATTCCTCCACTTGATTGTTTTAATCTCAAAAGTCGCCAACCTCATTACGGTAGAGTTCGCGTGATCTTCAATTCTTGTCGTAGCCTCCTTCGCAGGCTAAGAAACATCTCCTTCATCCCACTCCTGAATGCATCCAATTTCTGCCTTTGAGGCAAGCCGGCTTGATTACTTCCTATTCGCGCTCCTATTACCTTCAACCTGTTGCGATATTGCTAAAAATCGCAAATCCTCAGCTAAGGAGAACAATGCTCGTTAATAGTCGCAGAAAACTGCGCTATTCCTAACGAAAGAATTGGTTTTTTGAAGTCCGGCGGCGAGGCCGAGGTCAACGCTGCCGACGGTAATCGCCAGGGATAAACCGGTTTCTCTGCGGAAGAGCTTTGCGAAATGGCTCGGGCTTGCGTAGCCAACGTCAAGGGCAACATCCACCACTATGTTCACTTTTATTAACTGCTCTCCTTACCACATCCAGACATGAGGCCTTTTAATGACCCTTATTAAAACAATGAGTTGGATTTATGGCAACGTCCTTCGTAGACTTTGCATACAACGAGTGGCGCCAACACCAGGGCTTTAGAGCGCGCACCACAATCACCCCTTACTTACCCCTCGCAAGAAATAAATCAGAAGACAATGGATATGAAATACAGATCAGAAAATACCAAACATTACTTACTGGCCAGTGATTTTGATCAGACTTTGAGCTTTAACGATTCGGGAATTGTTCTCAGTGAACTTTTAGGTAACTCGGGGTTTGGTGAAAAAGTTGCGGGCCTGTCGACCATTAACCTGGTGCAGCAGGGAGGGGAACTGGCCTAC
>DATNNY010000577.1:0-5609 GCA_035601635.1 Pyrinomonadaceae bacterium
CCGCAGGGATCTCCTGAGGAATCTGAAAGTCCCGCTCCGCATACGCCTTAATTCGCTGCAGGTCGCCAACCATGATGCTGATGACATCATCCGCGGAGAGTGCCTGGTTGGTATAAGGGCCAAGATACTCATCAAACGCCACCTGTGGTGAAGTGACGATTACATCTTTCTCGGGCCAAATTTTCCTGAACGTGGCAAAGCTGCGACGCTCCATGTAAGGCTTCTGCACCACGATGAATTTTCGCGGATCGAATCCTTTCTCAATCAGCAGCTTCCCGGTGAAGCGAAAGTTTTCGCCGGTGTTGGTCGAGCGATTCTCGATCAGAATTCTTTCCTGCGGCACGCCCATGCCAATCGCGATCGCCGCGAACTGATCTGCTTCAGGCTCAGTCCAGAAGGTTCTGGTGATCGATCCCAACCCGCCCGAGAAAATCAGCAGCGGGGCCCATTCTTCCAGGAACAACTGAGCGGCTCTTTCAGCCACTCTCTTATCGTGACTACAGAGGACGAGGATCGCATCGCTCTTCTCGATCTGCTGGCTCAGCTTCAGGTAATCCCAGAGTTTTTGCGCTAGGGCGCGTATCTGATGGTCCATTTGGGTTCTTTCGTTGGGATAAAAAGGATCCACGAATCAGACGAAATCGCACGTACAAGAAGCTCGTTCCGCGGTACAGAACTCGGAGCGGTAGCGACGGGGTCCAGCCATCCGTTTTAGTAGGTCGAGGAAATTAGAGGCCTGACTCCGATTCTATTGCGATGAACGTTAGGCTACCCGCCATCCCAGTGTTGAGTCCTTAACCCTGTCGCTATCGCTCCCGGTTCGTAAGGCAGCCTCGCGCCTGCTGGAACATCTGGGGTAACATAGGCATCTAACAAACCCATGCCGGCACAACACAGCATTCCGGAAGAGCCACCGCGGCGGACGCTGATTATTGTCGTGGCTGTGGTGGCGGCCATCTTTATTGGCGGATTCTTTTATCTGCTGCTGCGCGCTACGAGCACCAGTAATCAAACGCCACGCCTTGCGAACGCGGTTCGCCCCGGCTCGCCTGACTTTGAGAAGTACAAAAAACTAATTGCGCTTGACGAGCCGGAGGCCGACGAATCACCACGTGCGCTGGGCGACATCGTAATGACATTGAGTACGACGGTGCGCAACTTCACCGGACGCACGATCACTGGGCTGGAAATCAAAGGCACTGTGGTCGATCACGATAACAAACCTGTGAAAGAGAATACGGTGATAGTGATTCCTATCAAACAGGTTCCTGAACTCGAGCCGAATAAGACCATGCACGCGTCAGTGTTGCTGGAAGGGTTTACCGACAGCGACGACCGCGCCAATATCAAGATGGAAGTGACAGGCTTTACGTTGAGGTAAGGATCATCTTCCATTCGGGCATTTCTCGATCGCTAATGTGAGGTCAGTACCGGAACGATAGCGACCGGGTTTCAGCGCTCGAGCTGCTCCGAGATTGGAACGATGATACCCGGTCGCTACCGCTCCCGGTACTGACCTCATTTGTCCAGAAACAATTCTTCTAAAGATTGCCGCACTGGCTGAACTGAAACCAGCTTCCCATGCGCCTGTCGCAGCGCGGCGATCACGGCATCAACTTCACTTTCGTTGGCTGCCTCGATGCGCAAACCGCTTGGCGTCGTCGTGACGGTGGCGCCGGCGTCCAGCCTTTGTTTCAAGGCCTCCGGGTCCGCTCCCGTCGCGATGACTTCAAACATATTGGTTTCACCGGCCCGCAGTTCTGCCAGCGAACCGGAGTGGGCCAGCCGGCCGTGCTTAAGTATGGCCACGCTGTCGCAGAGGACCTCAATGTCCGAAAGTATGTGCGAGCACATAAAGACAGTCTTGCCACTGGTGCGCAGCGAGGCAATTAGATCGCGCACTTCCCGGCGTCCCACTGGATCCAATCCGCTCATGGGCTCGTCGAGAAACACAATTTCCGGATCGTTGACCAGCGCCTGCGCCAGGCCGACGCGTTGCAGCATGCCCTTGGAAAACTTGCGCAGTTGCCGGTCCCAGCCCTTGGTTTCCAGATTGACGCGTGTCAGAAGTTCGTTTGTGCGGCGCTCCCGGGTGGCGCGATCCAGGCCGAACAATTCGCCGCAGTAATTAAGAAATTCTCGCGCGGTCAGGTAATCGTAGAAGTATGGATTCTCAGGCAGGTAACCGATGCGAGCATGCATGGCGACGTCGTTAATGTCGCGGCCCAGGATGCGCGCCGTGCCGCCAGTCGGATATATCAAACGCATCAGCAGTTTCAAGGTCGTGGTCTTGCCGGCCCCGTTCGCCCCGAGGAAACCAAAGATCTGACCGCCCTCAACAGTGAGCGACAATCCATCGAGCGCGCGCGTTTGGCGCTTACGCCAGAAGCCGGTTTCGTAGTCCTTCGTCAGGTTGTCGATCTCGATTGCTATAGTCATCTATTTGGAGTGCGGTTACTTGTCAGCGCTTTCTGATTGCATCGATCCTACCTCGCAGGAGTACCGGAGCCCTCCCTCACGGTCGGGCTACTGCCCCGCTTCTAACGTTGCGGCAGCGCTGAGTGCTCGTCCAGATCAACGTCGCAACCATTCTTGATTAGATGATAGGGAACGTTCGTTGGATCAAGCGGCTCGCCGGAAGCGTCAATGCGCAGGCCGGCCGCAAATAAGGGAGCACTGATTTCTCTCCAGGACGTAACGCAATGGCCGCGACCGTGTGTGTAATCCAAGAGGGCGCGGCGGATCTTTTCGCGCTCGGCAAGCGAATCAAGCCGCATCAATTGCGTCTTGACCATTTGTTTTACGGTCGGGTCTTCGGAAGACTCGGCCAGATGCGTATACATTTCGCGGGCGGACTGGCTGGCGCCTCCCTCAGCTTTCATCCGCGCACTCATCGCCATCATCCAGGGCGGCACACCCGGAATCTTTGCTCCGGCCGCGTACACATCGCTCGCCTTGTTGTAGTCGCCACGCTGCCAGTAGATGTAGCCGAGGTGTTGATAGAGCCGCCACTCGCGCGGATTGGCGGCGATACCTTGATTAAGCAGCGAGATGGCTTCATCGGGGTTCAGAGTCGGAAGTATCAAAGCGCCATAATAGTAAGGCTCGAGAAACTGCGGATCGAGAATCGTCGTCATTCGCAGCAGTGACGGCAACACTCGCAGGTCAAGGTAAGACAGACTATTCAAATCAAGGTTGCCTGTGTGCGTGTCTTCATAAGCGACCATCTTGCGCCCTACGTATTGCAGCGATCTGATCCAATACCAATCCGCCGCAACGCCGTTGAAAGCAAGCGTGATCCGTTTCATTGCCGGCCCGTTCAGATACAACTGTTCGTCGGCAAATTGCACCTGTGGATCGCGGCTATGCGGCTCGTTCCAGTGCGTCAGCAGCGCCGCGGCCGGCAGGCCAACGACAATAACCAAAACCAAAAAGAAGTTTCGCTTCATTTCAAATTTCGCCGGCTGAAAATCAGAGTGGTTGCGGCCAGCAACACTCCAATGTAAGCCAGGCCATAGCCGGCACCCGCCAGCATGGCTCGACCGTCCGCAACCTGGCCATGGGCGGCGGCAGTAATGGCGTTGTAGTTGGCGAAGTTGGGAAGCAGATAATAAAGCCCGGCAAACACCCAACGACTGGGCGCACTGCCCATCGAAGTCGCCAGCGTTTTCAGATCAGCGCTGAAATGCCCGATCACGAAAACGAAAAACGCCAGCAGGGCGGAGAGCGCCGGCGATGAAAAAGCAGAGAACAGCATGGCCACGCCGGTCAGGATCGCCAACTCGATATAAATCAAAAAAATTGCCGGCCAAATACGAACCACCAAAGGATCCCACCCGCGCTGAACGTAAATCAGCGCCAGTGACAAACCGAGGCCCATAATGGCAACGTTGACCAATAGAGTGAGACAAAGGCCGAGATACTTGCCTAAGAGGAACTCGCCGCGACCGATAGGTTTCGAGAGAATCGCGTACAGAGTGCGGCGCTCAATCTCTTTATAGACCAGGCCCACACCGACGAAGATGGCGATGAAGACTCCGAAGAGCAGGATCGCGCTTAGTCCCAAATCGACGATGATCTTCGCTTCCTGGCCGGCGGAAATCTCGCCCAGAAAGATAGCCCCGGCAATTAGGAGCAGGACAAACACGACGAGGTTATAGAGGACTCGATCGCGCACGGCTTCGCGAAATGCGTTCCGCGCAATCGCGAATACGCGTCGCCCGGCGACTATGTACGTCGCTGGTTTCACGCTCTCGGCCAGATTGGAATGCTCCATTGGATCGGCAGTTGGTCTGCTCATGATGCGAGCCGGTTAGGCAGATTATTAATGTACCTCAAGCGCGGTATTTGCGAAAGAGGTTTCTATGGACTGCACCATTACGGATTGATCCGAGAAATCCAATTTTGGTCTCAACAAAAAGTGGGGTGCTGGGGGAATTGTGCGTTGCTAGCAGTCGGGTCGTAGTGCGAGGCTAATGCCCCGGAGATTAGCGATACACTTTACCCACTACAAAAAAAGAGCGGAGGCGGAACATATGCTCCGGTCTCCGCAGAGTTGGTGGGCGTGATAGGGTGAGCTTTAGTTTCTCATCGGAGGAATAGCCTGGACCGCGGTTTCGTCCGCGGGGGCTGAAAGAGTTGCGTCCGCGCGTATGACGCCGTCTTCGGTGATGGCAAATCGCCGGGTGCCGGTGGCGCCGACACCTGAGGTAGCCGAGGGGAGTGCATAGGCCCAGAATTGTGAGACCGCCCCGTTTTCCGGGGTCACTACATAGTAGTATCCGCCTTTAGCGTGGGCGGCATCGACTGCGGCCGCGAGCACCGCATCGGTGAGAGTCTTCGAACCCAGGGTGGTGAGATCGGCGTAGACGCCGCCATAGGTGGCTTGGTAGGTGATTTCGCATGAACTGATCACGCGTATCGAGGACATCGCGGAAGCTTCGTTGGCCGCTCGTCTTGAGGCCAGCAGATTTGGAATGGCTATCGAGGCGATGATCCCGATAATCGTGACGACAATGAGCAGTTCTATGAGAGAGAACCCCACTTCACGTTTGCGCTTTTTCATAGCTGTTCGGTTCCTTGAAGAAGGGCCAGGGGCTTGGCCAGTTGATCGGTCTTGGCAAAAAAACGTACGGGGACGATAAACAGTCTCGCCCCCGTACCCATATCTAAACCATTTCAATTTAGATTAGTTAAGTGGGCTACCACCGGCAACTGCACGCGTAGCGGCGTCAAAGGTTGGCGCAGCGGCAGTAGAATTGAAGTACATGACACCAGACTCGTTCGTAGCAAAGCTGCGAGTGCCGGTGGCGCCGATTCCGGCGAAGGTGGAAGGGATAGCTGTAGCATCAAAGAACGGAGTACCCACTCCGATTCTCGCGGCCGTAAAGCCATAGCCGCTTTTCGGTGTGACAGCGCTGGCCACAACGACTGAGTCGACCAGCCCGGCTGTGCCCATAGCGGCCAGGTCACCGTATTGGCCGGCGCCCGTCGTTGACTGATAGGTGGCTTCCGAACTGAAGACTGTGCGCATGGTAGCGATTGCTGAGGCTTCGTTCGCGGCGCGGCGGGAAGCGAGAAGATTGGGGATAGCGATAGCGGCGATGATG
>DATNNY010000578.1:0-3968 GCA_035601635.1 Pyrinomonadaceae bacterium
TCCAGTGTTAATAATCTCCCGCGAGGAGCGTTTTATGGGCGGAAAGGAACTTCAGGAAGAAGCTATGCTGGCTGCTGTAAAACCGCTCAAGACCACGCACTCAACAATGTCCGAGGGCTCGCAGCCTGTGCTCCTGCGCCAACTTTCTGTGGAAGATTCAGACAGCTTGGAAGGTCTTTTCCAGCGCCATCACGACCGCGTTTTTCGCACCGCGCATCGGGTTACCGGCAGCGCGGCGGACGCGGAAGATGTTCTGCAGACGGTTTTTTTGCGCATTGCTCGGGGGCAGGAATCGGTGGCCGCGGCTGAGAACCCGGAAGCATATTTTGCTCGGGCGGCCATTAATGCTTCACTCGATATGCTGCGCAGCCGGAAACGTTCGAAAGCGGTTGCTATTGATGACGTTGAGAATCGCGCCAGCGTGGCGGCGTTCGTCTCAAAGCATGATCCGGCCAAGCATCAAGAGGATCGCGAGTTAAGAGAGTTGCTGATTGACGCCTTATCAAAGCTCGGCGATACCGCGGCGCAGATGTTTGCCTTGCGGTATTTTGAGGGATTTGGCAACGGCGAAATAGCCAACGTCATGCACACGTCGCCGCTGGTTGTTGGGGTGACATTACATCGCGCCCGCGTCCGTCTGCGGAAAGAGATTGGAAAGTATTTACAGAGGCATTCAACATAATGGCTCATGCAAGGGCGCAAAGGCGCCAAGAGGAAATCATCATTTTCGGAATCATCCTGGGAGAGAAGCATGAAAAACAAAGAACTCAACAACATTCTGGATCAGGTTACGGCTGGAATTCGCGCCGAGCAGGTCGACGACGCAATGGTGAGCGACGCGAGTGAGAGGGTTTGGGCGCGGATGTCGACTGATGAGGAAGCTCGCAGGATGCGCGCGAACCGCCCGCAGAATGCGGGCGCTCCGGTCGTGGGCGCTCCCGTCATGGGCGCTACGCCAGCCGATCGAATCGAAGGGTGTGCAGATTTTCAAACGCTCATTCCGGCGTATCTGGGCGGCAAGCTATCAGAAGCTCGCTCGCTGCTGCTGGTCGATCACACGCACGAGTGCATCCCCTGCCGCAAGGCCCTGAAACAAGCGCGCGAGGTCCGCGTCGGAGTAACGAGTCCCGCGCGCAGACAAAATCGAAAAGCTTCCAACTACAGCCTCCGGCCGGTTGTCTTGCGCTGGGGAATCGCGGCTGTACTCGTCATTGGTCTGGGACTGATCGCGCTGCCATTGATTCAGCGTTATATGCCGTTCGGCTCGTTTGACGCAACCGTTTCTGCCGCTGATGGTCCCGTTTACGCGGTCACGGATGCGCAGACGCGTTCGCTGAATGCCGGCGAGAAGATCAAACGTGGCGACACCATTCGCACTGCCAAAGATGCGCATGCGGTCGTGCGCCTGGGCGACGGGTCGCTAATCGAAATGAAAGACCGTTCTGAGTTTTCGATCAACCAGACGATGCGGGGCACCACACTGCATCTCGATCGCGGCAGCGTAATTGTCGAAGCTGCCAAACAGAAGGGCCATTTCTTTGTCGAGACCGGCGACTCGCTGGTGTCAGTTACGGGCACTACCTTGGCCGTGAATTCGGGCACCAAAGGATCGCGCGTCAGTGTAATTGAGGGCGAGGTTCATCTCGATCGCTCGGGAGATGATCGAGTTCTGCGGGCGGGTGAACAGGCAACGACTAATACTTCAATCGAAACGATTCCACTCAAAGACGAAATCGCGTGGAGCCACAATGCGGCTCGTTACGCCAAGACGCTCGAGGGCTTAACTGCACTGCAGCAGGAACTCAACGCTGTGGTCAAGCCGGGCGTGCGTTACTCAACGCGCCTGCTCGACATGATGCCTGAGAACACCGTGCTGTACGCAGCGCTGCCGAATGTAAGCGCGACCATCGCCGAATCCAACCGCATTATCGAAGAGCGAATTCAGCAGAACCCCGCGCTTAAGGACTGGTTTGCAAATCGTCATGAACGCCCGGGAATGAGTCAGGCCATTTCGACGATCAAAGATTTTGGGGACCAACTCGGCGACGAACTAGCGATCGGTGCGGGCATAAGCGATAGCGGTCAGCCGATCGAACCGATTGTTCTCGCCGAACTCAAGAACCCGGCTGGATTTCGGGCGTTCTTCGACACTGAAGTACAGAAGTTGGCTGGTCAGGGTAAGGCTCCCCAGGTTCAGTGGGTTGACGATCCAAAGACTGCCCAGCCGGCGGTGGCGTCAGCCAATACCGCGGCCGGCGACAAAAAGATCTATGTTTGGATCGCCGGCGACGTCCTGGTCGCTTCTCCGAAACTTGATCAGTTACAAGCGATAAACGCTCAAGCAAGTAACTTCAATTCGACGCCATTTCACAGCCGCATAGCCTCGGTCTATCGCGAAGGCGCGGGTCTGGTAATCGCAGCGGACCTGGAGAAAATCATCGCTCACACACGCGGTCTGCGCCGTATAGCCGTTGGTGATCAGCATGAACAGGCGCTCAATGAACTTGGGGTCTTTAATATGAAGTCGTTTGTGCTTGATCAAAAAGACAGCGACGGCAAGACGCATACGCGGGCCGTGCTTTCATACGCCGAAGCCAATCACGGAGTCACTTCATGGCTGGCACAACCGGCCCCGATGGGTTCGCTCGAATACATTTCTCCGGATGCCAACGTGGTGGCCGGCTTTGTGGTAAAGAACCCGACCGCTCTGGTAGACGATTTGTTGGGCGTGCTGAACAAGGTGAGCCCCGATCTCAATAAAAAACTGGCTGAGCTGCAGAGCGATCACGGATTGGATCTGCGCAAAGATTTTGCGGCTCCACTCGGCGGCGAGTACGCCTTCGCAATCGACGGTCCGATTCTGCCCGTGCCTTCATGGAAGCTGGTGTTCGAAGTGAACGACCCGGCGCATCTGCAACAAGCCTTCGAGCATGTCGTTGACGAAGTGAACAAGCAGATGGCCAAGGAAGGAAAAGGCGGGCTGGCCTGGGACAAGACCGATGCCGGCGGCCATACGTACTACACGCTGCGTTCGAAAGATTTTGGCGTGGAAGTGAACTACGTCTTTGCCAACGGTTACATGATTGCCGGGCCGACTCGAGCGCTGGTCGAGAAGGCGTTGGACTATCACAACTCAGGCGTCAATCTAACCCACTCTTCCAGGTTTACTGCGGGACTGCCGGCCGATGGGAACACGAATTTCTCGGCCCTGGTCTATCACAACCTGGCGCCGCTGGTGCAGCCATTCGCAGATCGGATTCCTAGTGGCGCGCAGTCCGGCGAACCGCAAAAGGCGATCGCCACTATGGCGGCAAACATGCAGCCCACGCTGGCCTATGCCTATGCGTTTGGTGATCGAGTTGAGTTTGCCTCGAACACTGAAGGCGGCCCATTCGGCTTGAGTCCGGCAACACTGCTGGGGATGCCGAACGCTTTTGAGCTGCAACACATTCTCGAGCAGGGGATAGGCGGCAGGAAGTAAGTTTCAATTGCATCAGTTCGGAGTGTCGCCTTCAGGCGGAATGCATGGATTACCCATCTTCCGCCTGAAGGGGGCATTTCGAACTTATCGCGCCTGACGGAACACCCACTGCAAACTTAAGGGAATGGTCTTAATGAAAGTCATCCATTCAATCGACAGTACTCAACCGAACTCTTCCGCCGATCGAAGAGCTCTCGTCGCTGGCTTGACTCTCGTGGCCCTGGGACTTTCGGTTTTAATTCTGAACTCATGGGACACTATTTTCGTAAGAACAGCGATTGGCTTATTCTGGGGAACGTTCTTCTTAATCTCGAACTGGTCCGGTCTCGTTTCTGCGCTCCGAGGACTCAGGCAAAAGAATGACATTCAGCGCCGCAGCAGTTATCGATCCTCAATCTAACGGCGATCCCTCCGACGTCATCACCCTCGATGGTTTATCAGTTAGCTTTGGCGGCAGACCGATTCTCAAGGACCTGCACGGCGAGTT
>DATNNY010000579.1:0-4910 GCA_035601635.1 Pyrinomonadaceae bacterium
TCCTTCGTCATCAGTGGCCAGCGCGACGGGCACCCCATACTTCAGGTAAGTCGCGAGCGGATGTTGCAAGCCGCTCACTCCCAGAATCAGATCGTTGCTCGACAAACAGATTTCGACCATCACGTCGCGCCGGGCCAGCTCTTTAAGCAGCTCCGCGGGGTCGTTCTCGTGCATGATGTCCACGCCGTGGCCGATCCGTTCGGCGCGCGCGACCCAGACTGAATCGCGTATGTGAAACGTCAAACCGTCGGGAGGTACCATGCCCGGCGCCAGTTCGCCGGCGTGCAGGCTGACATGCGCCTGCGGATAGAGCGGCCGCAGAAAATTCAACATCTGCATGTGGAGCGCAAAGTTTTGCATTGACGCAAGGCCGTCCTCGGGTTGTACCAGATTTAAAGCCACGACTTTTGAGTTCGGATCATTTGCCAGGGTAAAGCCGGTCACCATCTGCGCAAAGACCTGACTGAGTGGCGCACCGCGGGAGACCTGCGCGATATAGCGAATCGTTACTGAGCAGCCCAGGTCGGCCTGAGCGGTACCACATTTCAGCAGCCGATCTTTTTCGGCCTCGGCGGCCTGTAGATTTGTGATTCCCGTCGCAGCTGCGTTGGCGATGCCGCTCGTCTTCAGCTTGTCCAGAGTGCTTTGGAAGTTTCCATCCCAACCTACTCTGTCTCCGATCTGGCTGGACATAACGCCGGTAGAAGTGCCGTCCGGAGTCAGCATCAATTCCATGTAGAGCACACGTCCGCGAGCGGCGCGCGCGACGGTTTCGGCAAGCATCTTTCCATTCTGATTCCAGCTAGCCGGTCCAAACTTACCGAAGGTGTCGAAGAAATGATCGTGGCCGCTTTGACCGGAAAGCTGCCAGTTGCGCATCGACCATGCGTCGATCATACGGCCGTAGAGACCGGAATTCTTTAGTGCCGTGCTCGCCGGCGGCTGCTCAGAGTTTGGATCGCATTTTTTTGGCGGTGTCGCCGCTGACAAGGCCATCGTCGTGGTGTTGATACAGAGACCATTGTCCGCAGCCCACTGAATGTAAGACTCGGCATAGATCGCGCCGGAGAGGTGATTGTGAAGATCTCCGCCTTTCGGCATCTTGAGCAAGAAAGCCAACTCCTGCGGCGGCGATTTGCGAATCGATTCGAAGTTCCGAGAGGTTCTTTGTTCAATTGATGAGCGGGTGCTGGGATCGTTTGGTTGGGTTCTGGGTTGGGCCTGCAGAGCGACGAAGCTCAGCAGCAGGACAAAGAGTATCCGGATGACGTTCGCCAGCCGCGACTGAAGTGAACAAAGTTCAGCCATGTTTGAGCCTCCAGCTTCCTTTTTGAATAAATTCGGTTCAGGTTCCCGCAGACTCCGCATTGTAGGGGCTGCGAGCCGGGGCGTCCAGATTTATTAAGCATTCAGCCGCTAGTGGACCTACCGTCATCGGCGGTCCAGGCCCGCCAGGCGGCGGCCAGGAACTATTTAGAAACTAGCAGGGATTTGCTTTGGGGAAACTGGTTCCTTTGAGCTTTTCTTTCCATTATTGGATCGTCTCGACACCCTCAAGTCTGGAGAAGCAAACGAAGTTAGTTAAGTAGAGACTTCGCAACCATGAAAATTATATCCAAAGCAGCAACTACGCTTTCAGCGCTGGTATTCATTGGAATGACCAGCGGGAGTGCCTTCGCCGATGGCATTGTGTTAGTCAAGCCGGACATACAGAAGCTGTTGCCACCCATCGCGGCGCTCAGCCTTCAGCCTTTCGAAAACCGCTCCGCCCATGAATCAGGCGGGGTTGATTACAACGGAAGTCAGGATGTTATTTTTGGGGCCGTCGCAGGCCCTCAACACACTGTGGCATTCAGCGATTTAGGGTTGGGCCGTGCCAGTGACCTGCTGATTCTGCTCAACATCAACGAATCAAGTGGAAACAAACCGCCGATTACAATCGAGGGTTTTATCCTGGCCGCTTACAATCAAAACGGTAAACGAGCCTTCATGGCCTCATTTATTCAGGCGCCGATGTCACTTGATCCGTTCGCTAGCTCTGACTATGCCTTTGGGCTGGATTCAGAAGCTGCAGCCCGCTTAGAGGCGGCCGTTGCCGCAAATCCGACTCTCCGTCTGGGATTAGCGGCGAGTCTGTTCAATGTTAGCGGTGGGCCTGAGCGATTCATGTACAGCGGCATGACCGCTCCAGTTCCGGAGCCAGCGACGATGGTCTTGTTTGCTACCAGTCTCGTCGGTTTGGCGGGAGCAGCACGGCGACGCCGCAAGGCGGCCACGGCTTTCATGGCAGCGAATCAGGCTGAGGTCATAGAACGTTGACCGCTTTCTTTGGGCAGGCGACCCTGTGGTGATCTAATGCGCCCACCGGAAGACGATCCACAAAACACGCGAATCGGAAAAGCTGTTTTCTTGAGTTCGTGTTATGTCGTGGATCATCTTATCGGCGGCACTACCAACACCGAAATCCCCGACTGAAGCCTGCGCCGCAAACACTCAAATTTTTTCGGCGACTGTCTTAATCCCTCAGTTCAGCGTATAGTGAAGACCATGGAAATAGCGAACACTACGGAGAATGAATCACCAGCCAGCATTGTCGGCCAATTCTGCATGACACCCGATGGCCATCGGGTCCAGGTAGAAAAGGTCGGCGCCGAATTGGACTCGTCCGCGCGCGCGATTGTCCGGCGAGTAGAAGGACCAAAAGCCGGAACCCGATCCAGTTGTTTTGTCTCCAGTCTTAAGCCGCTCGGTTTTGACATCGCCCTCGAGTAGAGACCCCGACAGTTTCAGCCAGTTAAAGTATCCAGGCGATCTCTAATCGTGATTGCTCGGAATAGTGGCGTCCTGGTTTGGGAAGTTCCCTTGCCCGGTAAGACGATCCACGAAATACACGAAGCTTAAGAGTTTGTTCGTGCGATTCTTAGTGTGATTTCGTGGATCGTTTGTTCAAGCGAAAGAAACACGAAACCAAAATGGGACGCGACCCTCGGAAGTTCCCTGTTCGCCGCCCGCCGTGATCTGATATATCCTGAACCCAAAACTCGTTTGTCTAATTACTGGCAGAAGCGAAAGGGATTCGTTTGCTTAACTTTGCGATTCAAACTGCCCGCGATGCCGGGCGATTATTGGCCGAGCGATTCGGACGCGCGCTTCAGATTACCAACAAGAGCGAACTCGATCTGGTTACGGAGTCCGATCTCGCTTCGGAGCGACTGATCATCGAACGCATCAAGACTTATCATCCGCGTCATTCGATCCTGGCCGAAGAGTCAGGCGCCAGCGGACCGGCCGATCGCGAGGGCCAGGACGAGTGGCGTTGGATCATCGATCCTCTGGATGGCACGACAAACTACGCGCATGGCTATCCGTGTTTTTGTGTCTCGATCGGACTGGAACACAAAGGAAGAATGGAAATTGGTATCGTTTATGATCCGATGCGCGATGAATTGTTCAGCGCGGAACGCGGTCAAGGCGCGTCGCTCAATGGGCGGCGCATTCAGGTTTCGCCGGTCGATACTTTGGCCGCAGCGCTGTTGTGCACGGGTTTTCCTTACGATGTGCGCGAACGCAGCGAATTCGCGCGCCACTTTGCAAATTTCATTATGAATGCTCAGGCAGTGCGCCGCGATGGGGCCGCCGCACTTGATCTCGCCTATGTCGCCTGCGGCAGATTTGATGGTTTCTGGGAAGAAGGACTGAAGCCCTGGGATGTGGCCGCGGGTTCGTTGTTGGTGGAAGAAGCCGGCGGGCGTGTTTCAAAGTATGACGGTAGTTCTTTGAGTATTTTTACTCCACCAATCCTTGCGAGTAACGGTTTGCTGCATGCGGAGATGATGCGGGTACTTAGTATCTGAATCAGTTGGAGTGCAAATGCGACATCACGAGATCACAGCGCCGATCCAATTATCTCCGCCAGTCTGTCTGTTTCCCGGCGCGCGCATTCGCGAACGTCTTCGTTCTCGCGCTGTTGGATCACAAAAAGCGGGTGATAAATAATCTCGACCGAATGTCCCAGGCGGGGAAAGTTTAAGCTGCTCGGCCAGACCCTTTGACCGCCGCGAACCGTGACCGGCAAGATCGGCACGCCCGCTTCCAGCGCCATTCGCACCGCCCCCGGTTTGAATTTCTTCATTGACCCGTCAGGATTACCGCGGCCGCCTTCGGGAAAAAGTACCACGGCCCCACCTTCCCGGACCCACTGTAGAGAGAGGCGAATCGCCCCCGGGTCGTGACCTTCCAAATTCAACGGCCAGGAGCCAAATAGAGCCATCATCCGTCCCACCAGCGGCCAACTGAACGCCTCATTCCAAGCCAGAAATCGGACTGGACGTTTGATCCGGCTGCCAATCCAGAAAGGATCCATATAGGTCTGATGGTTACCGGCTATGATCACTCCGCCAACGTTCGGAATATGTTCCAGGTGGCGCCAATGAATCCGCCACAACAACCGGCTCAGCAGGCCGGCTGCGGGGCGTACGATATTAAGTGCCCACTGCGGGAGCATTCCTGGATAAGGACGCGCGGGTTTGCGCGGCTCTGGTTGTTCAATGCTGGTAGTCAGACTCAAAGCCGCACGTAATCCGACAAGGGCGAGTACGAAATGAGTATTAGGGACAGCGATTCAGCTTGCCGTTGCCCAGAAGTCAGGTAACTCTGACCGGCGCACGCGATCTTCATTCCGCCGCTTACATTGGAAGCAATCAAAACCACGGTACTCAATTGCTTCTTGTTTCGTCAAACTGATTTGATTTCTGGCCGCGCAATCCGGAAACACGCAACGCCGATCGATTTCGATCACTAACGTCGTGCGCGGAAAATGAAAGCTTTGTTTCGGTTTCGTTTGCATCACGAAAGACTTCGCCGCGTCTCCCTCACCCTTTGGGAGAGGGTCGGGGAGAGGGCTTGTCCGC
>DATNNY010000580.1:0-11426 GCA_035601635.1 Pyrinomonadaceae bacterium
ATTTGGTCTTGCCCGCCGGTGGTTATGGTCCGGGCATTGTCGTCTTGCAGGAAATCTTTGGCGTCAATCAGTACCTGCGAAACGTTTGCGACTGGTACGCGGCGCATGGGTTCGTCGCGATTTGCCCGGATCTGTTTTGGCGACAGGAGCGTGGCGTTGAATTAAGCGATCAGACAGAAGCAGGGTGGCAGAAGGCATTCGAGCTTTACCAGGGACTGGATCAAGCAAAGGCGGTTGAGGATTCAGCGGCTGCACTGGAATTTCTGCGCAAACATCCGGCGTGCAGCGGGACGGTTGGCGCGGTGGGGTTCTGTGTCGGCGGCAATCTCGCCTGGTTGTTGTCGACTCGCTTCAAACCTGATTGTGCCGTTGGTTTTTACGGAGTCAGTATCGAGAAGACGCTCAGCGAAGCAAGCCATTTCAGCTCGCCATTGATGCTGCACATCGCGGGAAAGGATCAGTATTGTCCGCCCGAAGCTCAGCGGCAGATTCACGAGGTGCTCGATCCAAATCCGCTGGCCACGATTCATGATTATCCGGAACAGGATCACGCGTTCGGCCGGCCAGGTGGGGAGCACTTTGACGCCGCGGCGGCGGAACTGGCGAACCTGCGCACGCTGGAATTCTTTGTCCGCAATTTGGCGGGCGAGGGATTGGCGAACGCGCAAAAGTCGCTCTCGGATCGCTGGGACGAACATGTCAAATATGAATTCGCGACGCGGGATACCGCAGACACCCTCAAGACGATGGTGCCTGATGCGTACGTCAATCACGTTCCGGTTTTAACTGGCGGTGTGGGTCACGAACAGCTCCGCGAGTTCTATTCCCAACGGTTCATCCCGCAGATGCCGCCAGACACTTCGATGACTCCAGTCTCGCGTACTATTGGAACCGATCGAGTGGTCGATGAAATGGTCTTTGAATTCACCCACACGATCAAAATGGACTGGATGCTGCCGGGCGTGGCGCCCACAGGCAAGCACGTGAAGATTCCTTTGGTCGTGATCGTTCACTTTCGCGACGGCAAGCTGGCCCACGAACATATTTACTGGGATCAGGCTTCGGTGTTGGCGCAACTTGGTCTGATTGATAGTGCGAAACTGCCGGTGGCCGGCGTTGAGACGGCTGAGAAAGTTCTCGATCCAAGTTTGCCGGCGAATGAGTTGATAAAACGGTGAGAAGTGGGTGACGGTGGCGAAATGTGAGGGCCGTTAGGCCCGGCATCTTTATAGTAACGACAACGACAAGGTAAGAAAGGCCCGTAGGGCCGACATATATACAGCCGGCGAATCGCAATTGGTTGACGCTCTCAATTCAATTAAGAGGAGGAATGATCATGGCCAACACATACACCCAAATCTACATTCAAATCGTGTTTGCCGTAGAAGGTCGACAGAACCTCATCGATCCCAACCACAATGACGAACTCCAGAAGTACATTACGGGAATTGTCACGGCACAAAGACAAAAGCTAATAGCGATTAACAATATGCCTGATCATGCTCACGTTCTGATCGGGCAAAGACCCGACAGCGACTTGTCAGACTTGGTTGGTGATATCAAGTCCGGCTCTACAAACTTTATTAATCGAAAGCGATGGGTTCGAGGTAGATTCTCCTGGCAGGAAGGCTTTGGAGCGTTCTCATATTCCCATTCGCAGCTAGGCGCAGTAATTCGCTACATTCAAAACCAGCAAAAGCATCACCAAAAAAGATCATTTCATGACGAATATGTTGGTTTGCTTGATAAGTTTGATGTGCCATATGACCCGCGTTACGTTTTCAAATCGACCTAACCAGATCAGATGTGCCGGCCCTACGGGCCTTAATCAAATAGCCCCCGGGTTACTATAAATATGTCGGGCCTAACGGCCCTCGGACCGCGTGTTGTTCAACTAAGCTGAATGCATTCGCATACCAACCCTTCACCACTCGTCTCGCGGCTCCGCCGTGATCTCGGCACGATCGAATCCTACGCGGCGCTAATCGGAATCCTGGTCGGCGCCGGCATTTTCAAAGTCACCAGCGAGGCGTGGTCCCTGACTGGGCCGAGTGTAATTCTTGGTTATATAGTGCTGATGCCGGCGATTCTAGCTACTTCAGTTCCCTATGCTGCCTTCATTTCCACCTCGCTGGGCCGGGAGCCCGGCGGTGAATACCTGCACATCTCGCGCACACTGGGCGGTTTTCGCCTGGCTTACGTGGGATCGTGGTTGAAGATCATCGCTTACGTTGGGGCCGGCGCCTATCTGGCAAGCGCACTGGCCGATTATTTGATCGAGCTTAGCGGCCGACGTTTCACGAGCGAAATAGTTCACCAGGCACTGGCCGTGGGCAGCCTGGTTTTCTTCTATCTCGTGCACGTGGTCGGAGTGAAGTGGTTTGGCAGAATCCAGGTCGCAATGTGCGCGGTGCTGGGTCTGTCGATTCTGGTGCTGGTCGTGCCTGGGTTATTCGCGATTCATCCGGCAAACTATGCGCCATTCGTCACCCATGGCGCGAGCGGATTTGCGGCCAGTCTGATCCCGCTTTTCTTTTCTTATGCCGGCTTTGAAGCCCTGGCCCAGACAGCCGGTGAAGTCAAAGACAGCACCCGCCGGCTCCCAATCGTTTTTCTCAAAGGCATCACAGCGGCGGCGGCCATTTTCATTCTGATGTCGACAGTGGCCTTTGGAGTGCTGCCTGGAGCGCGCCTGCAAGCGAGCAACGCGCCGATGACCGAAGTGGCCGCGGTCTATCTGCCCTGGGGCGCCGCGGCGTTGGTGACCATCGGCGCCATCATGGCGATTACAACTTCTCTGAATCCTACGCTGATTGTGCCCTCACGTTTGGCGATCATCTTTGTCGAAGATCGCCTCGCGCCCCCCTGGCTCGGATTCATTAATCCGCGAACGGCGACACCGGTGCGGGCATTGACACTTACGCTGGGCGCCAGCGCTCTGCTGCTAATCAGCAAACAGCTTTCCCTGGCTTTGAACATCGCGGTCTTCGCTCTGGTGCTGCTCTACTTTCTGCACAGCCTTACTTTTCTTTTGTTACCGCGTTGGAATCCAAAGCTCCACCAACAAATCAGCATTGGAATGCCGCTTTGGTTGCAGCGCGCGGCGGCTTCGCTTTCAGTTATTTCAATGGGAGCGTTGATAGTGGTGCAGGTGGTTCAAGACGTAGGTGCTTTGCGGACGCATAGTCTAGCCGAGAGAATCGCGAATCATTCTTTGACCAGCGTGGAACTCGTGCTGGTATGGGCGGCGATAGGCGCGGCGCTGTATGCTTATGCCCGCTTCGTGCTGGGACCGCGGACGGCGCGTTCCCGCTGAGCGCACTAAGCGCCGAAAGGCGCGACTAATCTTATGGAAGTCAAAGACAGAAGAGTCTTAGTAACCGGCGCGAGTCGCGGTCTCGGCCGCACACTCGCCTTCGCATTTGCAGGAGCGGGTGCGCGCGAAGTCTTTGCCGGCGCGCGCAAAGCTGAAGATATCGAGAAGTTGAAAAGCGACGCGCAGGTGATTAACGCGCCGATCACTCCCATCAAGCTGGATGTAACTATTGATCAGGATGTCAGCGCGGCAGCAGGGCTGGGCCTTGTTGATATTCTGGTCAACAATGCGGGCGTGGCAGGGTATGGCAATCCGCTGCAAATGGATTTTGAAAGAACTCTGGAAGAGATGAATGTGAACTACCTCGGAGCGCTGCGGATGACGCGGGCCCTCGCGCCCGCGATGGTCGAGCAGGGCTCAGGGATGATCGTGAATGTGGCCACAGCCTTTGCCAAAATCAATCTGCCGCTGGTTGGCACTTACTGCGCCAGTAAGGCCGCGCTGCTCTCGCTGGGTCAGGCTTTGCGCGCATACCTGAGCGATCGCGGGGTGCATGTGATGACCGTAATGCCGACGACGATCGATACAGACATGAGCAAAGGCGCCGATGTACCGAAGATGACCACGGAGTTTGTCGCGGGTGAGATTCTGCGGCACATTCGCGAAGAGACGATCGATCCGCCGATTGGGGAAGAAGCAGAACGCGTGATGGAAAGCCTGAGCACGGATGCAGCGGGCTTGGAGAAAATGCTTTCACAGATTCGCGCGTAGGCCTTAATCTTCTTCTCTGTGTCCTCTGTGGTTTATTTTCACTGAAACCATTTAACCACGGAGGACACAAAGAAGAACATAACCATGAAACCCGCTCCTGAAATCAACCGCCGCCGCGAAGACTTCCCGACGCTCGCTTCCGGTATTCACTTGCTGAGTCACAGCCTGGGCCCGGTGCCGCGAGCAACTCGCGACTCGATGCTCGCCTATTACGAAGCCTGGGAACATCACACCAGCGAAGATGCCTGGGCCGCCAGTTGGTGGGAGATGTCCACGGGTGTGGGTGATCGCATCGCCCAAATACTGGGCGGTGGCCCCGGTTCAGTCCAGGTGCAACCCAACGCCTCGATTGCGCTTTCCAGCGTTGCCTCCTGCTTCGATTTCAGCGAGGGTGACCGAAACAAGATCGTGACCAGCGCGCTGGATTTCCCCTCGATGGAATACATCTGGGAAGGGCAAGCTCGCCTGGGTGCGAGCGTTGAAGTCGTACATAGCGAAGACGGAATCACGATAAGACTCGAAGACATTTTGGATGCGATTGATGACGCGACGTGTTTGGTGGCGATGTCGCATGTTTCGTTTCGCAGCTCATTCCGCGTTGATGTCAAAGCAATCGTTGAGCGCGCGCATAAGTATGGCGCTCATGTGTTGCTTGATGTCTACCAATCGGCGGGTGCAATTGAACTACAGGCGAGCGACTGGGAAGTGGATTTTATGATCGGCGGCACGATCAAGTGGCTTTGCGGCGGGCCGGCATGCGGGTACCTGTACGCGCGTCCGGATCTGCAAAACGATCTGGCGCCGCGTTTGACGGGTTGGGTAGCGCATGCGGCGCCGTTTGACTTCGCGCCGGGACCCATGCAGTACACCGACTCTGTGCGCCGCTTTGCGCAGGGAACGCCCAGCATTCCCGCGCTTTATTCTGTCCTTCCCGGTCTGCAAATTATCGAAGAGGTCAGCGTGAAGACTATTCAAGCCGAATCACAGCGCCGCACTGCGTGGATGATCGACTTTGCTTTGGAGCAGGGTTGGAAAGTAAACAGCCCGCCTAATGTTGAAGACCGCGGCGCCTCAGTAATGATTTATGTTGAGGATGGTCCCGCGATGGTCAAGCGTCTGGCGGAAAGAAAAGTTTTCGTCGACTGCCGCCCCAAAGTCGGTCTGCGCATGTCGCCGCATTTCTTTAATACTGATGAAGAGGTGCGGGAAGCGATGGAGATCCTGGCGGAGTTGATATAGCTACAGGAGCGCGGACATCCCAGTCCGCCAGCGTGCCGAAGCACGCTCAGCCTAGTCCATCACAATCAAAACCTGGTTCGGCTTCGCGCTCAGGGCGGACAGGATGTCCGCGCTCCAAACGCGCTCCATTCACGCATCATATCTGACACTCGGACTACCCGCCGGATAGAACACACCCAGCAAACGCAACTCATCTTTGCCGGTATTCTCGACACAATGCACTTGTCCTTTGGGCAGATAGATGCACGAGCCGGCTTTGATTGGTGTGTTGGTTTCGCCGGCCCACATGCGGCCTTCGCCTTTCAGAATGAAAAGCACTTCTTCGTATTGGTGAAAGTGATCGGGAGCGCGCCCGGGCGGGATCGAGCCGACAAACTGCGTGGCTTTAGTACTGCCAATCTCGTCGTCAACCATTACCCGATACCAGCGATCGGCCGTCGGCTGGGCCGGACGATCGGCGAGACGTACGAGCGGCGATGGCGATGGTGGTGCTGGACCGGAATTCGGAGCGGTCAATGGTGTCACGAATTCGTCGATGGTGTTAGGTTCGGGGCAGCGTGAGCTGACCAACACGATGGAATCAGGACCTGGGCTGTCGATAGCGAAGGTTTCGTGCGGGCGAATATAGATACCGGTGTCAGGGCCGAGATCATATGCCCAACCGTCTATAAGAATCTTGGGGCCCGATTCGCCTTCGGCGGTTCGCTCGCTGCGCTCGCTTAGGCGGACGGGATGTCCGCGCTCCACACTGTTGAGTACGTAAAGAATTTCGTCGCAGTCACCGTTGCGAATTCCAGGTGAAAGACCTGGCGCGAACTCCACTATGCGCAGCGAGATCGCCTGCGCGCCCGTCCCTCGGCCAATCTGGTTCCACATGCGTAGCGTCCCGTTAATAAGCGGCACGCCTTCTCGCATTTCAGAGACGCGGCAACCTGCGATCGTCAGGGCCATAAGAGATTCAAAAGGAGAGTCCGCGAAGGCGGACGGAAGAGTTACAGTTGTTCGCTTTACGCGGACTCAACGTTAGCCTCACCGGTCATTCTTTAAATGAAGGGTCGTGTGCTCAGTGACCGAAGGCCCAGAGGCTTTGGAAAGATTCGAAGTGGTTGGCGAACGAAACGTTGGCGGCGTTGCGCTGCCGGATATTAATTGCGAGGGCGCATATCCCGCGTCGAGCTGGTTCTGTAAGTCGGCATCAAGCGAATGATCCTCGACCCCTTTCCTAAGTCCCGTAAACCAAACGCCGTTGAGCACCAGGCCCAGGCCCACTAAAAATATGAGGAAGCCCAGCCCGGCGCCTCCCATCGTAAGCGCTTTGCCAACATCGCCATAAATAATCGCCGCCAGCACTAAACCAGTTACACACGCGCCAGCGCCGCTCGCCGCAGTGATCACGCCCGCGCGCATCCGTCGCAGACGCTTTTCTTCAGGCGATTCAAGGAACTTCTCGATTTGCGGCAAAACGTCTTCGGCGACTTGTTTCAGATCGCGAGACCCTTCCACCTCGCGAATCTTTTCCGCTACCGCACGGCCGATCTCTTCGCGCGCGGTAACGGCGATTGCGGTGATTGAGTCGGGACGCTCGAGACTCGTGCGCACTGTTCGCAAGTCAGTACCGCAGGCCCGGCAAAACTGACTTGTCTGCTCGTTGGAACCACAGCTCGGACAAAACATAGTTAACCAGTGATACGGTCGTGATGTGCCTTCAGTTCAGGTTAATCTCTCAAGCCTTCGCCACCGCTGACTGCAGGCATAATGCAAACCTCCGCGTCACCCATTATCTCAGTCTGCAAAACCCGATCCCGGGGAACGGTCTGACTGTTGACGAAAACATTTACGTGGGGGCGCACTTCGCCCAACTCGTTGAGCACGCGGTCGCGCAGGCCGGCGTGTTCGCTCCATAAACTATCCAGGGCCTCGCGCACGTTTGCCGGCGAAGTGTCCAAGGTGATTTCAGCTCTGCCGCGAGAGAATTCTGTTAAGTAGCCTGAGATCTGAAAAGTAATCATTTCTGGAGCGCAGGCATCTTTGCCTGCGGTTCGCGAGCATCCTGCTCGCGCTTGCCTTAATTTACCACGATCCTGCATTCCCTGTGACTTTCAGTTTATACTGGACATCTGACAGTTGACTAAGGCCAGACGTTGCCGCCCAGCCGACTACGTGGGGTGTCGAGCGCGTTGCGGTTTTGTCGGAACTATATCTGAATCACTCGCGGTCAGAAACAGTGTCGCAATCGACTTTAAAACCCATCGAATCGAACGCCGATCTAAAAGAGCGTGTACGCGCATTTTGGCAAGCGCATCCGTGCGGCGCCAAGTTCAGCGACGCCGAGATGGGCACGCCCGAGTTCTTCGATCTGGTCGAAGCGCACCGGTATGCGAAGGAGTGGCACATTCCCGACGCGGCGGATTTTAGCGGCGCGCGCGGCTTGAGTGTCCTCGAAATCGGATGCGGGCTGGGCACGGATGGAGCCCAGTTTGCCAAAGCCGGCGCACGATATACCGGCGTTGACCTGACTGAAGCTGCCATTGATCTGGCTCGGCGAAGATTTGAGATTTCAGGGCTGGCGGGAACGTTTCAGGTGGCCGACGCCGAGAATTTGGGCTTTGGCGACGCTTCTTTCGATCGAGTTTATTCTCATGGCGTTCTGCATCACACGCCCGACACTGCGCGCGCGATCAGCGAAATCCATCGGGTGCTGAAGCCGGGTGGCCAGGCTACTATCATGCTGTATCATCGCGGAAGTTATAACTATCTTATCGGCATTCGTGTCTTGCGTCGCGCGGGCGCGGGTTTGTTGCGCAGCGAAAGGGGGCTCAAGATCGTTCATCGTCTGACGGGCGAATCGATTGAGTCGCTACGCGAACACGCGCGACTCCCAACCGGAAAGAATGACGGCCAGGCTTCATCTGATGAGTTTCTCAGCCAGAGTACGGACGGTGCTGGAAATCCTTTGGTGCGCGTTTATTCGCGGCGCGAAGCGCGCGAGCTATTCAAGAAGTTTAGCCGCGTTGGATTGCGTGCGTATTTTCTTAATAAGAGATTCATCCCTCTAATTGGCAACCTGCTGCCGCGATCGATCGAATCAGCGTTGGCTGCGCGTTGGGGCTGGCACTTGTGGATCTATGCGACGAAGTAGTGAGCCACAAAAAGGCACAAAAGGCACAAGAGAAATGTGGTGAGTGCTGGTGAGCTCAGATACTCTGCGCTGTTTTTCTTGTGCTTTTTGCGCCTTTTCGTGGCTAACTTGTTTTTCAAATGAAAAATATTCTAATCACAGGCGGCGCCGGTTTCATCGGATCGCACCTGGTCGATCATTTGCTGGCTGAAGGCGGTTGGCGGATCACCGTGGTTGATAACTTCAATGATTTTTACGATCCGGCCATCAAGCGAGAGAACCTGAGCGCGCGTCTGGCTAACACCAATTTCAAAGTGGTCGAGGCCGACATTCGCAATCAGGAAACACTCTCGCAGGTGTTTAGCGACGCAAACTTCGATTGCCTCGTGCATCTGGCGGCTCGCGCCGGCGTGCGGCCATCACTAAAAGAGCCGCGGCTTTATGTCGAGACCAACGTCAACGGCACTCTGAATTTGCTCGAGCTGGCCCGCGCACACGGCGTGAAGCAGTTTGTCTTTGGCTCGTCATCTTCCGTTTACGGATCAAACGCGAAAGTGCCATTCAGCGAAGACGATCCGATCTTTAATCCGATTTCACCTTACGCGGCGACGAAAGCAGCCGGCGAGCTGCTCTGCCATTCGTACGCGCACCTGTACGACATGCGCATCGTCTGCCTGCGCTTCTTCACAGTCTATGGCGCGCGCCAGCGGCCCGATCTCGCGATTCACAAGTTCGCAAAGTTAATCAGTGCCGGCTGGCCGATACCAGTTTTTGGCGACGGCACAACGCGCCGCGATTACACCTATATAGACGACATCATTGCCGGCGTGCGGGCGGCGATGGATTACCATCAAAGCAAATATGAAGTAATCAACCTGGGCGAGTCGCGCACCGTCGAATTGCGCGAATTGATTGGGCTGTTGGAGCAGGAGCTGGGTCGGCAAGCTGAGATCGACCGGCAGCCTCTGCAGCCTGGGGACGTGCCCCAGACGTTTGCCGACATTAGCAAAGCGCGCCGGCTGCTCGGCTACGATCCGCAGACACAGATTGAAAAAGGAATTGAAAAATTCGTCGAGTGGTTTAAGGAAAGTAGTTCCAGCCGGAAGTAATCTTTAAGCAAGTGCTCTACAATGTCTGCACTGCGGCTCTGCCGCCCGATGTGCGGAAAGGCTCCGCCTTTTTGCGACGCCATTTCATAAAAAGGAGGCTATTCCTCCGAAGCGAGGCGCAGCCTCGCAAAGAAAGATCAGATTGCCGGTAGGGCAGAGCCCTACCGCACATCAGGCGGCAGAGCCGCAGGGACCGAATGGCCATTCACGCAAACACCGCGACCGATCATCTCCCGCGCGAGATGGAGCAGCACACCTACTCGATCATGTACGAGGTCGAGGGCAAACACTGGTGGTTCGCGGGCCGGCGGCGCATCATCGCCGAGTTTGTCCAAAAAGTCTGCCGGGATCTCGGGAAACAACGGCCGCGGATTTTGGATGTGGGTTGCGGCACCGGCGCCAATCTTCAGATGTTGGCGCAGTTCGGCGCGGCCGAAGGAGTTGACGTTTCCGCTGAAGCCCTCGACTTCTGCCGGGCGCGCGGACTGGATGAAGTAAAGCAAGGTGCGGCGGAGAGTTTGCCCTTCGCTGATGCGTCGTTCGATTTGGTCACCGGACTTGATGTCGTGGAGCATCTCGATGATGATATTGCCGGTCTGTGCGAAATGTGCCGGGTGCTTAGTCCAGATGGCCGTGCCGTCCTGTTCGTGCCAGCCTTCATGTTTCTGTGGGGAGTTCAGGACGATATTAGCCATCATCGCCGCCGTTACACTTTACCGGAATTGAAACAGAAGCTTAGAGACGCAGGATTAGAGGTTGAGCGGGCAAGTTACGCGAACGTTACTTTCTTTGTCCCGATTCTTATCGGCCGAGCGTTGATGCGGCTGACGGGTTTGCGTCCGGCATCTGAAAACAACATTACGATTGGCGCTCTGAATGGTTTGCTCGGACGGATTCTGGGCGCCGAAAGTTGGTGGCTGCGGCACATCAATTTTCCGTTCGGCGTGTCGATCATTTGCGTCGCCCGGCGAGCTTGAGGTTGAATGAGAATCAGAGAAGTCATCTGGCTGAAAGAATTTTCTGATAAAGATCGAGCGAAAGCACCAGGTTTACGAAGAGGAAGTTGAGGAGATTTTCCGGAAAAAGCCTCCAGTCAGATGGATCGGTCGAGGCGATCAAGGGGGAGGATCTTTATGAAACGATCGGACAGACCGATGACGGACGCTATTTGACTATCTTTTTCATTTACAAAGGTAAGAACCAGGGACTAGTTATTTCTGCTCGCGATGCGAACAACAGAGAGATGAGGAGTTATGACAAACGCAAGAAGTAAACGAACGAAAGCGCGTGATCCTCTCCCGGAACACTTCGATACTGTCGAAGAGGCCGCCGAGTTTTGGGACACGCACTCTACTGCCGACTACGAAGAATACTTTAAAGAAGTAGACTGCCAATTCGATATTAAGAAAAGGACTCATCTCATCTCAATCGATGGAGCCGTTTACGATAGGATTCGAGCCATCGCAAAGAAAAAAGGCATTCCGGCCGATAAACTTGTAAGCCGTTGGATCAAGGAAAAACTTCGTAGCGCCGCCTGATGCTCAAACTCGACGAAAAGCAAAGTATTTCTGATAGGTCAATGAGCGGCGTCAGTTTGCCTTCCGCCGATGCTCCGGACATCTCTGTCTTTCTGCCGGTGCTAAACGAAGAACCCAACCTGCGCCCGCTCCATGAGAAGTTGGATCGCGCGCTGGCCCACCTGGGGCGGTCGGCCGAGATCATCTACGTCGATGATGGTTCGACCGACGGCAGTCTGAATGTGCTGCGCGAAATCGCGGCCAGGGATCATCGTGTGCGCGTGATTGCGTTGCGACGAAACTATGGGCAGACGCCCGCGATGGCGGCTGGTATTGACGCTGCGCGTGGCGAGGTC
>DATNNY010000581.1:0-2840 GCA_035601635.1 Pyrinomonadaceae bacterium
TGAGCATGAAGCATGAGCTGCGCGTGATGTTGGCCCAGGGGTCTGGGAGCATCGTCAACGTGTCGTCTACCTTCGGCCATACAGGCGGAGCTGGGGCGTCAGTTTACGCGGCCAGCAAGCACGCCGTAGAAGGCCTAACGAAATCAGCTGCACTTGAGGCTTCCGGGTCCGGCGTCCGAGTCAATGCCGTTGCTCCTGGTCCGATCGATACTGGCTTACTGACCAGGTTCGCCGGCAGTGACGAAAGGAAGGCTGGGTTGATTGCGGGAGTGCCGCTCAAACGTCTTGGCAAGCCCGAGGAGATCGCCGAGTCAATTGTGTTCCTCTCCTCAGAAAAGGCGGCTTTCATAACGGGTGCGACGATCGCAGTCGATGGTGGCAAAACGGCTCTGTGATTCGTAGATGATGACCAGTGTCGCGTCTCCAAAGTTATCTGAAATGAAGGTGACCAGCCTGCGGAGCAGGCGGCAGCATAAAGCCTGGGGTGAAGCCGAGCGAAACCCCAGGTTCGAGGAATGAAAGGTGATTAGCCCGCGAGAGCGGGCGGCAGAGCGATGGTTTCGCATCGACGATTTATGAATGACGGACACGGAGTTCGCGTTGCGCTGTCGCCCGCTTTCGCAGGCTGGGAGTCTTTCCTGAATCCTTCCTGGGGCTTACGCCCCAGGCTTTATGCCGCCGCCTGCTCCGCAGGCTGAGAACCGATCATGGTTTTATCAACGAACTTGAGAGACACCACGCAAGCAGGAGAATAGAAATGAGTCAGACAACCGAATCGAAAAATAAAGCGCTTGTCCTTGAGGCTTTCGACACGCTGTTCAATAAGCGTGACTACGTAGCGGCTGAACGATATTGGTCCCCTGACTACATCCAGCATAGCGCTCACATTGAACCCGGCATAGAAGGACTCTTCAAGCTTATCAAGAGTCTTCCGCCCACGCTGCGGTACGAACCGGGAATGATCGTCGCCGAGGGCGACTTCGTGATCGTTCACGGGCGATTTAGCGACTTCGGTGCTCCTGTGAATTGGATTGCCGCGGACGTTGTTCGTATCAAGGACGGCCTTCTGGTCGAACATTGGGATGTCATTCAGGATGAAGTGACCGAAGAACAGTCTCAGAGTAAAGCTCCAATGTTCGGAACAAGTTTTCCGAAAACTTCTGCTTAAACAGCAATGCAAATAATGAAAGGGA
Organism: Pyrinomonadaceae bacterium; assembly: GCA_035601635.1. Lineage (GTDB taxonomy): Bacteria > Acidobacteriota > Blastocatellia > Pyrinomonadales > Pyrinomonadaceae > UBA11740. The sequence goes on from DATNNY010000581.1 coordinate 1,194, forward strand.
AAAACATGGGCAACAATCAGGAAAGAGGACTGGCAGGCAAGGTTGCGCTCGTCACTGGCGGGTCGCGCGGCATCGGCGCCGCAATCGCGAAGCGCCTGGCCGCAGATGGAGCTAGCGTCGCTCTAACTTACTCGAAAGGCGCAGATGCCGCTGCGGCGGTGGTCGAAGCGATCGAACGTGGCGGCGGAAAGGCGGTCGCTATCCAGGCGGACGCTGCCGACGCCGACGCAGTCAGAAACGCTGTCGAAACTACAGTCGAAACATTTGGCCAACTTGACGTACTGGTGAACAATGCCGGCACGGTCATTCCGATGTCAGTCGAAGAGACGACACTTGCGGACTTCGACCGCGTTTTCGCGGTCAACGTCCGCGGGACCTTCGTTGCTACTCAGGCAGCGCTCAAACACATCAAGAGCGGCGGTCGAATCATCATGATTGGATCGTGCTTGGGCGAGCGAGTCTTCTTCCCCGGCATGGCGCCTTACTCGGCAACCAAAGGGGCCATCAAAATGTTTTCGCAAGGGCTCGCGCGTGAACTCGGAGCGCGCGGCGTCACTGTCAACAATGTCCAGCCTGGGCCAATTGACACGGATCTGAATCCCGCCGCAGGTGAGTGGGCAGTAGGCCAGAAGGCAGCCGTCCCGCTTGATCGGTATGGACGAACTGACGAGGTTGCGGCGCTGGTAGCGTTTGTCGCCGGTCCGGAGTCGTCATACATCAATGGTGCGAACCTGACAGTCGATGGCGGCATTAACGCTTGACGCAAACCGGTCGCGGCCGGATTTGTGAAAATCGATTGGACACGGAGAACCGAATTGTGCTATTGAACATCACATATAAGCGAGAGACACAGTATGTCAGTGAAGAGCGTCCAATTTACCGTCGCCGCGCACATCATGGCGGCGCTCGGGTTCTACCATGGCAAGGAACTCTCCTCGGCGACTCTGGCCGCGAGCGTGAACGCCGATCCCACCTTCGTCCGGAAGTCGCTCTCCAAACTCTCGAAAGCGGGATTGGTGGTGACGACACGCGGAAAGGCCGGAGCGTGCGTACTTGCGCGCGCGCCCAAACGGATCACGCTGTTAGATATATACCGTGCAAGTGCGGCGCCACCGCCGTTTGCGATTCACTCCTATCCTGTGGAAAAGAGGTGTCCGGTAAGTTGCAACCTCAAAGAATGCATGTCGGGGGTTCTTTCCCAAGTTCAGGACAGCTTCGAGAAATCACTCGCGAAAATAACCGTGGCAGATCTGGTTCGTAATATCCGCGAAAAGGCGCATTGACTTTTTTTGAGTTGAATTGTGCAGATGAAAAGAACAATAAGGAGAACAGGAAATGGTTACGCAAGACATCAACGGAGGTAGGGTTATTACTTCACCAGTTGTTAGGAGTGGAAACGTGATCAAGGAAAATGCGCTGCGCTTCGCCGCTCTCCTGGTCGCGCTGGCCAGCTTTGTCGCCGCTCCGAACACAGTTCTGACTCAAGCACCGCAACATCATGATCAGGTCCCGGGCTTCTACCGACAGAAAGTCGGCGACCTCGAAGTGACGGCCCTATTCGATGGTCACGGCGTATTCGATCCGCACTGGCTGAACGGAACGAAGGCGACGATGGATGGTGTTGTAGAGGCACTGCACGAAGATCCG
>DATNNY010000582.1:0-9061 GCA_035601635.1 Pyrinomonadaceae bacterium
GCACTAGCCCGACCGTTAGGAAGGGCTCATAAAACGGGAGCCCTCGCTTACACGCGGGCCTAATGCCCCGTGATTGTGACTCGTACGTTCTTACTTGATTCGGCGACGGAACTTGAAGACGCCGGACTGACCGGGGCCAAGAGTCGCTACTGTATCGGTGAGCAGAGTTGAGCCCGCCAAATCGCCGACGATGACGCCGCTGTGCGTGTCGGAAGCGCCGACGACATGCTCTGTGGTCGTGCCCCAGGTGCTCGGCGCCAGGTTGCCGCTTTCTGTGATGACGATGTTGTTGGCCGTCAAGACATGATTGCCGGAACCGCCCGCGCTCGATACGTTCGTATATGTAATCGCGTATTCAATTTCGGCTCCCGGCACCGCATCAGTTGCGCTGCCGATTCCGGTCGAATTGATCACCGTGGCCGTCTTATCAAATCTAACGAATCCGGTGTAGAGACGATTAATTGTGTCGTTAACCGCACTCGGTGTATTGGTAGAGGTGGCGCGGATCGTGACATCGAAACCGGTGAAGACACTGAGTCCGGCCGGCGCTGTGACCCGCGTCAGGAAGTTTGCAGAAGCTCCAAAAGCGACCGGCAAACTGACGCTGCCATTTCCGGGTTGCACCGTCGTGTAGGTAAGGCCGCCGTCGATGCTGATCTCGACGGTGAAACCAGTAGGGACTGTAGGAACGGTAAGAGCAAACGTGTCGTTTGCGTTGCCGCTGTTCTGTACAGTGTTCGTGAAAACAAGCGTGCCCGCGGCCGTAGTAATTCCGCCGGGCGGAACGTTGCCGATGCCGGCAGTCACACTGCGATTGGTAAAGTCGTCGTTGTTGCTGTTCGGACCGGTAGCGCCGGGTTGTCCCAATGGCCCGAGCAGGACTGCGCCCTGAGCTTGCAGTCCGGTCTGCTTGAGCACGCCGTTTCCATCCGCGTTACCGGGTTGCGAGCCTTCATCGAAGTTCGCATTTCCGTCGCCCGCGTTCGGCACATTGTCACCGGATTGATCTGTGATGGGAACACCAATGTTGTTGCTGCCAAAGGCATCGCCAATCTCGACAATCGGCAGAGTCGCATCGGTCGTCGTCACTGTGACTGCCATATTGATGGAGGCGCTGCAAGCGCCCGCGGCCAGCGAAGTGCCAACGTTGAATGCAACCCGCTTTACGTCGGCGAGATTGGCTGGCGGCGTGCTCGTCCAGACTGCCAGTAAAGGCGTGATGGCCAGCGGCGAAGTTGTATAGAGTGTGCCTGCGGGAAAGGTCTGACCGCTCTTGAGAGCAGTGCCGACAGGAACCGGCGCCATAATGAAGACACCAATGTTGGCTCCCAACGGGGCATTGATCAGAGTAATCGGTTGCGCCGCGCGCGAGCCGGTGTTGCAGACTTGCCACGCATAGTTAATGTCTGAGCCCAGCGAAATCGGTCCGCTCGGAGCGGTCAAGTCAAGCCGCAACTCCGCATCATTTTCCACTGTGGTGCTGATGTCTCCACGAGCCTCGCGCAGACCATTCGCCGACGATGTCGACGCAGTTCGCACTTCATTAGCCGAGCTGTCGGCCGGCTGATTGTCGAACGTGGGACTGCCGCTGGCTGCATCGCCAAGCCGTACATTGATTGCCGCGTTCGAGTTTGCATTGGCGCTCGCGGTCACTGTGACAATTACATCGACGTGTCCGTTCTGAGCGATGCTCGCCGACAGAACGTCAGCTCCGTTGCTCTTGATATCGGTGTCGCCTGCGTCGATCACGCCGTTGCCGTTTACATCAATCGCCGCAGCCGTAACTACTCCTGGCCCGGTGAGGGTGACGCTGGCGCCACCGGCAAGGAAACGCACCTGGTCGGCGAAGTTTCCGCTGTTGGTGACGCGGAAAGTGAAATTAACTCCGGTCTGTCCCGCCACAATGTTCGGGCGCGTTCCTGCATCAGGTGTGATCGTTAGACCTGACACGTTTGCCACCGTTGTGGTTACTGTATTCGAGACTGCCGTGAATGGGTTGCCATCGCTGTCAGTGAAGACTACCGAGGCGCGGTTTTCGATCGCGGTGCCTCCAGGTGTCTGAGCTATTGTCGTCTGGGTTATGAAAGTGCAAGAGAGCGCGAGAATTGCCGCCAGCTGGCAGAGTAATTTCGTAGCCGGAATCTTAGTTCGCATGTTAGTTCCTTTGAATTTTGAGTATGGAATTTGAGGGAGAGAGCGGTTGCTTACGCGTCAGGCTCTCGGCAGGATTGCGAGGTCGTGCTCACTTCACCAGCACCTGGTACGAAGCGGAAAGCTTCTGACCGGCTTCGAGCGGGCCGGACCATTCATAGCGAAGCTGTGTGTAGGACGACACAGGCGCGGGGACGCGCTTCGTCGATCCATCCGCGTGTTTTACTTCGACCGTCGGTTGCGCGGAGAAAGTCTTGCCGCCATCAATGCTGTAAGTGACCGAAGCGACCTGGGACGCCGCGCTGCCCGCAACGAAAGATGATCCCGCGGGAACTTGGCCCACGGCTTTATAGTCGCGCGCGGCGCCGTTGCCGTCATTGGCCGAGTCGATAGTCCAGTTAATAATCTCGCCCGGCTTCACCGTTCCCGCCTGGTCGAGCGCGACGCGCTCTCCCTTGCGTTCAGTGTTACCGGTCAGCACCACTTTGATTGCCGGTTGGCCTTTGCTTGCCAACTTCTTTTCCGCGAACGCCGCCCCGCCTCCGGCTAAAGCCAGACACAGAACGAACAGCGATAGAGCGCGAGTCTTCTGATTCAAAGTCTTCATGATTGTCTCCAATTGAGTACTGAGATTGCCGGCAAACGAGCTGGGTTAATTTCTACCGGTTTCTTGCGAGGGCGTGGCGAAACTCGAGTTGCGGCCTTGCCGCCACAACTTCCGAGCATGGTAAAAGCGATTTGACGTTCCGTTTTGATAAGTCATTGCCACAGTGCGTAGGAACTCATTCGACGAAGTTACCGTCGAAGAGCTAACCGTGTTTGGCAAGGGCCGTGCCGGATCGCATCCTTTGGTTCGCTGAGCGGACCTAAGTTGGAGCAGTCGTTAGGTTAAGCAAGTGTATTGAAAGATCGATGGAGGATCAGAGCTGACTTGAACCGTGATGTGGTCTGGGAAAATTCGCCTCGGCACTCCGCCACGGCTTGCGGACGTTTGACTCAGGCCGTCGATGTTTTGCGAAAGTCCGTCTTGCTCCGAGGGGATCTGCGAGTGGTATTAAGCCGAATCGAGGACCGTGCGGCCTGTGTCTGGCCCTTTGCCTTTCCAAATCGAGAGGTGAATTCGACTTCCACGGAAGGTCTGATGTCAGCCTTTAGCACGTCCTGCATTTGCTGCAAAGCGTTGTCGTTGTCTGTTTGGTTGATAGAGGCGGAGCAGTCTGCCGGAATGATCAGTTTATAGTCTCGCATGTACGCATCGTTCGCAGTGAAGAGGACGCAATTGTTTCCCGCGATGCCCGCAATAACCAGGGTATGCGCTCCTAAATATTCCAGGAGGAGATCCAGAGTAGTAGAAAAGAAGCCAGAGTGTTTTGGCTTGAGCACGAAGTAATCTTCTTCTTCGGGCTTTAGCAACTCCGCAATTGGTTGGCCTCGTACTTGATCCCTCAGACAGTGTTGGACAATCTTGTTGAAGTCCGAGCGCCAGCGCCCGAAATTGTCGTTGGCATAAATCACCGGCACCTCTGCCTGGCGTGCGCGTTCCTTTAGGTGGGCGATATTCTTCGCGGCCGGCAAAGCATTCCGCAGGAGTTCCTCCCCGCCTTCAAACTCCAGATCATTAATTACGTCGATCAGAAGCAAGACGACTTCCGACTTGTCGGGAGCGTTGCCATGTAAATCGCCGTTCTTCTCCATCGTCGGTCAGTTGATCCGTTGTAAAAACTGACTTTGCATTCACTAACGTTTACGCGCGGCGAGGTGAGCGCTCAATCGAGCTCACCTCGGTCACCGCGCTGGAATCAGCGGTCGCTCTGCTTACCACCTTTTTGGCCCAGGCCACTTACCTGGCCGCCCGGAACACCCTGCTTTCTACCCTGGCCGCTCTGCTGACCTTGTCGGCCGCCGGCTTCTTGTCCGTCACCCTGACGGCCCGGAGCCTGTTGACCTCCCTCTTGCTGACCGCCACCCTGATTGTCTTTACGATCGTCTGCCATGTTTTCCTCCCGTGTCTGAAATCGTTGAATGCCAATGTGGTATTCGAGTTCGAATACCTACATCCGTTTGAGCTTTGCTGCATTCATTTAAAACAGATTGCAGCGATTGCATTTGGCATAAAACAATTAGAGCAAGAGGAGTGCCATCACACCTCACTTTAGACAGGGCGGCTTGTCGAGTTCCTTAGCCATTACTTCAAATATGACTACTTCGTCATGGCTTATTTCGTAGACCGACCGCCGGAGACCGAAGAAACGCGGTCACACCGCCAGAGCGTTTCGGCAAATCTTTGCTCACAGTTTCAAGAATAGTCGGTAACCTTCGTTTCTTTTATCGTGAAGAGGAAGGAGCAGGCAGTCGTACGGCTTGCTCGTTTGAGAGAACGCTCGTGGCAATGGCGCTATGTCGCTGGCAAGATGAATATAGTGGTAGTACTATGAGGCCTAGAATTAATATTGACCGGAAACCCGACCCGGTTTAGCACGCAGCCGCGATCATGAATCGAAAGAAACCAGCATCTCCTGCTGCAAGGTCTAAGCGCGGAAGCGCCAAACCAGCGCCACGTTCGGCAGAGCGGTCGGTACGCGAAAAAGTCACTTCCATAAAATCCGCTCGGCCGAAGCGATCTACTAAGAACGACCTGCCTAAGCCGTCCATACTTAGAAAGCGCGTTGAAAGTAAGCCCCGCCCATCTGGTGGAAACAATTCCTTTCCCGTGGTCGGCATCGGAGCATCCGCCGGCGGGCTCGAAGCATTCAGACAATTGCTTGAGCATCTCCGGGTCGATACCGGAATGGCTTTCGTACTCGTATCGCACCTCGACCCGACCCACAAAAGTATCCTGACGGAACTGCTGGCACGAAGAACAAAACTTCCGGTCACCGAGGTCAGTGACGGAATGAGGGTCGAACCCAATAACGTTTATGTCCTGCCCCCTAATACCAGCATGGCGATCGCCGAAGGTACATTGCGCCTGCAGCCACGCGAGGAGGGGCGCGCGGGCCGGCATCCCATAGACTATTTCCTGAGCACGCTGGCCGAAGATCAAACTCACCGCGCCATCGGCGTGATCCTCTCGGGCACGGATACGGACGGCACGCTCGGATTGGAGGCCATCAAGGCTGAGGGTGGGATCACGTTTGCGCAGGATGCGAAGTCGGCGAAGTATGACGGCATGCCGCGCAGTGCCACGGCATCCGGCCACGTGGATTTTGTTCTCACGCCCGAGGGTATTGCCAAAGAGCTGGGGCGGATTAGCCGTCACCCTTTTCTTAATCCGATCGCGGGAACGCCGGCCGAAGATGAGGAACCATCCGCGGGCCACAACGGTTTTCGCAAAGTATTGGCGTTGCTGCAGAAGTCTAAAGGCGTTGATTTCACCGACTACAAGGCGAACACCCTGCATCGCCGCATCACCCGTCGCATGGTCTTGAATAAGTTGGAGAGCGTGGAAGCCTATGCCAAATTCATGCGTCAGAACGCAGCGGAAGTTGAGGCGTTGTATCAGGACATCCTGATCAACGTGACCAGCTTTTTCCGCAACCCGGAATCCTTCGCGGTCTTGAAAGAGAGAGTCTTTCCACAAATCGTCGAGCACCATGAGCACCATACATCGGATGAGCCGATCAGAATCTGGACACTTGGTTGCTCGACCGGCGAGGAGGCTTATTCCATAGCCATGTCCTTCGCAGAGTTTGCGGCGGACCACACAGAGCATTTGCCCGTACAGATTTTCGCAACTGATCTCAGCGATCCTGGAATCGAGAAGGCGCGCGCTGGTCTTTACTCGAGAGACATTGCTCAGGATGTCTCGCCCGAGCGGCTGCGGCGCTTCTTCACGGAAGCGGACGGCGGCTATCGCATCAGCAAGCCACTCCGCGACATGGTGGTATTCGCGCGACAGAATGTCATAGCCGATCCGCCTTTCTCACGGCTGGATTTAATTAGCTGCCGCAATCTGCTGATCTACCTTGAGCCGGTACTGCAGAAGCATGTATTGCCGATTTTGCATTACGCACTGAAGCCTACGGGCGTGCTCTGGCTCGGGACTTCGGAGACGCCGGGGTCATCCTCGGACTTATTTGCTCCAGAGGATAAGAAGCACCGCTTCTATTCCAAGAAACCAGCATCAGCCCGCTTACAGTTTCACTCCGCCTCGGGCACCGCGCGAAAAGCCGTGGGCGCAGGCCAGAAAACGAGCTTCCTGAATGAGCAGCTTCGCACCGAGCATGACGCCCAGAAAGAAGCTGACCGGATTCTTCTCGCGCGTTACGCTCCGGCCGGGGTCGTCATCAATACTGAAATGGAGATACTGCAATTTCGCGGTTCGACCGGACCTTATCTTGAGCCGGCTGCGGGAAAGGCAACACTCAATCTATTGAAGATGGCCCGTGAAGGTTTGATCCTGCCTCTGCGCTCCGCAATTCAGAAAGCGAAAAAGGATGACGTGACGATCAGAAGAGAGGACGTGCGCGTCAACTATAACGGTGACTCTCGTGAGGTTAATTTGGAGGTGATTCCGATCAAGGGTCTCACGGCGAACGAACGTTGCTTTCTGGTCCTGTTCGAGCCTCTTGTAGCACCCGGTAGTCAGAAGTCGGCTGCGAGTAAGAAGAGAGCTGAGGCCAGTAGCCGGACGCTCGGTAAGGACGCGAGCAAGCTGCGGGAAGCGAACGGTCAATCAAAGCGTTTGCAGGAAGAGTTGTCGGTCACTCGGGAATACATGCAATCGCTGGTGGAGCAGCACGAAGCCGCTAACGAAGAACTGCAATCCGCCAACGAGGAGATCCAATCTTCGAACGAGGAGTTGCAGAGCATCAATGAGGAATTGGAAACAGCCAAAGAAGAGCTTGAATCCGGTAACGAAGAACTGACGACACTCAATGACGAGCTGCACAACCGCAATCAGGAACTGGCCACACTCAACGACGACCTCAGCAATCTGTTCGGGAGCGTCAATCTTCCCATTCTTATGCTGGGCCGAGATCTGCGTATTAGGCGCTTCACGCCGCAGGCGGAAAAGGTCCTCAGCTTAATCGCGACCGACGTGGGCCGTCCCATAAGCGACTTCCAGCGGAATATCAATGTGCCCGATCTGGAAGAATTGATTATTGAGGTGATTGATACCGTCAGTGTCAGAGAGCGCGAGGTGCAGGACCGGCACGGACGCTGGCATTTGATGCAGGTCCGTCCGTACAAATCACTGGACAACAGGATTGATGGGGCAGTACTGATTTTGATTGACATTGACGATCTCAAGAGCTACAGCCAGGCCATCGTCGAGACGATCCGTGAACCGCTCATCGTCCTTGATGAGAGGCTGCAAGTGCGGACGGCCAACCATGCTTTCTACCAGAGATTCCAGGTCACACCGGCAGAGACCGAGAATAAATTCATATACGACCTGGGCAACCGACAATGGAATATTCCCGCGCTGCGGACGCTGCTCGAAGACCTCCTGCCGCGAAACCACCAATTTCAGGACTTCGAAGTCGAGCACGAGTTTGACCACATCGGGCACCGGACCATGCTTCTGAATGCTCGCCGTCTCGAACAGCGGGGCGGGCGCGCACAATTGATCCTGCTCGCTATGGAGGACATTACGGAGAGTAGACAGACTCAGGCATTAAAGGAAAGCGACGCTCGGTACCAGGCGCTCATGAAGGCCTCCGCACAAATTGTCTGGACCACCGATGCCAGTGGCGCAGTAGTGGAAGACTCACCTTCATGGCGCGAGTTCACCGGCCAAACCTATGAGCAATGGAAGGGGTTTGGCTGGCTGGACGTTTTTCATCCCGACGATCGCGAGCGTGTGGCTGAACAGTGGCGGCGCACCGTGGCCGAACGCACTCCGCTGGAAATCGAATATCGCATCGGGCACACGGGCGGCGATTGGCGCTGGACTGTGGCGCGAGTCGTGCCCGTCTTAAATGCCGACGGATCGGTGCGCGAGTGGATCGGTTCCAACACCGACATTACCGAGTTAAAGCGCGCTGATGAAGAGCGAGAAGAGCTACTTGCTCGCGAACATCAAGCTCGGCAGGAAGCAGAAACTGCCAACCGGGTCAAGGATGAGTTTCTTGCCACTATTTCCCATGAGTTGCGCAGTCCCCTTAACGCCATCGTGGGATGGACTGAGATATTGATCCGAGGCAAGCTGGACGAAGAGTCTGCTGCTCGTGCCTTGAAGACTATTGCGCGTAACGCCAAAGTGCAAACTCGGCTCATTTCAGATTTGCTCGATGTCTCGCGCATCATCTCAGGTCAATTGCGTTTTGATTCGGGCGTGGTTGAGTTAGCGCCGGTTATCGAGGCCGCCGTGGATTCCGTTCGCCCGACCGCTGAGGCCAAGGGCATTGAATTGCGGCTCACGCTCGGTCCGGTGAAGGCGACGGTGTGGGGAGATGCCGCGCGACTGCAACAGATCGTTTCGAATCTGCTCACGAATGCCGTCAAGTATACGTCCAAGGACGGACTAGTCGAGGTAAGTTTGAAGCGCGAGGATACCGGCCTCGTCATCATCGTCACCGATACAGGCGAGGGTATCAGTTCGGACTTCTTACCCTACATCTTCGATCGTTTTCGTCAGGCTGATAGCGCAAGTACAAGGGAGTATGGCGGTCTTGGTTTGGGCTTGGCCATTGTCCGCCATCTGGTGGAGGCACACGGCGGATCGGTTCGCGCCGCCAGTGAGGGTGCTGGGCGGGGAGCGAGCTTCACCGTGACGCTTCCGTCGGTTGCACGGCGAAAAAACGAAGGCGAAACTAAACCAGTCACCAGCGGCGAACTATTAGCAGATCAGATTTCATCATCACTGGCCTTGAAAGGACTCGCGGTGCTGTTGGTTGAAGACGAAGAGGATGCGCGTGAGTTGTTAACCATAGCTCTAAGGCAAAGCGGCGCCGAGGTGAGAGCA
>DATNNY010000583.1:0-9360 GCA_035601635.1 Pyrinomonadaceae bacterium
CGCCCGAGGAATTCCCCATGCCGAACAAAAACGACTTCGAGAAAGTCTTCGCCAGATTGAAATCCGTCTTAAAGCCCTATGCAAAAAAGATGGACGTCGCCCACGACAACGAGATGTATTATCTACTGAACACCCGCTACCGCATGAAGAACAAGCAGCCACTCTGTTTTGGCGGCGTGCGTCTGGGCAAAGCATATGTCAGCTTCTATCTAATGTCAGTTTACGCCTCGCCCGATTTGCTCAAGGGCATGTCGCCCGAATTGAAGAAGCGAATGCAGGGCAAGTCATGCTTTAATTTTAAAGAAGTGGATGAAAAGTTATTCAAGGAATTAGCTCAGCTGACCAAAGCCGGTGCCGCGAAATTCAGCGATGAAAAGTTTATTGAACAGCTCCGAACGATCCAGGGATCTCGATGAATAGTTGCACTAAAATTTCAATCGAAACGAGAGTTGCAGTCTCCGCGGAGGTTGGGCGGAGACGGCCCGCCCGAAGAAGGGCGAGCTAAGATTTCCCACGAAGCTGTTGTAATTCACTCGGTTGAGAACATTGAAGGCATCAACTGCAAGAGTAGATTTCACGCCGCCTTCCTTCTTCTTACTCTTAACCAAAATGAAATCCCGGGACCAGCGAAAATCCACATCAGCATAGCCGGGGCCCTGCAGACTGTTCCGCGCGACTCCGGCCGGACGAGCATTCGCCGTACCCGTATGAAATGCGTCGAGTCCGGTCGTCATCGTATAGGGAACCCCTGAGTAGAGCGACACTGAGACGCCGAGGTTGAAGAGCTTGCCGGGGTTGAGCGTTCCGAGCAATTCAAAACGATGCCGCCGATCGAAGTCAGAGCGTGCCCACTCACCCGAGAGATCATAAGCATTGGGCGGAAAGTAGGAAATCCCACTTGTATTGTCATGGGAGTCAGCCAGGCGATACTGGGCCATGCCGTTGAAGAAGTGAGTTACATTGCCGCGCAGGGTGACTTCCAAAGAATCGCTGGCTCTACGCCCGGCCGATTCGATCTCGCGGAGCACGCCGATTGAAGCATCAGGGCGCGCTGCATAAATCGGCGGCAGCGGTGCGTTGATGTCGCGCGAGCGGAATTGATGGAAGCCACGAGATCCCAGATAAGTGACCGCCAAAGTCGTTGATTTCTGCAGCTGCCGTTCTAACGCGGCGCTGTATTGGATCGAATATGGCAGGTTTATATTTGGCTGCAGTCGCGTGATGCCGGCGGGTTGAGTGGTCAGTAATACACCTGAGTTGAGCGGGTCGGGAAACGACGGATTGGGCAGGACGTATTGCTTCAGCCTGGATCCATTAAAGAGCAGAATGTCCTGAATTGGCCGGGGCCCGGATCGATCATAGAAAACGCCGGCGCCGCCCCGGAACACCGTCTTCTGATTTTTTCCCGGAGAGTAAGCAAACGAGAAACGCGGCGCGAAATTGTTATTGTCGTGGAAATAATTCTGCCAGTCATAACGCATGCCGATTGAGATCATCACGTTCTTACGCGGATGATACTCATCCTGAACAAATAACCCGAGCAGCTTCTCCAGGAAAACAACATGGCCGTTTCCCTGTTGCTGAGTGAACGAGTATGGCCGGCGCTGCAAGTAATCGCCGATACTCGAGAAGTAGAACGTGCCGAGGGAATTGAAGTTGTTATCAAATCCACGACGGCTCCAGTCCGGAATGTTAATGCCCCCTTTGATCAGGTGTTTGTCCGTCGAGTAAGAAAGCATCTCCGTCAACTGCGCGTGGTATTCGGTCCGCAGATAGTCGGCTTGAGCGCCGCCTCCGGTGAAAGCGTCAAGGACCAAGATCTTACGAGCGCCGGTAACGCTGACGTTCGTCTGTCTTTCGTAACCGAGCAGAAGCCGGAAGTTATTAACCAGTCTTGGAGAGAATACGGTCTGCTGTCCGTAGTTGATTTCCTGTTCCATGTTGCGCGAGTTGAGGCCGGACTCAGGCAGAACGGTGCCGCCCACGTTTTGGTTGTTTACCGTTTCGCCCAGATACGAGTAGCGCAGCGAAAGAGTGTTGGTATCGCTGAGTGAGTGACTGACCTGGGCCGCAAATTGCAAAGTACGAGCCGGCGCCGCAACGTTTGACCTGATACTCCCCGCCGGCCCCTGGGCAAAGACGATCGATTGCAGGTCTTCCTCTTTGCGACTAACTGAAATCAGGAACGAAGTTTTTTTGCTACGCTCGATCGGACCGGTGAAGATACCTTCATAAATACGTCGCTGCTCAGGCGGGCGTATTAACGCAAAGGGATCGCGGGCGTTGAGGTGAGCATCACGAAATATGAAGTTGAAAGTCCCATGGTACTCGGGCGAGCCCGGCTTCGTAGTCACTTCGATCCGGCCGCGTCCCGGACGCGCATATTCGGCCGAGTAGGGGTCCTGATTTATTTTTATTTCCTTGATCGCCGATGGTGAAACTCCGGCGTTATTAACCTCCATTCCGTTGACGATCAAGGTGACTCCTCCGGTCCCAACACTGCTCGGATCCAGGAATCGCGACATCGCGCCGATGTAATCCTGATCAAAGACCGGCAGATTGCTAAGCGACGGCTCACTCAACGCAACCGTGTCCTTATTGTCGGCTGCTTCAGTAGTGATTTGCGCAGGCGTACTGGTCACCGTAGTCTCCTGGCGCAGGCTGGCAATCGCCAGCACCACCTGAAGCGGACTGAGCGGCTGCGAACCGACAACTATGTCCAGGGTGGTTGACTCGAAGCCTGGTGAAGCAACTTGAACTTGATAATTGCCGATCGCGACTCGGCGAAATTCAAACCGGCCGGATTGATCGGTGGTCGTTGACTGATGATGATTGCTCGTCTCAATTAGTTGGACACTCGCGCCGACAATGGCGGCGCCGGCCTGGTCCTTAACCATTCCTGTAATTGGGGCCCGTCCAGTCGGAGACTGAGCAAAGCCGGTCGCAAAGCCCATCAATATTACGGCTAGTAACATGACAAGCCGATTCATAAGTTCGAGCAGCCTCTCTTTAATAACGCCTTTGATTGGAGCATCACGAATCCCGCAAAGGCAAGTCAGCAGTAAACGCGCTACCCCGGCCGGGAGCGCTCTCAACCGAGAGCGAGCCGCCATGGCCTTCCACAATCCAGCGGGCGATCGAAAGACCCAGGCCGGCGCCGCCCAGAGCACGTGAACGAGCCTTATCGACCCGATAAAAACGATCGAAGATGCGCCGCTGGTCCGACTCTTCGATACCGATGCCAGTGTCGGTCACGACGATCCGGGCATTACCATTTTGCGATCTCAGCGCGACGCTGATCTCGCCGCCGGAGGCCGTGTATTTCACCGAGTTGTCGAGGAGGTTCAGCAGCATTCGCTTCAACATCTCGTCGTCGCCACTCACTGTTACGGGCGGCAGGGCGCCTTCAATCTTTAGCCGCAGACCTTTCTGCATGGCGAGGACGTGGGCCGCCCTGACGCAATCAGCGACCAACTCATCGAGCCGCACCGGCTCGTTTACCATCGACGGCGTATCGACAGGTTGGCGGGCGAGCATAAACAGATTTTCCACGATCCGCGAGAGGCGCTCGGCCTCGTCCTTTATTAAAGCCAAAGATTCTTTGTATTCGGCGGTAGCGCGTTCCTGTTGCAACGCGACTTCAGTTTCACCGCGCAGGACAGCGAGCGGAGTCCGCAGTTCGTGAGAAGCATCGGTGATAAAGCGCTTCTGCTCCTGGAAAACTGCATCAAGTCGCGCCAACAGCTCATTGATGGTCGTGGCCAACCGTCCCACTTCGTCTCTCGGATGGGCTACATCGAGCCTCGCCGAAAGATTCTTTGCCGTGATTAGCTGGGTCTGTTGATTCATCAAAGCAATCGGCGAGAGGCTCTTGCGCGCAAGAAAGTACCCGCCTATTGAAGCCAGGACAAGAATCAAGGGAACGCCGAAAAGAAAATCGCGCCGCAAACGTCGCAGTCCTTCGTCTACAACGCTCAATGGTTCAGCCACGATAGCGAACCCGATCTGCTTGCTCCGATCTACAGACAACGGCACCACCGCCACGCGCAATTGGTTGAGAACTACAAAGGCGCCGTCCTGACGCGCTTCGCTGAGCACCGCAGCGGGAACGGTCAACTGATGACCGGCCAGGTTACTGGACCAGGCGACAACGTGACCATCGGCATCGGCCACTTCGACATAGCGATTGGGAAAAACCATTTGAGCCAACACGACATCGTTGGCTTTTTCCGTGGATTGCTCCTCTTCTAACTCCTGGACATACGCACTGGCCACTGTTTGGGCCGTCGAGCGCAACAACTCGTCCTGACGCGAATAGAAAATGTTCGCGGCGGCGTAATAGACGATCACCGCGAACGCAATCAAAGACAGCGCCAGCACGGCGGCGTACCAAACTGTCAATCGCGTACGAACGGAATCAAACATTGATAGTGATCAGAGCACGAGGTCAACGCCGGGAGCGATAGGGAGCGCTGACATCTTGTCCGCCTGAGCGCGCAGCGCGAACTCTTTCGAAAAGGGATTCTTATAGATGACAAGCTGGAGCGGACTGCGCCCCCCGGCGGACAGGATGTCGGTGCTCCCTGTCGCTCCCGATACTGACCTCATTTTTCAAAAACTCCAGGCGAGAACGGCTCCATACTCGCGGGCGTGACGATTGTATTGCGGAGCGATTAGCGGCCACGCGTGCGACCTGCCCCGCGATTCCTCTTCATCGCTTGTAGCCGAAGACGTCTTGCGGTGATGTGCATGATAGACATAGCGTCCAATGCCATAGCCCATCACGCTGCCAACCAGAACATCAGAGAGGTAATGCTTCTCTCCGGTGAACCGAGCCACACTGACGGCGCCGGCAATTCCGTACGCGGCAACTTGTACGAGGCGATGATCATGGTATTCGTTCGCTATCACGGTCGCCAATGACCAGGCCTCAATACTGTGCCCTGACGGAAAAGACGATCCTCCGTCAAAGAAATCGCTGCGACTTTTGCCGGACAGTGGACGACTACGCTGGGTGATTTCCTTAAGCGCAGTTACGACGATCGCACTGTCAACCAGCGCTTCCGCGCCCAGTAAACCAGTCTCGCGCGCGCGATCGTCATGCTTCGCCCGGCCGACCAGATAGAAGGTCAGGGCGACGCTTCCGACTCCGTAACCGGAACCGGCATAGCTCACAATCCGGCTGGTATTCAACTGCCTGGTGGACTCAGCGATCTCATCTCCGGTGCTTTGATCGGTAGCGATTAAGCCCGCGGTTCCTAAAGCCAGCGGCGCCAGCCAGCGCGCGTCGCGTCCGCGTAAGTGAAACGGCGAAGTCCAAATCGCTTTCTGATCATGCAAAATATTTTTGAAGAACTGCTTCTCCAGCGTCGGTGTCGCCGACGCCGTCGGCGTTGATGACGGACTGGGCTGAGGCGTTTGTGCCTGTGCACTAAACATTGCTGAAAAAACGAGTGCTGAAAGAACTATGGCGAAGAGACAAGACGATGTTCTGTTACTTCTCATGTTTATACTTCCCTGGTTGTTTGCGGTTACGTTGGCTCGCGTCTGAACAGAGTATAGACAGTCGGGGTCACTATCAGCGAAAGCACTAAGGCCACGGCTAATCCGCTGATCACGGCAATAGCCAAAGGCTGCAAAAGTTCTGAGCCTGCGCCGAGGGCCAGCGCCAGCGGCAGCATCCCCAGCATGGCTGCCAGCGAGGTCATCAGCACTGGGCGAAAACGTCGGCGACCGGATCGTAGCAAGGCCTGGCGCACGGTGTCGCCTGCGGCGAGATGGTCCTCAACAGCATCGAGCATCAGGATGCCGTTCTTGGCCACGATGCCGACTATCATGATCATCCCCATCAGTGAAACAACATTGAGTGTCGTCTGGGTAACGAAAAGACCCAGCAGCACGCCGCCCAGAGCCAGCACCGCGCCGGTGACGATCGCGATTGGGTGGGCAAACGAACGAAACTCGATTAGCAGCGTCAGAAAAACGAGCACGATAGCGAGGATGAGTGAAATCATCAGCTCGCGAAAGCTTGATTGCTGTTCCTGATAGAGGCCGCCGTATTCGATCGTCATCCCCGGAGGCAGCTTCACATCCTTTGCCAATTGGGTCTTGATCTCATTAATTGCCGTCCCCAGATCTTTCCCTTCCAGCCTTCCCGTTACTGAGACCAATTGGCGCAAATTCTCACGTGCTATCTCTGTCTGCCCTTTGTCGTATGCGACATCGGCGACTTGATCGAGACGGAACAGGGCGCCGGAGGCGGAGCGAACCTGCAAACCCCTCACCTTGTCGAGTGAGGTCCGCACGTCGGCTGGAAATATGACCCGGACCGTAATCAATCGGCCCTGCTGCAGAATTGCGGAAGCCGCGTCACCCGACATCGCCGTCGTTATTGTGTTTGCGATGTCGGTCGCGGTCACCCCGAAACGCGCGGCGCGTTGCGGATCGATATTGAAAGTGATGGCCGGCCCACTCACGATCACGCCATTCTTGGTATCGACTACGCCCTGGACCTTCTTAATAGACGTTTCAACTTCATCAGCTTTGGCTTGCAACGCGGCAGTGTCTTCACTGAAGAGCTTAATCTCGATTGGCTCCGGCGAGCTGGTCAAATCGCCAATCACATCCGACAGAATACCTACGAATTCGACCGTGAGCGCAGGCTCTGACTCCGCCACCTTCTGCCGCAATTCGGCTATTACCTCGTCGGTCGAGCGCTTGTGACCTGGTTTCAGCTTGACGGCAAAGTCCCCTCGATTGGGCTCAGTTATGAACAGGCCTAACTCCAGCCCCGTACGACGCGAATAGCCTTCCACCTCGGGCGTCTGCACCAGCAACTCTTCAACATGATGAAGCACGCGATTGGTTTCCGTCAGGGACGCGCCCGGTGGCGCCCAATAATCGAGTATGAACGCGCTTTCATCGAATGCCGGCAGAAACTCAGAGCCTAAAGATCGGTAAAGCAAAAACGAGCCGGCGAGCACCACAGCAACCACAATCAGAACGACCCAGCGATGATCGAGCGCGTGACCCAGCACCCAATCATAGCGCCGGACAATCGCGCCCAGAATCCGGCCGTGAGTTGCGGCTTCTTCTTCCTCTTCAAGCTCGTTGGCAGGCGACTCATGATCGCTCCTTAGGTTGGGGTCGTCTTTTGAACTTTCGCGCCGTTTAGCTCGCACGAATCGTTCGGCCAGCACCGGAGTAAACGACAGGGCCAGGACCAAAGAGGTGAGCAAGGCCACCGCCATGGTGAGCGCGAGCGAGCGAAAGAAGCTGCCCGTAACGCCGGTGAGCAGGGTCAACGGCAGAAATACTACCACCGGAGTAATCGTCGACCCGATAATCGGGATGGTAATTTCTGAGATTGCCGCCTGCACGGCCTCGCGTCGCGATTGCCCGAGCGCCATATGCGTATAAATATTCTCGACGACGACGATCGCGTCGTCAATCACCAGTCCAATCGCCGCCGCCACACCCCCCAGGGTCATCAGATCGAAACTCAGCCCCGCCAGATACATCGCCAGAAACGTTGCCAGGACCGTCACCGGAATCACCAGCACCGAGACGAATGTCGTGCCCCAGTTTCGCAGGAAGGCGAAAAGAATCACCACCGAAAGAAGGAGACCGATCAGGATCGAGTCGCGCACCGAGTTCATCGAGTCGCGCACCAACAGCGATTGATCGTAATAAGGAGCGATCTTGATGTCCTTAGGAATCTGCCCACGCATCGCCGCCAACTCCGCCTTCACCTGATCAACCACGGCGACCGTGTTCGCATCGGGCTGACGATTGATATTCAGCAGCACCGCCGGCTTGCCCGGATAAGCGCTAACGATCGTGTATTCCGGTTCAACGCCGGCACCGACCGTAGCGACGTCGGCCAGGGTGACCGGCGCGTTGTTCACAGTCGCGATCACAATTCCGTCAAGGTCTTCAGGCTTTGTGGCCTGACCGCTGATTAGCGCAAGTTCGAGCTGGTGGTTCTCCTCGATTAAACCGGGCGATACGATAATGTTGGAGGTGTGGACCGCATCAACGACCTGCTGGATCGAAACGTTGTGGGCCACCAGGCGATCCGGATCGATCGTGACGTGGAATTCGCGGTTCTTACCGCCGGCTACACCCACAGTGGCAACGCCAGGCAGGCGAGCGAGCTGTGGACGAATGGTGTAGTTGGCGATGTCCCGCAGACTAGCGAGGTCGCGAGTGTCCGACGTGAGACTGTAGCCGGTGACCGGAAACACTGCGAAAGTCAGCCGCTCGACATGCTGAATTTTCGCGGTGGGCGGCAGCGTTGAGGCCAGTTGCGAAAGGCGCGCCTGCACAAACTGAAGCGACTGAATAATATCGACATTCCAGTCGAAGAAAAGACTGACCTCAGAAGCACCGCGCGAAGTCTTTGACTTAATACGCTGGATACCAGGAATGCCGTTCATCGCTTCTTCGATGGGACGGGTGACGGAGACGAGTGTCTGCGGCGCCGGCGCTACGCCGTTATCAACTATGATTACGATGCGAGGAAAATTAGTTGCGGGAAAAATCGCGATGGGCAATTTCCAGGCTGCATACAAACCGGCCGCGCAGATTACGGCAATCATTACCAGTACCGCGCGTGATTGATTTGAGACAAGCTGGGCGAGATTCATGATCTTTTTTTGGAGTGCGGTGGCAGAGCGAAGCGGCGACACCGCTTTGCATCATTGAACGGCCGTCCTTTCAGCTGAGAATTGTTAGACCATAACCAAAGCGCCGTCGCCG
The DNA here is from genome assembly GCA_035601635.1 of Pyrinomonadaceae bacterium. GTDB lineage: Bacteria > Acidobacteriota > Blastocatellia > Pyrinomonadales > Pyrinomonadaceae > UBA11740. Next base: position 8,761 of record DATNNY010000583.1, read on the forward strand.
CTACTACCACCGCGGCTGCCGCGCCGGAGACCCAGCTTCGCTCTGCCGGCGCACTCCAAAGAGCCGCCTCACTTCTCTTCCGGCTTCTTCGCATCCGCGGCTGGTTCATCCTTGGCAACTTCAACCTTGGTGCCGTCAGCCAGAGAAAAATTACCTTCAATCACCACCGTCTCGCCGCCTTGCAAACCGGAGATAATCTCCATTTTGTCCTTGGTGCGAATTCCGACGGTGACTTTGGTTTCGTGCGCGACTGAAGCAGCGTCGACTACCATCACGGTACCTTCGTTGGCATTGCTGGCGTCGAGCGTCACCGCTGAGGCGGGAACCACAACTGCATCGGTTTTAGAGTTGGCAGAAATGGTGACCTGCGCTGCTCCGTTTGCGCGCAATTTGCCTGCCCCGTTAGACAGCGTCACCCAAACTTCGACCGTGCGGTTAGTCGGATCAGACGAGCGGCTCAGCAAAGTGACCCGGCCCTTCATCTCTTCGCTGGAAGTATCGGTGGGCAACACCGCCGCGGGATCACCGACTTTAAGCTCCGACACGACCGTGTCGGCAAAGGGGGCTTTGACGATCACCTCACTGATGTCGGCGATGGTG
>DATNNY010000584.1:0-6992 GCA_035601635.1 Pyrinomonadaceae bacterium
TGACCCATGCGGCGGGCTATGATGACGGGATGGTCCCAACGCTTGCGACGTACCGGCTCAAGCCAAAAGATGGCCGTGTGGATCTCGCAGGCAGGAAATATTTCTTTTGGAAGAGTGGCTCGATTTTTGAACGTGCGCTGGAGATCAATCCCTGGTTACAGTCCATGAGTCACTTTTGCGGCCCCGGCAATACTCAGCGCATTCTGGAAAAGAATGGAGTCGACGGGCATATTTTTCTCGATCATGCGCAGTGGCTGAGCGAGATGTCGGAATGATCAAGCAAGACCCGGTCGCAACCACCACTCCACGCGGGCTGCCCGCGCGGGGACCCCGGTCCGCTCCCGGTTCTGACTCCGGCCATGACTGAAGGAGATGTCTTTGTAATGAAGCGACTGATGCGCCTTAGAAGTTCGCAACACCTGCGCGACTTGTGCGCGGAGACTGAGTTCAACCGCGCCCAGTTGATTCAACCATTCTTCGCGGTTGAAGGTCTGTCACAGGAAGAGCCGATCGCCGGCTTGCGCGGGAACGTTCGCCATAATGTCGCGTCGGCGCTGAAGCAGATCGAAGAGGATCTTGCGGATGGCGTCACGCAGTTTTTGCTTTTTCCCGTACCTGCAGAGAAGAAAGATGGAAACTTTAGTCATCAATCAACTCGCGAAACTATTTCTGAGATTCGCCGGCAGTTCGGCAGCGCTCTCTGTCTCTGGGTCGATACCTGTCTCTGCTCTTACACCACTCACGGACACTGTGCAGTGATGAATGACGGTGGGATCAATTTGTCCGCGACTCTTGACGAGTTGGCAAACTCCGCGATTGCGTTTGCGGAGGCTGGTGCGGACGGCATCAGTCCCAGCGACATGATGGATGGACGCGTCGCGCGGATTCGCGCCGCGCTGGATGAAAAAGGTTTTGAGCTGGTTCCGATCATGAGTTACAGCACCAAGTTCGCCAGCAACTTTTATGGTCCGTTTCGGAATGCCGCCGACTCAGCGCCGCAGTTCGGTGACAGACGTCATTACCAGCTCGACGTGCGCAACCGAACAGATGCGATCAACGCGAGTGTTCGTTGCGCGGAGGAGGGCGCGGACTTGTTGATGGTCAAACCGGGCATGACTTCGCTGGACTTGATCCGGCCAATCAATCAACAGACCGGCCGGCAAGTTGGCGCTTATCAGGTGAGCGGCGAATACGCCGGCCTGGCGCTGCTGGCCGAACAGGGCTTGATTAAGTTTGACGAAGCTCTCCTGGAAACGTGGTATGTGTTCAAACGTGCAGGCGCTCAGTACATCATTACTTATGGGGCTCGCTATGCGCGGCGATTGGGGATTGGAAGATGATCCGGGTCGCGGGGCAGGAGGCCGACCGTAAGGGAGGGCTTCTCATCCAGATAAGCGAAGCCCTCCCTTGCGGTCGGGCTACTACCCCGTAATCCACCTTGCGCGATGAAATAATATGGCCTCTAAACAACAAGCATTAGATCTCTCGCGCGAATACTTTGAGCGCGCCTCGCGCGTGTCGCCCGGCGGCGTGCACAGTCCGGTGCGTGCGTTCAAAGGAGTTGGCGGCGCGCCGGTGTTCTTTCGCAGTGCTCAGGGTGGCACGATGACGTCGGTCGATGGGCGCGAGTACGTCGATTTCTGCCAGAGCTTTGGTCCGTTGATGCTGGGCCATCGCGATCCGGACGTCGCCGAAGTGGTGCAGGAAGCGATCGCGACCGCCTGGAGCTTTGGGGCCTGCGAACCATATTCGCTTGAGTTGGCGGAATGGATTACGTCGCGCTTGCCCTGGGTCGAGATGCTCCGTTTTGTCTCTTCCGGAACGGAAGCGGTGATGAGCGCTTTGCGAGTGGCTCGTGCCGCGACCGCGCGCAACCGGATAATTAAGTTTGAGGGTTGCTATCACGGTCATTCAGATTCTCTGCTGGTGAAAGCCGGCAGCGGCCTCGCCGGCGTGTCCGCGAGTTCGAGTGCAGGAGTCTCGGCGAGTGTAGCCGGCGAGACCCTGGTGGCCCCGCTGGATGATGAAGAAGCACTGCGCAAAATCTTTGCTGAACATGGCAAAGACATTGCCGCTGTTATTCTTGAGCCTTTGCCCGCTAACTACGGTCTGCTGATTCAGCGCCGCGAGTTCATTGAAGAGACGGTGAAAATCGCGCGCGAGTATGGCGCCCTGGTGATCTTCGATGAAGTGATTTCGGGATTCCGCGTTGCCCTTGGAGGCATGGCGGAAGTGCTGGGAATGCGTCCTGACCTGGTGACCTACGGGAAAGTCATAGGCGGTGGTTTTCCGGTGGCTTGTTATGGCGGCAGAAAAGATTTGATGGAAATGGTGGCACCCGCAGGGCCGGTCTATCAGGCGGGAACATTGAGCGCAAACCCGGTGGGCATGCGGGCCGGTCTGGCGACGCTCCAAAAGATCGAACGTGTGGATGCGTATGCGGTGCTAGAAGAGAGAACAGGCGGTTTCTGTGATGAACTAAATGCGCGGATGAACGAGCTTGGCGTACCATTTCAGATAACACGGACAGCCTCGATATTTTGGCTGCACAGCCGGACTGAGGGTCAGATCCGGCGAATCGAACAGATTCCCGAAAATAACTCGGCCGCTTTCGCAAAGCTCTTTCATGAAGTGCTCGGCCGAGGGGTATATCTGGCGCCGAGCGGCTTTGAAGTAAACTTTATGTCGCTAGCTCATGATGACGAGTTGCTGGAACGAGCCATGGCGGGCATCCTGGCGTCGATTTCAATATAGGTCCTATGGGTCCAATAGGTCGGATAGATCCTATATTCTGACTATGAGCACTGAAGGCAAGCGCAACCGAATTGTCATCGCCCTGGTCGGGCTGTGGGTCGTCTTTACAGTGACTCTGGCCGGCTGGTGGATGGTGTTTGGTTTGCGCCAACTTGATCTACTCAATCGTCTGAAGATCGAAGGAGCCGCTGACTTTCATCGTCATTATCGAATGCTTTTGTGGGAAGGCGGCATCCTGATCGTATCGTTGATCGGCGGAGGCCTGGCGCTTTTGTACTATGCACGGCGCGAGCAGAAGCGTCATGCGCAGGTGGAAGAGTTTTTCGCGGCTTTCACTCATGACGCCAAAACAGCACTGGCCAGTCTGCGGCTGCAAGCGGAGAGCCTGCGCGAAGATTTTGCCGGCGCCGAACACAGCCCGCTGCTGGATCGTCTGTTAGGCGACACGCTGCGCTTGCAGCTACAGTTGGAGAATTCACTCTTTCTGGTAAATCTGTCCCGAGGGGCATTCTTTCTTGAACCGATCACCTTGAGCGCCCGCATTGATACGCTGCGTCATCACTGGCCTGACCTGGCGATCAGGCAGAGCGGCGATGGGGTAATCATGGCTGATTCGCGCGCGTTGGAAAGCGTGCTCACAAATCTGGTCCAGAATTCTGTCACGCATGGGCAGGCAACTGAAGTGGAGGTGTCGATCAAGCGCAGCAATAACGATCGTTTGACCGTGAGTCTCAGAGACAATGGTCATGGCTTTCATGGCGATCCCGACGAATTGGGCAAACTGTTCGTGCGGCACACACGCGGCAGCGGCAGCGGCGTCGGGCTCTACATCGTCCGCCATCTGGTGAAAAGGATGAACGGCACGATCAGCTTTACCGATGCGAGTTCGAGCGGATTCCTGGCGGAGATGAATTTTCCGAACGCCGGGACTTCGCATTCGTTGCGCGCGGAGCGACCCAGTTATGAAGCGACTGTTGCTGGTCGAAGATGATCGCTCACTGGGGGCGACCTTGCACGAGCGGCTGCTGCGCGAACCGTATGACGTCGCGTGGGTCGAGACCAAACAGCGGGCGTTGAAGAAACTGGACGAGGGTCTCTGGGATCTGGTGATTCTCGACATCGGCTTGCCCGACGGATCGGGCTTTGAATTGGCGCGTCATATCAAGCAAAGAACTTCGGTGCCAATCATGTTCATGACGGCGTTAAGCACGGCCGAGCATCGTTTGGAAGGATTCGAAATTGGCGCCGAGGAGTTTGTTCCCAAGCCGTTTCATTTGCGCGAACTGCTGCTGCGCGTCAAGCACGTACTCGATCGTTACCCCGTACGGCATCAAATCTCGTGTAATGGCCGGGTGATTGAGCTGGAGAGCCGGGTGATTGTGCAGCCGGATGGGCGGCGCGAACATCCGGCTGCACGCGACTTTGATTTGTTGCAGCTATTGATTACCAGCAGTCCCGCTGTTACCAGCCGCAACCAAATTCTTGATGTGCTTTGGGGAGAGGACAAGTTTTTGAATCAGCGCACCATCGACAACATGATTGTTCGATTGCGCCAATCGCTGGGTGACACAAACAGCACTTACATACGTTCGGTGCGGGGGATTGGATATCAGTGGTGTGGCGACGGTGAGTAGCGCAAGTTGTTAACTTGCGATGGATCAAAATATTGAATAGAACCTAACCGACCTATTGGGCCCATATTTCGGCAAATCGAAATGACCTTATCAGCAGTCAAAGAACGAATCGGTAATGCGCGTTTCCAGAACGCGCTGGCCCGGCGCGAGCAATCGACGCCCCCGATCTGGCTGATGCGACAGGCGGGGCGTTATCACCGGCACTATCAGGCATTGCGGCAGAAATATTCATTCATGGATTTGTGCAAGCGGCCTGAGCTGGCGGCCGAGGTGGCCCTGGGTCCACTCATGGATTTTGATTTCGATGCAGCCATTCTGTTCAGCGATCTGCTTTTTCCTCTGGAAGCCCTGGGCATGGGTTTGGAATATAGCGACCACGGACCAGAGCTGGGCTGGAACTTGAATGAAAAGACCCTGGCACAACTGCGTCCGATTGAAGAAGCCTGGCCGCACCTTTTGTTCCAGGGCGATGCGATGCGGGCTACGCGTGAGCGTCTTCCGTCCAATAAGAGTCTGATTGGTTTTGTCGGTGGACCCTGGACTCTGTTTGTGTACGCGGTGGAAGGTTCGCACAAGGGATCGCTGGTAGAATCGAAAAAACTTCTATCGCTATTTCCCCGATTCTGCGAAACGTTAGTTCCACTTCTGGCACGGAACATCAAACTCCAATTGGACAGCGGCGCCGAGATTGTGATGATTTTTGATACGGCCGCGGGTGAGTTGTCACCTGATGTCTTCACAGCAGAAGTGGTTCCCCAACTCCGCGCGTTGACCGCGAAGGATGCGTCACGCATAGGTTATTACTCGAAGGGCACTCAGCCGGCTCATTTGGGTGATTGTCTTTTCACTGACAGTGGCTTGGCCGGATTGGGAATTGATTCTCGCTGGCAAATGAGAGAGGCCTTCGATCTCTTCCCGCGTGGTTTCGTCCAGGGCAATTTCGATCAGGCTTTATTGTTGAGTGAAAAAGACGAACTAAAGCAGCATCTGAATCGCTATCTCGCACCCCTGGCGACCCAGAAAACGCCCGGCTGGATTTGCGGTTTGGGCCACGGCGTTTTGCCGGGCACACCCGAAGACAATGTTCGACTTTTTGTTGACACAGTTAGAGAGGTAATGCAGTGACTGATCTTTTTGCCAAGTACGACGTTCCGGCGCCACGCTACACGAGCTATCCGACCGTCCCCTTCTGGAGCGATTCTCCCGGTCCGGTCCAGTGGTTGGACGCAATCAGGACCGCCTGTGACGAAGAGGCGAGCAGTTGGTCGTTGTATTTTCATCTTCCGTTCTGCGAAACGCTCTGCACTTTCTGTGCGTGCAACACAGTCATCACGCGCGATCACGGACGCGAAGCCACGTACATCAATCTGCTTCATAAAGAATGGCAACTTTATCGGGAGCAGATTCCCAAACTGCAACAGCGGCCGCTGCGGCAGTTGGAGCTGGGTGGTGGCAGTCCCACATTCTTCTCGCCGGACAATCTAAAGCGAATACTCGAGCCGATCTTCGCGGACATTCAGATTGATACGGACCAGTTTCGAGCCTCGGTTGAAGTTGACCCGAGGCGGACTACACGTGAACAACTGGAGGCGCTCCACGCGCTCGGCTTCAATCGCATTTCGCTTGGCGTGCAGGATTTCGATCCAGTGGTGCAGAAACTGGTGAATCGCGAACAGCCGCTGGAACAAACACGGAGCGTCACGGATATGGCGCGCGAGTTGGGCTACAACTCGGTCAACTATGATTTGATTTATGGTTTGCCGCGGCAAACGCCCGAGAGTTTCAGGCACACCGTGGAACAAACAGTCGAGCTGAGGCCTGACTGTATCGCGGTCTACAGTTTCGCGCGTGTTCCCTGGATCAAGCCGGCCCAGCGCAGTTACAAGGACGAAGACTTGCCCGTCGCGGGCGAGAAGCGCGCGCTGTATGAGATTGCCCGCAACCTTTTGGCGGATGCCGGTTACGTCGAAATCGGCATGGATCATTTTGCGCTGCCTGATGATGGACTGGCGTCAGCGCAGCGCCATGGAACTCTGCATCGAAATTTTATGGGTTACACCGAATTGCGGACGCAGGTGCTGCTGGGACTCGGGGTCAGCGCGATCTCTGAAACGCCAACTTGCTTTCATCAAAACGAAAAGGCATTTCCTGTCTATGAGCGCCGCGTTTTACAAGGCGAGGTGCCCACCCTCCGCGGGCATCTGCTATCGGAAGACGATCGGCGTCTGCGCGAACAGATTCTTACGTTCATGACGCGGTTCGAAGTCAATTTGGAACCAGAGCAATCCGAAGACGCAAAGGTCTTTCTCGATCCGCTGCTGAGAGATCATCTGGTTGAAGTGCGCGATCAAAAGCTGATTCTTACCGATCGCGGCCGCCCGTTCCTGCGGAATGCCTGCATGTTCTTTGATCGGCGTTTGCGTCAGCAAGAGCAGCGGCCGAAGCTTTTCTCTCAAGCGTTATAATGTGCAAGCCGGACATGGTTTACGTTTCAAACCGGGGACATCGTTTACACTTTTGAGCACTTAGCTCCATGCCAGCCTTTAGCTGGGGTGATGTTTTTGTTTCTTTCATCGAGTACACCAAGTAGATGAAAACTGTAAC
>DATNNY010000585.1:0-11742 GCA_035601635.1 Pyrinomonadaceae bacterium
CGCCGGGAGTGAACGCGGCCTTTCCAGCGGCAGGTCACCCATCTCGTCAACCGAATAGCCCAGCTTCTGGATTCGCGGAGCAAGTCCCGCGACGCGAATCGCACCGGGACCGAGATCGACTCCGGCCATGCTCTGCCCAAAGCTCAACGGCACGCCCAGAATGCTGACGCTCTTCCCCATGCCGGGGAGATCGCGCCTGTTTTGCGGAACGTTGGATCGATCAATCATAGGTTGCTAAACCGCTCATCAACTCACCTTCATCTTAAAGCGGTCGTGCAGGACGAAGCAATCGGCAGGAACGAAATGTTGAATAAACACCCGCTTCGGCATTGGTAAGGTTTTCGAGTGCGGTAACTTGTTACGGCTTTCTTAGGTCGCGACTTGTCGTGACCTCGGCAATTGAATCAGGTGGAATCTGCGCGCCAGGGTGCCGCGGGCCAAAGCGGCGACAAGCGGCGTCCCCGGCGCGGCAGCCGCGCTGGCGTGCTCATATCGCCGCACTCCAAACTAGTCCCATTCAAAGGCCATCTCAGAGATCGCGGTGTCGGGGTCGGTGCCGTAGTAGACAGACTTGATAACGAACTTCACCCACTTTGTTCTAACGGATCCAATGTCAACTTTCTGACTATCCATGCGATCGGTGAAGGTCAGATCGCGCGAGGTGCCGTTGGAGAAGTAAGCGGTTAAGGTCTGTATACGATTGTTCTCTGCCCAGATGGCCGGACTTTTGAAATAGCCGGGTTGGATCAGGATGCGGTGCAGATTGATTTCGCGGTCAAAGTCGAAGCGAATCCACTCGCCTAGGCCCGGACCGTCCACCCCTTCAATCCAGGCTGTGCTGCGCTTGCCGTCGATCGCATTGGCGGGATAGTAGGTGTTGGCTTGAACTGCCAGGCGGACCGACGATGAACTGGGCGTGATTTTCAAAGGCGTGCCGGTTTGCGAATCAGAAGAAGCGATCTCGGTATTGTTACCTGGCGAGCTGACGGTGGGGCTGGAGTCCTCCCTGACGGTCGGTCTACTGCCCGGGCTGCTGGACGGATTGGTCTTGGCGGAATTGTCTCCACTGGTCTGCTTGATAACGAAATAGGCAGCGATTCCCACCAGAGCCACCAGCAGCAAAACGATCGCCACGACGCCGGCAGTTAGGATTGGATTCGTCGCTCGCGCGTCGCTCTGGGAGGGACGAAAGTCTCCGGCATCCGGATAAGATGGAATTGTTGGACTTGCTGCAGGCTTCAGCGTTGGTCCGCCACGCGGCATCATCTCAGTTGCGGGCGGGTCAGAGTCGCGGACAGCTTCAGAGAGTGCAGCCCCGTCCTCCAGACAGAACTTCAGCGTGTCGTCTTTATACTTCCGATTGCATTTGGGACAGCGTTTCATAGGACCATCCGCAGATTTCACAGATTACACAGAATCATCAAAGACACCACAAAACGTTCTTCCACCAGGTCAATCTTTTTTCTCCTAATCTTGAATCTGAGAAATCTGCGTAATCTGCGGATTATACAACGACGCCCTTCGATTTCTCTTTAATAATTGCCACGGCTGCTTCGGGCTCGCTTGTGAAATCCAGAATCCCGACGTCGGTATCGTTGACCGCGAGATGACGCTGCCACTCTTTGACAATCGGCGGCCAGCAATCACCCAGCAGAACGAGTGGCCGCGGTTCGAGCACCCGCGTTTGCAGCTTGTTCCAAACCAGGGAGATTTCAGTCACCGTGCCCATGCCACCACGCAAAGCGATATAACCGACGGACTTTGTAATCAATCGTTGCAGACGTTCATAGAAATGCTCTGACGGCACCTTCTCAGTGAGGTAACGATTCGCTTCGGCCTTGAACTGGTTCATCGTGATGCCGATCACGCGGCCGCCCCGCTCATGAGCGCCCCGACTGGCCGCTTCCATCACGCCCGCGTATCCGCCGGTGCAGACGGTGAATCCCGAATCGGCGAGCAAGGCGCCGACTCGCAGCGCCTGCCCGTATTCAGGATCGCCTTCGCGACACTTTGATCCGCCAAAGATGGTGACGATGCGTTCCTGGGTTTCAGACAAGTTCTTGACCTCGGCAGGTAGCGCAGAAAGTGACACGGGCATCGTGCCCGTGGCTCACGCGCAAGATACGCGGGCCACCTTTATCCAACCTCGCCGCTGACCATCAACGATCCCGCTCGCCGGTATTCTTCAAAGTCTGCCCGGCTTTTGAAAGAGCCGCCGGTATATTCTTCCGGGATTGGGGTAGGATCGAACAGCCGCTGGTCGCGTAGGCTGACGAAACCGGCATCGATAAATAGTGAGCGGTAGTCTTCAACGCTCAACAACTCCACCGGAACCTTCAGAGTATCGATCCACTGATGCGTGGCCTCGTTCTCCCAATACAAATCCATCACTGCGACAAACAATCCGCCTGGCCGTAGGACTCGATGAACTTCGCCAATAGCCTCCGAAATATCCGTGTAGTAGTAGAGCGACTCCATCGAAAAGGCATGCGTGAATTCATTATCAGCGAACGGCAGATTCTCAGCGCTGGCCACTTCAAAGTCAGTATTAGGAAACGCAGTCGATGACTCCCGCGCGACGCGGATCATTTCGTCAGCGATATCGATGCCAATCACCTGGCCATTGATTGCGTATCCCGAAAGCAGACGGGTCGCCCATCCCGATCCGCAGCCAACATCGAGCACCCGCGCGTCAGGGGGCACGCGCATAAGTTGAATCGCCTGCTTGCCGACCGGACCGTGACCCTTTTCCATGCCCTCGCCTTTGCCGGTGCGGGCCCATTCGTTGAATTCCGTTCGTAGTTGCTCATCCATACGTGTTGAATGTTGTTCACTCTGTAAGACGGAGGAAACACAGAGACAAATCTAAGGTCTCAGCCGGTACAACATCCTCGGAAATGGAATCGTTTCGCGCACGTGTTCAATCCCGCACATCCAGGCGGTGCAGCGTTCGATGCCCATGCCAAAGCCTGCGTGTGGGACGCTGCCATAGCGGCGCAGATCCAGATACCATTCAAAAGCCTCCTGGGGCAGGCCATGCGCGGCGATTTGTTGCTGCAGAAACTCCAGAGAGGTTGAGCGCTCGCCGCCGCCGATGACTTCACCGTAACCTTCCGGCGCCAGCACGTCGACGCCAAGGGCAATCTCTTCTCGCTCCGGATCGCGCTTCATATAGAAAGCTTTGACTGCCGCCGGGTAATGATGAACCATCACCGGCCGATCGTACTTGCTGGAGATATAACTCTCGTCGGGCGCGCCGAGATCGCCGCCCCACTCAAATTTGTTTTCCAGCTCGCCCTTGTCAAAACCTTCGTGCAGAATCTTTACCGCATCGTCATAGTGCAATCGCGGAAACGGCGGCACGATTGCCTCCAACTTCGAAGTGTCGCGTTCGAGCGTCTTCAATTCCTCTCCCCGCTGCTCCAGGACCGTCGCCGCAATGTAAGCGAGAAATCTTTCTGCCAACTCCATCGCATCATCAAGCGTCGCATAAGCCATTTCAGGCTCAACCATCCAGAACTCGGTCAAGTGCCGACGGGTTTTTGATTTCTCAGCCCGAAACGTGGGGCCAAAGCAATAGACCTTTCCAAAAGCCGCCGCCGTGGCTTCGTTATAAAGCTGACCAGATTGCGTCAGGTAGGCTTTCTCGTCGCCGAAGTAATCGACTTCGAACAGAGTAGTCGTTCCTTCACAGGCCGCTGGAGTAAAAATGGGCGTATCGCACAAGGTGAACCCATCGCTGTCGAGAAAGTCGCGCACAGCTTTCACCACCGTATGCCGCACCTTCAAAATGGCATGCTGCTTTTTCGAACGCAGCCATAGATGACGATTGTCCAGTAAGAATTCCGGACCGTGTTCTTTCGGCGTAATGGGAAAGTCGTGCGCATTCTGGATGACTTCGGCCCCGGTGACGTCGATTTCAAATCCGCCCGGCGCGCGTTTGTCTTCGCGCACGCCGCCGGTGAGAATTAACGCGGACTCCTGACCCAAAGGTTTGAGGGCGTCCCAAAGCTCAGGCGGTACCGAGCTCTTTACCACCACGCCCTGCACGATGCCCGTGCCGTCCCGCATCTGCGGAAACATCAGTTTGCCGCTTGAACGAAGGTTATAAAGCCAGCCCTTTAGCGTGACTTCTTCGCCGACGTGCTTCGATAAGTCTTTTATGTAAGTTTGCATTTAAGTAGATTACGCGTGCAGGGCAGTAGCCCGGCCGCTAGTGACGGCTCCCGTTGATCCAAAGGAGCCCTTCCTGGCGGTCGGGCTACTGCCCCGCGTCGCGGGTTCCAATTCGTTCCTTGATCATGCGCTGCAACGTGGGGAAGCGAACCAGCCACTGTGCCGCTTGGAGTGTAATGACCAGCATCGGTTCGATGAATTGAGCATAGGGGTCGACGCGCCCGCGTACGCCTGTCTGAAACGAGAATGTCCCACAGGCCTTCAGACAGCGCTGTACCGTCATCAACCGGAACTCACGCGCAAATTCGTCAGGATCATACGGTTCGAGTCCCAAACGTTCACGCTCGGCCAAAAGGAAAAGCCGGTGCTCGCGAACCTCAGCCAGCGGCGGCATCGCCTTAACCCGATCAAGCAAGAGCGAGACGAGATCGTAACTCGCTGGGCCCATGCGGGCATCCTGATGATCTATGATCCGCAGGCGATCTTTTCGATCCACGATCAGGTTGAAGGCATGATAGTCGCGGTGACAAAGCACGCGCGGGCGCGCGGCCAATTCAGCCGCCACATCATTCAACTCAGCCTTCAACTCGGCCGCTTCACCATGCCGCAACGTTTCACCACGGAGGCTGCCAAAGTAATGCTCAAAAAAGAAATTCAATTCCCACGCCAGCTTGGCTTCGTCAAAAGCGAGCCTGCTGGCGATCGAGTTTTGCTCGAAGGCCATCGGCGTGGCCGCCTGAATGCGCGCGATGACCTCGATTGCCTGTTCCATCAAAGCTTCGCATTCTTCATCGGAAGCGGTCTCGAAAACCTGGCACAACTGACGGTCGCCGAGGTCTTCCTGCACAATCACGCCCATCGAACCGTCAACATCATGAACCACTGGGACCGGAAGCCCGCATTCCAAAAAGAGGCGCGTCACGTCAAGGTAGGGATGGACCTCTGCGTCGAACGGCTCTGGATAAACCGCGGCTACCGCGGTGCCCTGCTCCCAGGGAATACGAAAGTATTCACGGGTCGAAGCGTCCGGAGTTAGCGCGACAATTTCTGATTTGCGCGCGCTCTGCCGTTTCGCCAGATAGCTCGTTACGCGGTCGCGAGCGCTGGTGGTGAATGCATTCGGGCTGGATTGGATTGCTGGAGTCATGCAGCGGGACTTCTCTGGAAAAGCTACTTATCGTTTCATCTTTCTGATAGCACCGGTAGCGGCTGAATCAGCGAATCTTAGCACTGCGATAACGAGACAACAAAGTTATCCCCCTCGACATGGCCCTTGAGAGCCTTTGCGGGCGGCGTGATACCAGCGACCAGCTCAGACCGCACGACCACGGCATCCTCGACTCGCTCACCGGCGCGAAGCCGCACGCCATCGCCCAACACCGCCCGGCGCACCTGCGCCCCTCTTTCAATCGTCACGTTATCCCACAAGACCGCTTCGTGCACTTCCGCAGCTCTGTCGATCGATGGATTGGCCCCCACATGCACGTCGTCACCCCGCCGGCGCAGCAGCGCGAGGCTAATGTCGAGATATCGCCTCAGCGTGGAAAGTTCATACCACATCCCTTCGGCCACGTGGGCTGCGACGCGCTCGCTCCGCGCGATGGCCGGCAAATATACGTCCGTGACTGTATCGGAAAAGGCGCCGCGGGGAATGTATTCGAAAATGCGCGGCTCGAGAATGTGTACGCCCGTGAACATCAAAGGGGGCTCAGCATGCGCCAACCCCGGCGAGGGCATGCCGGCAAACTTAGTCACCAAACCGTCGCGCGTTTCCACGACACTGAAGCGCTCATACTTCTCGTTGCGGAGTAGAACCAGCGTGGCCAGCGCGCTTCTTTGGCGGTGAGTTTCCAAGGCCGCATTCAAGTCGAGATCAGTTATCAGCTTGCCGTTTACCACCACGAAGGTATCGTCTTCCAAAAACGCGCGGGCATTATCCAAAGCTCCACTGGTTCCCAGAATCACAGGCTCATGCACATACCGCAGCCGGACCCCGAAATCGCTGCCATCACCGAGCGCGCGCCGAACCGATTCAGGTTGGTGATGCAGATTCACTATTACATCTTCGATTCCATATTTCGCCAGATACTCCGCCACATAGCCTACCAGCGGCTTTCCCAGCACCGGCAGCGCGGGCTTGGTGCGATCGCAGGTCAACGGCCAGAGGCGCTCGCCGTATCCAGCTGCCAGAATCATCGCCTTCATAATCGGCTATTCTAACAGACGCAATGGGTACCGCTCTGCTCCATCGGTGCGGAGAAGAAGAGCCGCATCCGGCTCAGTGGCACTGGGGGATGCCCGTGCCACTTTCTCAAACTCAACAGTATCAATAGACCTCCTAAGTTGAATCGGCATCGGTCGGTGTCGTAAGCTAGCGAGGTCATTTCATTCAGAAGCCTGGCCATCATAATTAATGCCATCTGATCAACTCTACTCGCTGCCACTCGAACAGCAGATAGGCCAATTCTTTTTTATCGGCCTCTCCGGAACTGAACTGGATGAAGAAGCGCGGGAGCTGATTGAAGAAGTCAAGCCCGGCGGCATCATTTTGTTTGGCAGGAATGTGGAAGCCGCCGATCAAGTGCGCAAGCTGCTGGATGACGCACGCGCCATTCTGCCGGTGCCGCCGTTGTGCGGCATCGATCAGGAAGGCGGTCTTGTTGATCGTCTGCGAAACATTTTTCCGGCCATGCCGTCGGCGCGCGCGATTCGTCAACACGGCGATCTAGCGGGTGCGCGGACGCTGGGGCGAGTCACCGGAGAAGTGCTGCGGATGATGGGGCTGGGTATTAACTTCGCCCCGGTGATGTCGATCATCACGCAAGAGCGCAGCCAACTTACCAACGGACTTTATTCGCGTTCGTTCGGCCGTTCGCCTGGTGAGGTCCTGGGTTATACGACCGTGTACATGCGCGGTCTGCAGGCCACCGGTTGCCTCGGTTGCTTGAAGCACTTTCCAGGAATTGGCGCGGGCGAGGTCGACTCGCACATTGAAATGCCTCTGGTGGCGCTGACTCACGATGACTTACTCGCGCAGGATCTGGCGCCTTATATCGAATTGTTTCGGCGGGCCGACGATCGAGTCAGGATGGTTATGGTGAGCCATGGGGGCTTTCCCAATATCGATATCAAGAAAGGGACCACCGGCGGCTTGATCGAGCCGGCGTCGATTAGTCCCAGCATCGTCTCGAAGCTTTTGCGTCAGGAGCTCGGATATCAACACCTGGTAGTTACCGACGATCTCGAGATGGGAGCAATTGCGAAACATACTGAAATTGAAGATGCCTCCGTGCGTGCGTTTATCGCGGGTGAGGACATGCTGCTGATTTGCGCTACGCCGGACACGATTCGACGCGGCTATCGCGCCTTATTAGAGGCTGCGCGAAAGGGTTCCGTTGGCGAGAAACGAATTCAGGCATCTCTCAAGCGCGTCGCGGCTACTAAGGCCCTGGTGAAACCGCCGCCGCCCTTGGACATGGATAAATACAATCGGCTGGCTGACGAAATCCGACAACTGAATGAGACACTCGAATACCGTTATCCAGGAGAATCCAATGTGCAATAGTGTTCGTGCCAAAGCACATTGCCGGTCGCGAATGCCCTTCCTGAAAGCTTCTGCGTTAAGCATATTGCTTTTGCTAGCCATCGTTTTGCCTTCGGCCTGCAGACGCACCCAAAGCAATGTCTTTGTGGTCGCGCTGTCAGATAACATCAAAACCATCGATCCCATCGGCTCGCCGTCAGTTGACGCGGCCAGCGAACGCGTGCGGACCTTGATGTTCAATTCGCTGGTGAAGAAAGACGAAAAGTTTGACTATGTTCCAGAGCTGGCTGCGAACATTCAGCGCTCGGACGATGGTCTCGTTTTTACGTTCACTTTGCGCGACGGCGTGACGTTTCACGACGGCCGTCCCTTCACTTCGGCCGACGCTAAGTACACGTTCGACACTGTGCTGGCTTCGACATTTGCCAAGGCTGCGAGTTTTTTTGAAGGCTCAGGCGCGACCAGGACTGCCTATGTCAAAAGCGTGGAAGCCCCGGATGCGCACACCCTGATCATTCGCCTGAACAAGCAATGGACCGGCTTGCTTCCCAACCTGGTGCCGATTGCGATGATTCCGAAAGACAGTTACGAATCGGAGAAGACACACCCTCTCGGCACTGGACCGTTTAAGTTCAAGAGCTATGATCAGGTACAGCAGGTCGTCGACCTTGAAGCCAATCAGGCTTATTGGGATGGCCCGTCGAAAATACCGGCGCTTCGTGTTCGCGTTATCAGTGAATCGAACGCGATGCAGGCCGAACTGCAAAGCGGTCGAGTGGATATCGCGCCTTTGGCCACCAGTCTCTCTCCTGACGCAATCAGAGCGCTGGGCCGGAATCCGAACTTGAAAGTACAACAGTTCGAGGGTTCGAATCTGAATCTGTTGACCTTTAATACCACCGAGCCGCCGCTCAACAGCGTCAAAGTACGGCAGGCTATCGCTTACGCGATTGATCGCGAAAGTATAATTCGCGATCTGGTCCTGAATCAGGGAGCAATTGCTCATACGATTCTCCCGGAGGCATCATGGGCATACGCGAAGCCCCCGACCTATCAATTTGATCCAAACAAAGCGAAACAGTTACTTGACGAAGCTGGCTTTCGCGATCCTGACGGGGACGGGCCGCAGATGCGTTGGGCAAAACCTCTTCTGTTTCGTATTTCGGGCAGCAGCGCGTCCGCGCGACAGTACTCGGGAGTTATTCAGAACTATTTAAAGAACGTTGGTATTCCGGTCGCCATTGAAACCTCGGAATTCAACACCATGCGACAACAAGTGCAAAATGGTCAGTTCCAGCTGAACTACAGTCAGTGGGTCGGTGGCAATCAGGATCCTCTCTTCTATCACGACTTGTTTGCGACCTCCGAAATTGCGACCCCGACAAGAGGGCTTAATCGCAGCCGCTACAGCAATCCCGAACTGGACAAGATTCTCGATGAAGCCGCCAACACCTATGACCATGCCAAGGCGGCGCCCTTATACGCGAAGGCTCAGGAGATAGTTAGTCGAGATGTGCCGGTGTTTCCCTTGTGGTACCAGGCCAACATGGTGATCGCCAAAAAGAACGTCGGGAACATTCACGTCAATGCCAGCGGCGATTGGGGCTTCGTAAAGGATTTGACGGTGACGAAGTGATCGGCGCACTGCGGAGCGCAGGCATCCTTGCCTGCGGTTCGCCGGCATCCCTGCCCGGCGCTTTGATCTAAAAGCAGATTCTTTCTAGGAGATATTGCTCTGCCAGTTGAAGCGATCCACGAAAACACACGAAGCGGGGTTGGTTTGTTCGTGGGATTCCATGGATTGTTCTCTCCCAAACCAAAAGAACCAGAGACCAACCTTGTTTTCACCTATTCGGGCTCTGCTTAGACCGATTGTCCATACTGGCTCAATACGAATTGGAGTTTCTGTTGGTTTTGGGCCGACGTCTCGACAAACTCAATACCGACGCCGGTGGGAGGCGCACCTTCCATGACTCGAAGCTGATTGCGGACCGCACCCTTCAGGCTGATCATGCCCACCCTATCACCTGTCCACCTGAGATAGATTTCATCGCCGGGGCTAAGTTCCCGCCTCGTTGCCAGGAAACACCCACTGGTGCTAAGACTGGTGATCTTATCGTAGTGCTCACACTCAGGTCCCCAGCCCCAATCGGCAAAGAAATCTACGTTGATGCGTGGATGTCTTCGCTGTTCGATTGATCCCATGGAGAGTCTCAGCCGCGTTTGAATTTGTTTTGGTTCAGCGCTCTTTGAACGGTCGACCAGGCGATGACGCCTTCGCGAATCAACCGCGGCTCGACATCGCAGACATCTACTACCGTCGATGGCTGGTCAGTCGTGACGTCGCCATCATCAACAATCAGATCAATTGCGTCAGCAAAGTAATCGAATACTTTCCGGGCGGTCGTGGCGGGCTCCTCGTGCGAAGGATTCGCGCTCGTCGCCGTTAAAGCACCGCCGCAGGCCTGAACCAGCGCGCGCACTCTATCATTGCCGGGCAGGCGCACGCCAACAGTTTTTGTGCTCGCGGTGATTTCTTCCGAAACACCAGACAGGGCGCGGCCAATCAGGGTCAACGGCCCCGGCCAAAATGCCTCGGCCAATAGATCGAATGTAGTCGTAGGCTCAGCGATAAAGCGTCGGACTGCTTCGCGCTCGCTGATAACGATCAGAATAGGCTTGTTGTCTTCTCTGCCCTTTAGCTGTTTGATTCGCTTCACGGCCTTGGGATTGGAAGGATCGGCGCCAAGTCCATAGAAGGTGTCCGTGCGAAACGCTATGACGCCAGCGCGACCGATGATCTCCGAGATCCGAGGGAAGGATTCAGTTGTTTGAGAAATGATCACCAGATTTCAGCGCCGTTAGGCGCGGAATGTTTATAGTTATCCATGCGCCAACGATTCGTTTCGGATGATGGGTGCTATAAACATCTCGCTCATGTCGGAGCGAAGCTTCACCAGTGAACACGCGTAGTCAGGAGGGGTGCTTGCGCCCGCTCCTGCTTGAAACTCTCGAACAAAGCGCGGGCAACCTCCCTTCCCAACCTGAGAGCTTGCGGGCTTGCTTGCTCACAGCTTCACGCCGTAGCCAAGTCCATCACCAACCGCCAAAACCTCTGCGCGCAGTTGCGGATGATTGACGAAGTATTGGTTAAACTCACGCAACGCTTCCGTCGATGGCTTCTGATCCGGCGCACGAATCTCGCCGGCAACCTGACCGCCCCACAAGAGATTGTCGCAGAGCACCACGCCACCCGTACGCAGCTTTGGTAAAGCCAGATCCAGATACCCGCGATACTCTTCTTTCACCGCGTCCAGGAAGATAAGGTCAAATGTTTCGCTAAGACCCGGAATTACTTCGAGGGCGTATCCCTTTTCTATTTGTGCGCGGTCGCGCAAACCCGCGCGGGTTAGATAACCTTCGGCGGCCTTGATCATTTCGTCGCTGGGATCGATTGTGATGACTAACCCACCGTCGGCCATGCCCCGCGCCAAATGAATGACGGAATAACCAATCGCCATCCCACACTCGAGCGCTCGACGAGCTTTGATCGCGCGCGCGGTAATTTCCAGAAAGCGCGCGACCTCTCGGTCGGCTATGGGCACGCGATGTTCTGCCGCGTAAGCCTCCATCTCAGCGAGCAAGCCGTCGCTGGATGGCAACAGATTGTCCAGGTACTCGGCCTGTTCACGTTGAATGATGGCGTCGATGCGTGCTTTCATAAGGTGCTCATTATAGGTCGACCGTTACAGAACCGCGAGCGGTAGCGAGCGGGACAAAGACTCAACTCACCAGTGCCGCGTTACAGAACCGTGGGCCGTAGCGGGCGGGACAAAGACTCAACTCACGAGTGCCGCGTTACAGAACCGCGAGCCGTAGCGAGCGGGACAAAGACTCAACTCACGAGTGCCG
The DNA here is from genome assembly GCA_035601635.1 of Pyrinomonadaceae bacterium. Classification (GTDB taxonomy): domain Bacteria; phylum Acidobacteriota; class Blastocatellia; order Pyrinomonadales; family Pyrinomonadaceae; genus UBA11740. The sequence continues at coordinate 11,633 of DATNNY010000585.1, forward strand.
CGTTACAGAACCGTGGGCCGTAGCGAGCGGGACAAAGACTCAACTCACCAGTGCCGCGTTACAGAACCGAACGGTAGCGAGCGGGACAAAGACTCAACTCACCAGTGCCG
>DATNNY010000586.1:0-8426 GCA_035601635.1 Pyrinomonadaceae bacterium
GATGAAGTCGTTTACGTCTCGCTCGGCGACGGCACGACCAGCGAAGGCGAGTTTTGGGAAGCGCTTAACACAGCCTGCAATTTGAAACTGCCGGTGGTTTTCCTGCTGGAAGACAACGGTTATGCGATCAGCGTCCCCGTCGAGGTGCAAACCGCGGGCGGCGACATTTCAAAGCTGATCTCAGGCTTTCCTAATCTTTATCGGCAACGTTGTGATGGCACCGATCCGATTGAATCGCTCGCGACGATGCGGCGCGCGGTCGATAATTGCCGCAAGAACCGCGGTCCTTCCTTCGTACACGCGAAAGTGATTCGGCCTTATTCGCATTCGCTTTCCGACGACGAAAAGCTCTACCGCGGTGAAGCTGAACGCGTCTCTGACGCGGAACACGATCCGATCAAAAGATTTGGCGCGCTGCTGGTCCAGGAAGGAATCGCGGATCAAGAGGAGCTACAGAAACTAAAGGACGAAGTCGATCGCGAAATCAACGAAGCCGCCGACATTGCGCTGGCCAGTCCACAGCCCGCGCCTGAAACGGTGCTGGACTTTATCTATTCGCCTTCAGTCGATCCAACTTCGCCAGAGTTCGATACCGAAGACCAGGTCGAGCTGAGCGGCAACCCCGGCACGATGGTCGATCTGATCAATCGCTGCCTGCACACTGAGATGAAACGCGATCCGCGCGTGATCGTCTTTGGCGAAGACATTGCTGATTGCTCGCGCGAAGAGTCGCTCGGCCAGGTCAAGGGCAAAGGCGGCGTTTTCAAAGTTACGGCCAACCTGCAACGCGAATTCGGCAGCGCTCGCGTCTTCAATTCCCCCCTGGCGGAAGCGAACATCGTCGGCCGGGCCATCGGCATGGCCACGCGCGGACTAAAACCGGTGGTTGAAATTCAGTTCTTTGATTACATCTGGCCGGCCTATCACCAGATTCGCAACGAACTGGCGGTGCTGCGCTGGCGCTCGGGCAATGAATTCTCATCACCCATGGTCATGCGGGTTCCGATCGGCGGCTATTTGAAGGGCGGCGCCATTTATCACTCCCAGTCGGGCGTGTCGCTCTTCACCCAGATTCCGGGACTGCGCGTCGTCTATCCTTCGAACGCGCTGGATGCGAATGGGCTGCTGCGGACGTCGATCAGGTGTGACGATCCGGTTTTGTTTCTCGAACACAAGCATCTCTATCGACAGGCCTACAACAAATCACCTTACCCGGGCGACGACTTCATGATTCCGTTTGGCAAGGCGAAGACTGTGCGCGAAGGCAGCGATATCTCGATCATCACCTACGGCGCTCTAGTGCAACGCTCACTCGTGGCTGCTAAGCAGGCTGAACAGCAGGGCATCAGTGTCGAGGTCATCGACCTGCGCACGATGAATCCTTACGACTGGAACGCGATTGCGGAATCAGTGAAGAAGACTACTCGCGTCATGGTTGCTCACGAAGATACGATGTCATGGGGTTACGGCGCCGAAATCGCCGCTCGCATTTCGAACGAGTTGTTCGAGTACCTCGACGCACCTGTCCGCCGCGTCGCCGCAATGGATACCTTTGTTGCCTACGCGCCGCAACTGGAAGAAGCGATCCTCCCGCAGGTGGCTGATGTGTTGAAGGCGATTGTGGAGCTTCATGAATACTAACGGGTCCATCGATGATTCTCACACCGAGCTGTGCGAGAACTTCTTGAAGCAGATAGAATCGCAATTCCCCGAAAGTTCAAAAACTGTTTCCTACATCAGGAAGATTGTAACTGCCACGAGAGGTTTTGATCTGCCTGAGTTCGATGAGCCGAAGACCTGGCTGCGCAGCGAACCAACTGAGGACTCAGAAAAGCAAAAGCGCGAGTTCACTGTTGAGATAACTGCAGACTTGGTTGTTGCTTGGGTTGGACACATGTCCCACTCTTCACGGCTTAGAATGGAATTGTTGGAGCAGGCAGCTCTTCGTGAAGTTTCGCAGTCTGAAATGTTGGCAGCGGCTACGCTGACTCGATCACACATGGAAGCAGCAGCGTGGGCTTGCTATGTGAATGAACAGCTCACAAAAATCGCCGATTCAGATTCGTGGGACAAACTGCGAACATTGATCCCTAAGATGCTTTATGGCAGTGCGATGGCAAAGGAAAGCAGTATTTCATCAGAATTGCTATCAATGCCCACACCCGAGCCCTCAAACATTATGAATGCGATTGACGCGCTGGATCGATTTCTTGCCACGGCTAATGGCCAGAAAGACAAGCCTGCCAGAGTTCTCTATGCAATACTGTGTGACTTCGCTCATCCAACTATGAGAGGAGTACGACATCTCTTTGATCCAATATCAGAAAAAGATGATTCATGGACAATCCCATCAATCCATTCGACGTACAACTGATTATGGGGGCTTTACTCCAGAACATGAGATTAGGTCATGCTGCCGCTCTGCTCATGCGTCTTGAAGTGCTTGAAGAAACAACCACGAGTTTGAAGTACATCAAGCCGGACTTGAAAAGTGGATCGGTAGTCTGGGAATGTATTATGCTCGACGCTACCGATTGAATCGGCTTCTTGCTAGCTAGAGGCAGCCAACATAGGAGGATCGCTCTCATGATTCAAACAGTCGAAGCCATAATCGAACCGGACGGCAAGGTCCTTCTTTTGGAGGACGTGCACCTTACCGAATCGCGCCGTGCACTGGTGACGATCCTTGAAGACGAACCCGCGTCGACAGTTCCGGTAACGGCATTATTAAGTGAGCGGGCGCTGGCTGAAGATTGGAACCGGCCGGAGGAAGACGAAGCATGGTCGCACCTTCAGCAGGATCAGTAGTCCTGGTTACTTTTCCGTTTTCCGACCTCACTCAAACGAAGCTGCGTCCCGCCGTAGTATTGGCGAGAGCCAGCCGAAGTGATTGGATCCTGTGCCAAATTACCAGTAAGCCTTATTCCGACTCGCGCGCCACTGAAATCAACGACAATAGTTTTGATTCCGGCTCGCTCAGATTGGTGAGCTACGCACGTCCCGGGAAGTTATTTACGGGAAACGATAGCTTGATTGTTGCCGGTGTCGGAAAACTAAAGACACCGATCTTCAAGGAAATTATTGAGACCGTCGTCGGATTGTTGCGCGAAGCTTCGAGAGTCTCCAGTTGATCGAATGAATCGCCCCGCACGTTTCGTAAAGGATCTTTATTTAGGGTATAAACATCTAGCTCCTAACTGAGCGAAGACGCGCAGCCACCAGCGCTCAATGAAACAGATTCTCCGCATCACATTTGATCCGAGCGTCATGGGCGGCAAGCCATGCATTCGCGGCTCTCGGGTCACTGTCGGCACTATCGTTGGATTGATTGCTTCCGGGTATTCACATGCTGAGATTCTGAGACTTTATCCTTATTTAGAAGAGGCCGACATACATGAAGCCCTGGCCTACGCTGCTTGGCGCTCTATGGAAATCGAACCTCCTATGTTCGCTGAATGAATCCCAAATTCTTCAAAACCCCAGCCGCCTTCCGTAAATGGCTCGCCGCTCATCACGCTAAGTCAAAAGAACTCTGGGTTGGATTCTACAAAAAGAACTCGGGCAAACCGAGCATTACCTGGCCCGAATCTGTTGACGAAGCGCTCTGCTTTGGCTGGATCGACGGCCTCCGCAAGAGCATCGATGAAGAGAGTTACAAAATTCGTTTCTCTCCGCGCAAGCCCGGCAGCATTTGGAGCGCGGTGAATATCCGGAACGTCGACAGACTGCTCAAGGAAGATCGCATGCAGCCCGCCGGGATCAGAGCCTATGAAGGTCGCAAAGAAAACCGATCCGGCATCTACTCCTACGAACAACGAAGCCCTGAACTGGTCGAGCCGTATTTGGGAAAACTCAAACGAAACAAAGCGGCGTGGAAGTTTTTCCAAGCCCAGCCACCGTCTTACCGCAAGGTCATGAACTGGTGGATCGTCAGTGCCAAGAAAGAAGAGACGCGACTTAAGCGCCTGGACGAACTGATCTCAGAATCCGCACATGAGCGACGCATCAGATAAACTTGAACGCAACATCGACATGCCAGGCGCCAGACATATTTCGAGGAACTCTTCGATGTTGCTAAATCGCAACTGAATTTCTTCCGAACCTAATCAATACGTCTTGGTGTACGACTTTCCTTCGCGCTTGCAGACAAGCGGATGGCAAGCAAACCGTATTGCTCACATTAGTTTCATAAACAACCGGCACGTTGGTTGCTCCCCTCTAATCAAGTAAGCACAACCCCCCACGAACCCGACAAGAGAAAACCATGGTTTTAGGAGGGAGAAATTATGAGCAAGCGTTTGATCGGAGTGTTGGGAGCAACACTTCTCTTGTTTTCGCTATCCATCGTGGCCTTTGGACAAACCGTTACCAAGGTCCAAACAGTTCAAAATGCTGATGGCACATACACCATAGTTGAATACCCCGTCGGCAAGGAAACAATCGTCAATTTGAATCCAATCGGCCTGAGCGGCGCTAAGGGTCAAGCGACTATTCTGCGCGCGGCCGATGGCACCACCATTAAAGTAAATCTCAGCGGTCTGCCCACAGAAGCAACCGCCGTCAATCTCTATGCCGTCGGTCCAACCGGAGCCGTCACCATGCTGGGTCCGGTGGAAATCGCAAACGGCGCAGGTATGTTTACGACTTCGATTCCTTTAACGAAGTTCATGCTGGTGGCGTCACCGGAGGCGAATCTCTCGGCGTACGGCGAGAGCACTCAAGTCTATTTTCGTAGCGCGGTCCCGAGCGGATTGACAGTGATTCCGCTCACTAATGCAGTCGGTGAAACAGTCGGCGCGATCGCGGCGCCGGTCACGCCCGTAACGAATGCGGTAGTCGACACGGCTCTGTCCGACTACACTGTTCCCATGCTGGGCATCGCTACTTTCAAGAAAGGCGACGACACTAAACTAAAAATAAATTTCAGCGGAGCAATGGAAGGCGCGCGGGCGAATATTTTCATCGAGCCGCACAAGAATGGGAAGACCACCGAAGTCCGAATGCGTTTCCACGACTTGAAGGAAGCGCCGAAAGGTACGGCCTATATACTTTGGGCGGTCTCGCCTGATAATCAATTCACCAGGCTCGGTCAAATCGTTAACGTCAAGGGACGTAATGAAGCCGAAATCAAATCAGAAGTTTCGTACGATGATTTTGGCCTGTTACTGACGACTGAAGACCTGGGCGTTACTCAGGGAACGATCATCAGGCCATCTGGCCACAGAGTTGGCGTAATCCAGATTGTTCCTTAAGACGCATTCACAGGAAATGATCCACGGGATCGCTTTCAGGGCTGCCATTTCGGTGGCCCTTTTTAATGCTGGTCAGTGGCACAGACTTCAGTCTGTGATAGCAGTCTCGTCGCCGGAGATAGACCACAGACTGAAGTCTGTACGACTCAATACCAGCGGAAGGAGGTTTTAGGGAACGATTGGCGCTGACCTGTCGTATATTGACGCGGACACCGCAAAGGCCGTAATTAAAGCGAGAGCGCGAAAGGTATCAGGTAGAAGAGATGAAAGAAGCAACCGATGTTTTGAAGATTGTGGGAATTATCCTGCTGGCGTTGTTCGTGCTGGCCGTGGGCGTACCCCTTGTGTTGGCAGCGGCCGGTGTCGCGCTTGGCGTCCTGGGCCTGCTCATCGGCCTCGCCATAGCACTAATTAAGATCGCGATCGTGGTGGCTATAATTTATTTGATAGTCGTTGGGATTCGGGCCGTGCTGCGGTAAACCGGCTTACTAACTAAGCAAGAAGTGGCAAGCAATCTCCCACCGTGGAAATCAATCTGAGAAGTCTGATCTCCCAATCTTCAGCAGGATGCTCTAAATACCCATTCCCCGTTGCAAGAAACCATACTTGCCTGATCACTTTCGTCGCGCGATGATGCCCCGGAAGTTAACCTCGAGGGCACGAGCAATGATGACGGAGCAGGAATATGATCGACTAGGGCGGATCGTTAGGTTATGGTGCGAAGCAGGTTTGCGTGCGAAGCGCGAGTCGCGCAAACAAATGGAGAAGCTGAAGAACTTGGTTGAGGCGCGGAATAAACGGGAAGAAGCTAGACTGTTGCGTGAAAAAGGTGGTTCGGAGAACCAGCTTTGAGGAGAGTGCTTCCGTGAGGCACTGGTCGGAACGTTCTAATCAATCTGGTACGACCTCAAACATTAAACCTGAAATTCACCACATCGCCTTCCTGCATGATGTAGTCCTTGCCTTCCAACCTCATTAATCCCTGTTCTTTTGCCGACGCGTATGATCCGGCGCGCATCAGCGCATCGTAGCCGACGATCTCGGCGCGGATGAAGCCGCGTGCAATGTCCGAATGAATCGCTCCGGCAGCATCCTGCGCGCGCGACCCTTGCGGAATGGTCCAGGCGCGCGCTTCCTTTTCACCGGCAGTCAGGAAAGACATCAAACCCAAAACGCGATACGCGCTCTTGATCAGCTGGTCGACGCCACTGCTCTTGACGCCGAGTGACTCGAGATATTCGATGCGCTCTGAAGGCGAAAGATCGACCAGGTCCGCTTCCAGTTGAGCACAAATCACCACACACTCGGCCTCCTCGCTCGCGGCGATTTCACGCATGGTCTTTACGTGTTCCTCTTTCTCGGGCGCACCAAGGGCGGCTTCGTTTACGTTGGCCGCATAGATGGTCGGCTTCATGGTCAGCAGGAAATAATTGTGTGCAATGATGACTTCGTCGTCGCTGAGTGAGACATTGCGCGCTGCCCTGAACTCTTCCAGGGTGGGTTGCAGCTTATCCAAAACTTCCAGTTCAGCCTTCGCGGTCTTATCCCCGCTTTTCGCAGTTTTCTGCACGCGCTCGCGCCGGCGTTCTACTGTGGAGAGATCAGCGAGCGCCAGTTCAATCTGGATCGTTTCGACGTCGCGGCGTGGGTTTATCGAGTCTTCTACGTGCACGACGGAGTCGTCCTCGAAACAGCGCACGACGTGGATCATCGTGTCAGTTTCGCGAATGGCGTGCAGGAACTGGTTGCCCATTCCCTCGCCCTGCGACGAACCGCGCACCAGGCCGGCGATGTCGACAAACTCGACACTGGCGGAAACGATCACTTCGGTTTTCACCAGTTTGGCGAGGGGCGCTAGACGTTCGTCAGGCACAGCTACCACACCTACGTTTGGCTTGCTGGTAGAGAATGCGTAATTGGCAATCAGCGCCGATGATTGCGCTGTCACAGCGTTGAAAAGCGTCGTCTTGCCGACGTTAGGTAACCCGACCATGCCCGCGCGAAGCATAACTGTGAACAACTCCTCCTCAATCCGAAACCAACACTTCTACACTGGCGCTGAACGTAACGCAAGCGAGGCACGGGTGTACTCACCTCAAAGAGAAAAAAGCCGGACAAGAACAGCGCTTCTCGTCCGGCTTTTCGAAAACGCCTGACTCAGTATCAGGCAGACGATAGACCTCAATGTTCGATCTTCTGCATTGTGATAGTGGTTGTCGGTGAGCTGCCCGCGGTGCGACTGTAAGAAACCCAATAGCCGGCTTTCGGATAGCGCAACAGTTTGTACACCGAGCCGTCCGTCTTCGTCTCGGCCTCGGTGCCCAATACCTCCCTGGCCGAGGGAATGGCATTCGCGCCGGTCATGAAATCAATCGAGATCGCCGTCACCGCGCCGGCTTTGTCGTAAAAGATCTGAACGGCCTGGGTATCGTTGAAAACATAGAAGTCCTGCTCTGCGCTCTTGTCGCGCGGACTTCCCAGCTTCTTACGCGTTGCATCGGCAGTCATCCCGATACGCACACCTTTGAATTCACTAAACGCGGGCTGATTATCAGGCTCGTCAGGGGATGTTCTTCTCTGCGCGCGCGAATCATCCGCCGCGAGTGAAATGAAGGCAAGCGTAGCGACGAGAAGCAGCGTTAGAGTGCTGGTTCGACCTTGAAAGAGTCTGAGGGAAACGCAAGACATTTTGTCCTCCTTCGATCATTGCCACGTCAGGATTGCGCGGCCAAAGGCCCGGGGCTGACTGATCCACTATGGTGCGGACGAACTGCTGACCCGATGAGGATGAAACAATATGCTAAGCCGGAATCACAAGTCAATAGTTTGAACGAGTGAATTCAAGCGGACATGATGACTGACCCGCCATTGACTCGCGAAGCAATTTGGCATAGAACGATTGTGATTTCCTAACTCAAATCAGCGGTTAAGGAGTAAAGGGGTAATGAAGAAATATCTCTCGGCGGCTGTCGTCACTTTGGCAATAGCGCTTCCGGCGTTTTTTCAATTCGGCTGCGCCAGTCCGCAGAACACAAATACCAACACCGTCAGCATGGCCACGCCTGAGCCGACGCCCGACAAGGCGGCGATCGAGGCTGAACTGACAAAGATCGAGAATGACTGGCCGCGCATCATTAAAGAGCACGATGCGGCTACGGTTCGCCGAATCGAAGC
>DATNNY010000587.1:0-18138 GCA_035601635.1 Pyrinomonadaceae bacterium
CAGACTTCGTTGAAGATCTGGTTCCACTCTTCGGCCGGAACACGATCCACAACCAAACCGGTCGTTGCTACCGGCTTGCGGGTCTTGTCACCCAACGGAGTTGCGTCGTAGAGACTAAATCCTGGTCCCTGCCGCACCAGAACTTTCGACCCATCGCGCGACATCGTATAACCGAAAATGTCGTCGGCGATGACCGTCTCTTTGCGTTCCTTAAAGGCGAAGATCTTTAACTGCGCCGGGCGATCGCCCTGGCGGCCGTAGTAGAAAGCAGGCCCGACAATGTAGAGCAGATGACCGGCCCTGGCAGCGAGCCCGCCATAATTATCTGCACCGACTGGCACGCGCGCGACTCTGGTGTTGATACCGTCAAAATCAACCACGAGATCGGCGGGCGGCTTAGGCGTACTTTCCGGCTTCGGCTCAGCCGGCTTGGGTTGTTCCGCGGGCGTGGGTTCGGCCGAGGCTTGTCTGGCGACACTGACTTCATCACTTTCAGGCGGGAAGGGATGCTTGACGTCTTTGCGCAGGGCCATCGCATAGATATATGCGTCGCGGTTTGTCGCATAGTTGAATTCGACATTCGAGATCTGGGGGGCGAACTCGCGATTGCTGATGTAATAGAGATAACTGCCCTGCGGATCCCAGACGGGATTGAAAGAATTGAAATCGGCGTCGGTCACCCGATGCACTTTGTTGTCGGCAGCACTCCAAACGTAAACCGCTGTATTTCCATTCGGAGTTACGGGCATGCTGAAAGCGAGGTAGTTGCCGCGCGGCGACCACGCGTAATCGCGAATCTGTCCGCGGGATGAGTCGACGATCTCTGTCAGCTTCCGATCCGCGAGCGTTACCACCCAGATCTTGCCGTCCTTGTCGCCGAAAGCAATTCGCTTTCCGTCGGCTGACCAGTCAGGCTGGTAGCGCATCGCACTGCCGCCGCGGGTGATCTGTTGCGCCGGTTTCGAACCATCCTGCGGCGCCAGATAAAGTTCTTCTTCGCCGCTCAGGTCAGAGATGAACGCGATCTGCGAACCGTCAGGCGACCATGACGGCCATTTGTCGTGCGCGCCCGATGAATGAGTCAGGTTGCGCGTCGGTCCCTTCTCGATCGGCGCGGTGAAAATATCGCCACGAGCGGAGAACAGAGCGCGCTCGCCTTTGGGACTCAGCTCATATGACTCGATGTTATTCGCGGCCGAGACGCGGCTGGGCCGTCGCGCGAGACCATCGTCAGGCACAGTAATGGAAATGGGGGCCGTCTTGCCGCTCTTTATGTCGAGAATCTGTAGCTCGCCACTCATTTCATAGACGATGCGGCCTTCGTGATCGGAACTCGGCCAGCGCACGTCCCATTGTTTGCTGCGTGTGACCTGCGCGGTCTTGCCGGAGGAAACACCGTAGCTGTAGAGATTGAAGTGACCGTCGCGATCGGAATTGAAGTAGATCGTGTCGCCGATCCAGATCGGATCGCGCGTCGCCCGCGGTCCTTCGGTAATCCGTTTGGTTTCGTTCGTTTTCAGATCGAAGGTGTAGAGGACGTTAGCTTCGCCACCGCCATACCTCTTTTCGGATCTGAAGTCGCGTGACTGCGGCGAGTAGACCATGCGCGCGCCATCGGGCGAATAGTCGCCGGAGCCGGCTTCAGGCATGGGCAAAGCTTCCGCTGGACCGCCGTCAACCGAGACGCTGTAAAGCCGCGCGATTGGCAACGTCCATGAATCACGCAGCGAGCGGAAAAATATTCGCTTGCCGTCTTTGCTCCAACCGTAAACCTGATTGTCCCAACCCCAGCGCGGCGTCAAAGGGCCTTTCGCCGGGTAGAAAGTCAGTTGGCGCGGCACACCGCCCGAAGAAGGAATGACGTATACCTGCTCGTCCCCGTCGTATTGACCAGTGAACGCGATCCATTGGCCGTCCGGAGAAAACCTGGCAAAGACTTCAACCCCTGGATGCGCCGTCAGCCGAATCGCGGAGCCGCCGGTAGTAGGCGCGGTCCAAATGTCTCCGCCGTAAGTGAAGGCTACCCGATCACCATGAATGTCGGGAAAGCGCAGCAATTTAGTTTGGCCAAAGGCCGCACCGAAGGCGAGCAATAAAAAAGCGACCGCAGTCGCTGTGGCAAACATACGAGCAAAGAGATTTTTCTGAATCAAAGCGAATCCTCCTCTGAGAATCCAAAAAATTAGATTCTGATTTACTAAATTGGAATTGAACCAATGTCCGACGCCGAAAATGCCGAAATGTTCTTACGCTTAATTAGGTTGGTTGGTTTCAGAATTTCAGTGATGTCAGAAGCCGGCGCGCAAGCGAGGGCTACGTACATTCAAGTCAACGCTTTGTGTCTCGGGTGAATGCCCCTCAATTCCCTTGCGATAGAGGCCCTCCCCGCACGGTCGAGCTTCTGACACGACCACTCCGGCGCGGGAGACAGTCGCTACCGCTGCCGGTTCTGTACCGGCTTCACCATTTGATCGAGCCTTCTTTGGTCGTATCGATCTGTGCCAGTTCCGTCTCACCGTAGAAAAAGCCCTTCATGTTGTCCATTAAAAAGCCCTGAGCGTCGGGGTTCATCAAATCGAGACCATAGTGATTGATGATGCGGGTCTGGGCTTGCAACCATTCAGCCCAGCACGGCTGACAAACTTCGGTGGCGATTTTCTGGCCGAGTTCGGTAGGCAGCGGCGAGAAGCCGAGGGGCGGGCGCTTCTGTCCGCAGCGGGCGCACTTGATTACATCAGACATACATTCACCTCGCGAGGATTAGACAAAATTTGAAGTGCGGTGGCAAGCGTAGCGCGACATCGCTTTGGATTGTTCTGGAGTTGTCGGCTGAGAGGGTAACCAAAGCGCCGTCGCCGCCACCAACCCAGCGCGGCTGCCGCGACGGAGACCCCGGTTCGCTCTGCCGGCGCACTCCAAATTAGTCCTGCGCTTTGCGAATTGCCGCAATGACATCGTTGTCTTTAGGCCGAAACAGTCCGAGTGGCCTGACATCGCGGTGGCGAACGATTCCGCTTGCGTCGATGACAAAAACCGAACGCGCAACTTTGCCAGGAATCAGAGATTGCGCCCCATAAAGATCCGCAACCTTTCGATCAACGTCAGCGAGCAGACGCAGCGGCAGATCGTGATGCTCGGCAAAACTCTTGTGCGAGTCGACTGTATTGGTTGAGATACCAACGACTTCAGCTCCCGTCGCAGCATAGTCTTCCCAACGGTCGCGCACCGAACACATCTGTCGCGTGCAAATAGGCGTTTCGTCGCCGGGATAAAATAGCAGCACCACGACCTTACCCCGTTGATCGGACAGACGCCACTGGGCGCCTCCGCTGTCTTGCAGAACAAAGTCCGGGGCTGTTTTTCCTTCTCGTGGCTGGCTGGGGTTTGCCAAAGTTATTTTATGACCGAGGCGAGATTTGCGGCCGCGACCTGCGTTCGAATTTCGACTTCAGTGCCTCGCGTAGTGATTTTCAGGTTGTCGAGAGCGCTTTGCGCCAGAGCTTTTCGCGCGGGCGCCATTTGTCCGATGAAAAGTCCGCCGAGCTGCTTCAATCCGGTGACCGTATCGTTCAGATTATTTGCCGACTCGGCGGAATCAGTGCGCGCCACCAGCATAACGGAAACATCGGTCTCGGTTGATCCGATGGATCCATAAACTTGTCTGATCGCATTTGCGTCTTTAGCAATCGTATCATTGCCGACGTTCAAATTGGCCATCAACTCCTTCGGGACATTTGCGCCAAAGCCAACTACCGCTTTCGGATCGCGGGTGGCCAGCGCCGCCAGATCGGCGCCGGCCCGACCTTTCAGCCCCGCTTCGATAGCCGCGCGCACATTCGCGACGGTCCCAATTGCCAGTGAATGTGGATCGACCGCGCATACCGCGAGTTCATTGATTCGCAGGTTCCAGACACCAAATAGCTTCATCTGATCTTTGACGGTAATGATCAGGATCGTCGCACCCCGGTATTTTTCCTCGCGATACTTTCCGTTTGCGGCGATGCGAGCGGCAGCCGACAGCGCCTTCGCGTCGAATGTTCCGCGCGCGATCGCCACAGTTTCGAGCTTTGTCACCTTCGGCGTTGGGTAAGTGTAGCGCATCCCCAGGACCACGCGATCAAAGGAACGCGGGTCAATGCCTGTACGCGTTTTGAACTTTTCGATTTCCGCGTTGGCTTGCGCGAGCTTGGCTGGATCTCCAGCCAGGATGCGCGGCATCGTCTCGTTCATCAAACGCCGCACGTCGATTAACGCAATACCATCCGAAGGCGGCAGATAACTCAGGACATCCGCGGAGGGTGCGGGACTGCTCGCGGGCTTACGCTGCGCCGATCCCGAACCGAACCCAAACCCCAGCGTAAAGACAATGAAAGCTAATGCGATTGACGATCCCAGAACCTTCTTATTCACTATGCAACCCCTTTTTCTCTTCCCTTTGACCTAGACGCCCACTATAAGACGGCGCGGAAGTCCGATGCGTTAGCAACGCAGCATGGTTGGCTGAACGCCCGATGTTCAGAGTTTCGACTTTAGTCGGTCTTCTCGTAAAAAGGGCCGACTGAAGTCGGAACTCCAAACGGTGAACTAAACACGCTCAACCAGCATGGCGATGCCCATCCCGCCGCTGATACATAGCGTCGCCAGGCCACGTTTTGATCGGCGCCTGTTCATTTCGTGGAGTAACGTGGTGGTAATGCGAACGCCGGTACAGCCGATCGGATGACCCAAAGCAATCGCTCCGCCATTGACGTTCAATGTTTCATCGTCAAATTGCAAGTCTCGATCGCAGGCAATTACCTGGGCCGCGAACGCTTCGTTAATCTCGACTAGATCGATGTCAGCGAGGGACAGATTCTGTCTGCTCAGAATCGAGCGTACCGCGGGTACGGGACCAATACCCATGATCTCCGGCGGCACGCCCACAATCTCGTAATCGACGATCCGCCCGAGCGGCTGAGCATCTGATTCCTGTCTCGCTGCCTCGCTTAAAACCACGATCGCCGCGGCGCCGTCGGTGATTCCCGAAGAGTTACCGGCCGTCACAGAGCCATCGTTCGCGAATACGGGAAACAGCTTTTGCAGATCTTCGATCGATGTTTTCGCGCGCACGTGCTCGTCGGTTGCGAACATCGTGAGGTTGCCTTTTCGATCTTTGAGTTCCAGGCATAAGCGTTCGGCTTCAAACTGGCCGGCGGCCACCGCGGCGGCGGCTCGCTGCTGAGAACGTAACGCATACTCGTCCTGCTCCTCTCGCGAGATCTCGTAGTGGCGGGCCAGCACTTCGGCCGTCTCGCCCATTACTAAACCCGAGAGCGGATCATTAAAGCCATCGCGATACATGCCGTCAACCAACTCGGAATGACCCATAGAGAGGCCAAAGCGCGCGCCCTCGGCAAAGTAAGGAACGCGCGACATACTTTCCGTTCCGCCAGCCAGGACAATGTTCGCGCGGCCCAGCATGATCTTTTCAGCCGCGAGAATGATCGCGCGGAGTCCGGACCCGCAGGCCTGGTTCACGGTAAACGCCGGCACGCGATCGGGCACTCCGGCGCGAAAAGTAATTTGTCGCGCGACGTTCGGGCCGCCGCCGGCCTGACGAGCACAGCCCCAAATTGAATCGTCAACCTGGTCGGGTTGAATCTGAGCGCGCCGCAAACTCTCCGTCGCAGCCGCCGTCCCCAGATCCGCTGCGGTCCAACCTGCCAGCGATCCGCCAAAGCGTCCAATTGGAGTGCGCACTGCGCCTGCTAAATAGACCGATTTCATTGATAAAAATCTTTACTTTTCGGAAAGCATATTCGCTGTTAAGCTCTCGCGCGAAATGTCCGACAAACTTCAAGGTTTCCTGAGCACTTCGTCAACTGTGTGATGCCCGCTTTCTCGCCTCGTAGAGGCGAAATGTCTATAGCCCGGATCTGGCTTAATAGCCCGCTCCGCAAATAAAAGGAGCGGAACGTTTCTTTTGTTGCGCTCCTACGGAGCTCGCAAACAAAATCACTCGACGGAACTATAGACATTTGGCTCCTACGGAGCCATGGATCTTAGCATAACGCCCGACGGCTGCCGCAAATGCTTCTACAACTAAGTGACTCCACCGCTGTCGAGGACGCTAAGCGCTCAATCAATGAACTGCTCGCCATGCACAGTGAATGGTTTCTCGCGCAAAACGGCGGAGCGCCGCTCGCCGTAGACTGCGCTGAGCTCGATTTTTCCATCGCTCAGCGGCGGCTGATCTTTTCCAGTTGGACTGAGTCTGGTTTCCGATCGTGGCGGATCACGGCCTGGAACTGGACCGGCGAAAAGCTGATGCTGGCAGCGAGCCGGCGCATGGGCGCCGAACAGGGTACGCTTGAGATGGTGCCACGGGCATCTGCGCGCGCGATCGTGGCCGGCATCGCCGCGGCGCGCCAGGCCCGATGTTTAAGACTCGCGCAGATTGCCAGTGAGACTCTGTTGAATGCCAGGATCGAAAGCGCGGCGCTCAGCCCCGGCATGCGACGCGATCAGCCGGGACGATTCGCGCGCATTGTTCTGCGCCGGGCGCACGAACGGATTGCTTTGACCGCCACGGTGGCCAACAGTGACGCGCGGAATGTTGATTCGCTGTTTTCATCAGCGCTGCTCTGGTTTAATCGTCTGCAATCGCGACCAAAGCGACCTTATGTCGAAAAGCTCTTGCTAGTTGTCGAGCGAAACATCCTGGAAGCCACGCGACAGCGCCACGTGCTGCTGCGCGAGTCGCTACGGCAGCGCATCGAGCTGTTCGAAATACGGGGCAGTAGCCCGCCGACCAGCCAGGGGCCACCGGCGACTGAGGGAAAGGCCGCTCAGGTAGAGACACGGGGCAGTAGCCCGAGTCCGGGGCCCCCGGCCGGGCAGCCCGGCTGGGGTGGGGCGGTGAGGGAGGGCTCGATCTCGGAAGAACCTTGGCAACAACTGGAGCCCGTACGTCCCTGGGAAAGGAAAAATCTGTGGCGCCAGCGTCTAAGACAGTTTCCGGCAGTTGCCGAACACGAGGCGATCGAGCGGGTCAAGCAACTCATCGCGTTGCGGCCGCAGGCGATCGACGTCATCAGTTCTCGTCATGGCCAGACGCTTCGCTATCACGGCTTGCCTTTCGCCCGCGTGCGCCGCGTGATGGATCGCGATCGTATCTGGTTTGGGATCGAAGGCTCGCGCCGGCGTTTGCTCGACGACTATCACGAGCAGGATTGGGTGAAGTTGTTTCGCGATCTGGAAGACCATCGTAACGGGGATTGTCGAGACAAAAGCCATTGGTTTTATCGCGCAGCGGGCGAAGCCTGGCTGGAATCAATCCTGCGCCGCGACATCTCTAAACTCGATCCCGGTTTGATCGTCGCGCCGCTGCACGCTCAATTTCGCACTTCACACGGCGGGCCGACCGGCGCGCGGCCCATCGATCTCCTCGCCCTACGTCACGATGGCCGGCTGGCTGTGATTGAACTAAAGGTCAACGAAGATCGCGAGCACGTCTTTCAGGGAGTCGACTACTGGCGTCGCGTCGAAGCGCATCGCCGCCGCGGCCACATCAGCACTGCGCGTCTCTTTGGCGATCGCGAGATCAGCGACGAATCGCCGCTGGTCTACCTGGTCGCGCCCACCCTGCGATTCCATCCGTCGTTTGCGACCCTGGCCCGAACCATCGCGCCGGACATTGAGGTTTATCGGTTTGATATTAATGAAGACTGGCGTGGAGGGGTGCGGGTGGTACGGAGAGAGCGAGTCAACTCGTGACTTTTGGGACGCTTTAAGAGAAACAATCCGTGGCATCATTTGATGGTTTAAAAAAAAGCATTTCCTTTTCTAGTGGTTGCTGTCCAGGAGCAAGCCGGCAGGGACTAGAGTTCTGATTCCTTGAGCAGCGTTTTCCATTTCGTCGGGTCACGACGTTGATGAACTACTGTTATGACCGTTACTGTGTCTTGTTGCGCAGAATAGATGATGTTGTAAGGAAAGCGCCGAAGAGAACAACGCCGGGATCGCTTCGAAAGCGGCGACCACGCATTCGGGAATTGAAGGACAAACGCGATGGCGTGGTTCAGTTCCTCGACAAACTGGAAACCAAGTCCAGCCTCTTCATTCTCATAATAATCCGCGGCGGCTTCGATTTCCCTTTCAGCAACAATCGAGAACTCGAGCTTCATGAATACCTTCGTCGAAGGCGGGCAAGTACTTCTTCTCCTGGTAAAGTTTCAAGCTCCCCACGATCAATTGCATCAAGGCGCGATTCCGTCTCAGCCGCCCACCTCACCAGTCTTTCCTTATCAGGCACCTCCCCAAGACTATCGAGAATTCGTTCCACCAGTTCGGCCCGTTCGTGAGCCGGAAGCGCGAGAACCTCGTTCAGAATCCGAGAACCGTCTGTAGACATGACAACCTCCCAGTCAGGATAAGAATTGTACCGCGAAGAGAGTGAGGATGCATATCGTATCCTACGTCGTCAGCCTTCGATAAATCCCCGGCAGACGTTCCGGTAACGAAAGCACGTCATCGATGATCGTGTAACCAACGTCGCCGTAGAGGTCGCGCAGCTCGGCTTCCGATTCGCGGTCGATGGTGATGCAGAATGGTGTGATCCCGAGGGTCTTGGCCTGACGCAGGGCTTCGCGCGTGTCTTCGCGGGCGTAACGAGCATCGCCGTAGTCGTGATCGTAAGGACGGCCGTCGGACAAGACGATCAGCAGACGCGTGCGTGCTTCCTGTTTGCTCAACTTCGCCGCTGCGTGGCGGATCGCGGCGCCCAGGCGAGTGTTGTTCTGATAGGTGATCCCACCGATGCGTCGCATCACTTCGTCCGAATAATGTTCGCCAAAATCTTTCAGCACGTAAAACTTTACGTTGCGTCGGCCCTCGGAAGTGAAGCCGTTGATCGAATAGCTATCACCGACAGCTTCCAGCGCTTCGCTCATTAACACCAGGCCTTCTTTCTCAATCTCAATAATGCGACGGCCCGGATGGGTGTAGGGTTGCAGCGGATGGCGTCCGATCGTGCGCGCAGTCGATGAAGACTGATCCAGAAGAAACGACACCGCGACATCGCGACGACGGCGCAGTCGCCGGGTATAGATGCGATCCGACTGATGTCCGTCGGCGCGGCGATCGATGAAGTAATCCACGACCGCGTTCAGATCGTAATCGTCCCCGTCGATTTCGTTGGTAACGCGGGCCAGGTCTTCTGGCTTCATCAACTGAAACTGATGTCGGATCGACGAGACGACGCCTTTGTATCGTTCGCGCGTGTCGTCGACAAAGGCGCGCTCGCCGCGCTTGACCTTCTTTTCGATCACGCGGCACCAGCCGACGCGATGATCCGTCAGCTCGCGGTCCCACTCATCATAGTTAAAAGCAACTTCTCCGGCCTCCAGATCCTGTTCGGGTGCCTCGCCTTCGCTCCACGCTTCGCTGCCCTCGAGCTCGTCGAATTCGCCGTCCGCTTCGGTGTTCCAGGCATTGAAGAGCTCGCGCGCATCGCGGCGCTGGGGCTGCCTATTGGCATCGCGGTCAGCCAGCATCTCTTCGGCCGTCTTGCTCTCGTCTTCCTGATCCAACTCGTCGGGCACTTCGACTTGCTGTTCTGAATCTTCCATCGATATCGATTGGAACAGCGAGTAGACGCGGCTGGTGGCCATCAAAGTGTCAGCGACGTTAGCCAGCGGATTCGATAAATACTCGCTCACTATCGTTTCGAGTTCGGAAACTATCTGGCCATAGAACTGTCGAGCGTCATCGCGCGCGCCTGCGAGCAAAGTAATTTGAAAGAGTAGTTCAAACGGCACCAGCGCCGCCGGCAGATCGACGATAGGTGGACGGCGAGCGCATAAATGGTCGCGGATCAAATCCAGATCGCGCGCCAAACCGCGATAGGTTGTGCGCAGACGCCGATCGATGCGCCCGTTCTCGAGCGTACCGAAGATCCTGCGAGCCAGCGGTGGAATCGGAAACAGGTTGAGAATGTGACGATAGTCGAGGAGCGCAGGCATCCTTGCCTGCGGTTCGCCGGCATCCTTGCCGGTCGTATTTTCTAGGTAACCACCCAGCGCAAAAGCATCACGCGCATCCTGATTCGCCGGATTGTAGAACTCAGCCAGTGCCTCGTAGGCAGCCCGGAGCTCGTCAGTGTCGCGGGCGTAGGTTTCAAACTCAATTTGTCCGGCGGCGTGTGCCGCCAGCACTTTGTAGAGTCGAAAGTCCAGTTCTTCATCACCGAATTCAGTGACTACCGCAGGCAAGTGAATGGTGCGACCGTCGCCAATGCGTGACTCAACCGGCACCGCGGCCAGCGGAGCAATCTCGACCGTGCGGCCGGTGAGTCCCTCGACGTAGAGTCTTAACAGGAGCTGCACCGATTCAAGTGAAACGCCCGCGCCGCCTTCCCTCAGTGCTTCGTTGCTGCTGCGCGTTTCCAGTGCGTAATAACTGCGGCGGGCGCGCGTGTCCCCGGCGATCAAACCGGCGCGCGCCCAGCTCTCGAACTGTTCAATCGAAACCGTGTGCAGAGCTTTCGCGCTGGAACGCAGACAGGCAAGTGCAGCTTCCGAATCAATCCTGGCCACCTCCTGCGTCAAAATAATCACCCGGTGCGCCAGGGTGACAGCCCGAGGGTGATCTTTCTGCGTAGCGAGCGTCTGGAAAAAAGCAGGGCTGGACCGAATGAAGGCGACCAACCCGGCGTTGCCGTGCGCCGCCACGGCCCAAAGCAGATCGATCCATTCGTCAAAGCATTCGGGCAGGGTGCGGAGGACTTCGCCACCGGCAATTAACAAGTGAAGCGCCGCGGCTCCGCCGCGTTCCAGGAACGTCACAGCGCGCCGCATCAGTTTCAGTGCTGGTTCTGCGTCAAGCCGATCAACCGCATTGGGTAGCGCAGCCCAGGCATCAGCGCCAATGCCACCGGCGCGCTCGGCAAAGGCCGACGCCAGATCAATTGCGGCACGCGTTAACTCACCTGCGTTTAGAGGCGGGCTACTGACCGCCCCCGTAGCGGCCTCGGCGGGCGGTAGCCCGCCGCTAAACGACGGGCCTGCATTTCTTCTCAAACGGTCAATAACTACTGCCGCCGCATTGAGAAAATCCGCGCTGTGCTTTGCCGATCGCCGCGAAATCTCGGCGGCGACTTCATAGACGGATCGAAGTAACTCGGCGTCCTTAATCTTCTCAGCGAGCAAGGGCGCGTTGCGAAATGTTTCTGCCGCCGTCGCTGCCGAAAGAATCATTTGCCGGGCACAGACCTGAAAGACAAAGGGACGCGCGCCCGTTGGCAGATTGATGAAATCACCGAGACCGTTAGTAAAAAAGCTGACGCCGCTCTCAACGTCGCCCATGGTGAGACGCCGGCCGATTTCGCCCCAGGCACGGAGTTCCGTTGGCTCGAGCACCTGCGCGACTCCAGATGCGGCCCGCAGGAATTCGATGCTGGCGCGCAAAGATACTCCGGCTATGGCGGCGCTCGTTTCCAGTATGGCCCGCGTGTGTTCGAGCGGCAGATGACTTACTTCGCGCAGCAGACCGGCGATAGTGCGCCGCTCAGTGGGACTCTTTACGGAGCGCAGCCGCTCGTCGATCTCATCTTCGAAAGGGCGTTCGGTGTCTTCAGAATTCGAAGCATCACTCAGATTGTTTTGATCGGGATTCATGGTCAAGGAAGTTTTCGAAGACCAGCTTGGGCAAAGTGCTTGTCGAATGTGAGCGCCTCCTCAATCCCAAGTTTGTTCATCAGCACAAATGACACGCAGTCGGTGAGGGAATACCTCTTGTCTTTGTATTTCTGGAAATAGCGCCAGGCTTCATAGAACAATTCTTCGCTCACATGTACGACACTGAATAATCGAGAACTCAGCAAGTTGTTTCCCAACTCGACTGCTTTAGAATGACTGCGGCGATTATTCAAGAGGGTTACAACTTCAACTAGTACGTATGAGCTGGTTACCAGGCGGCGTGGTGATTTCAATAGACTACGCCAGTGCGCGGATGCGGCTTTGTGGTACTGGTCGTCGGTACTCTCGACAGCGATGAGGTAGCTCGTATCAAGAAACAGTGGAGTCATTAGCCATAGATATACTTGTCATGGTTGACTGAAGCGTCCTTGATGCCAAGCTTCACTGGATTCTTGCCAATATTGAAGATGGGATCTTTAGCGCCTACCGGCATGACAATGATAAAGCCATTTTGTCGATGAACTTCGACTTCTTTAATGCCTTTAAGAAGCTTGCGGGGAATGAGCGCACCCTTCTCAGTTACTTTTACTTTCATTGATCTTTACCTCTGCCTAACAAGTATAGGACTTATGGCCACTCAATCCAATTCGCACTAGCCGATTCAATTGCCATCTGGCTTGAACATGCTGATGGACTTTGGCCTTTTTGGATGAGTCAGAAGGGTGGCTGAGGCAGAGAAAAGATTCTCACTCCAAGGTCGCATAAACCTCTCGACACTAATAACGTAATATACGCGCCGAGTGCTAATTTTTTTGAAAAGCCCTAATCACACCTGCCCCATACCGGCACGTCATTTGGGTCAATGAAGCAACCGTGCCAACCGCGCCGAGTATGCTCAGACAAGTCTGTAAGTCCATGCGGATATTTTCCTGCTAGTTCTATTTAGAGTCAAGATCAAACTAACTCAATTACTGATGCGATAAGTATGAAATCTTTACTAGCATCCGACGTGCCGTTATATCTGAAAGAGGAGTCTATCGTACTTACTCATCAGGGCGGAAGATTCTAGATCACTGTCGTCACGATCTCACGAATACTTCTCTGCAAATCGCGATCGTCGGTGATGGGCGAGCACATCGCCACTTCGGCAGCTCGGGTCGGTGGAATGCCGAGGGCGATCAGTTGGGCGGCATAAATCAACAGGCGCGTCGAAACCCCTTCTTCCAATCCATGACCGCGCAGGTTGCGCACCTTCTGTCCGATCAAAACCAGATCGCGCGCAGTGCCTTCGTCGATGCCGCCTTCGCGCGCGACGATCACCGCTTCGGTGTCGGGCGGTGGATAATCAAAGTCGATGGCGACGAAACGCTGCCGGGTTGATTGCTTCAAGTCTTTCAGGATCGATTGATATCCGGGGTTGTAGGAAACCACCAGCATAAAATCCGCCGGCGCGTCCAGAATCGTTCCGCGCTTTTCAATCGGCAGCCGGCGCCGATGATCGGTAAGCGGGTGAATGATCACGACAGTGTCTTTGCGCGCTTCGACGATTTCGTCGAGATAGCAAATGGCTCCGTGACGCACGGCCAAAGTCAGCGGCCCGTCGTGCCAGACTGTCTCTTCGCCTTCAATCAGAAATCGTCCGACCAGATCGGTAGCTGAGAGATCTTCATGACAAGCGACAGTGATCAGCGGCCGTTCCAGTCGCCACGCCATGTGCTCGACAAAACGCGTTTTGCCGCAACCGGTCGGTCCTTTTAGGATTACGGGCAGGTGTGCGGCGTGCGCCGCGGCAAACAGATCGACCTCGTGATCGACGGGCAGGTAATACGGCTCGTCGGCAATGCGGTATTCTTCGATGGCCCGTTCAGGCATGATAATCAGTTTAGAGTTTTGTTTCTCTGGGAGCGCGGACGGCTCGTCCGCACTGAGCGCGAAGAGCCAATATAACTCGAACCAAAGATGTTGAGCGCGTGCCGTACTGGGCAGACGGGACGTCCGCGCTCCCAGCAATACGTTGACCGCCTCAGCACAAAAAGTTCTGCTCGATTCCGTTTCACGTTCTCGTTAGAGTATTCTAGAGCATCGCAGAGATAAGTCGAAACGAAGAGGAAGAATGAAGATAGCGGTAGCAATGTCTGGCGGTGTCGACTCATCAGCAGCGGCCGCGATTCTGAAAGAGGAGGGCCACGAACTGGTCGGCTTTACGATGCAGTTGTGGAATCAGAACCGCGGCATCAGCGTGGACGAAAATGGCGAGTCGCTGCCTTCTCGGTGTTGCTCGGTCGACGACGTTTACGATGCACGGCGCGTCGCGGAGGAACTCGGCTTTCCCTTCTATGTTCTCAATCTCGAGCGCGAGTTCGAGCGTGACGTAGTTCAGCCATTCGTCACCAGTTATCTGAACGGTGAGACGCCAATCCCCTGCGTGGCCTGCAACAGCCGTCTGAAGTTCGCATCGCTGGACCGTCTGGCTCTTAGTCTCGGTTGCGAGAAGGTTGCGACCGGCCACTATGCGCGGGTTGAATTCGATCCGGAAACGAACCGTTACCGGCTGTTACGCGGACGCGATCCGCAAAAAGATCAGTCCTACTTTCTTTGGGAACTGACGCAGGATCAGCTTTCGCGTTCGATGTTTCCGCTGGGTGAGATGTCCAAGCCCGATGCACGAGACGCCGCGCGGCGCAACGAACTCGCCGTGGCTGACAAGTCTGAGTCACAGGAAATCTGTTTTGTTCCCGATGGCGACTACGCGGGATTCATCGATCGCTATCTTGCCGCGGGCGATCAAGCGGAGCGCTTGCCGGGCGCGGGTGAAATTGTGAGCACGAGTGGCAAAGTCGTCGGCGAACATGCCGGCATACATCATTACACGATCGGCCAGCGGCGCGGCATTGGTATTTCCAGCGCGCAGCCTTTGTATGTCACGGGTATCGATCCAGCCAACAACCGAATCGCCGTAGGTGGCCAGGACGAATTGTCACGCGACGAATTTATCGCTGCTGGTGTCAACTGGATCGCTTTCGCTGGTCCAGCCGAACCTGTCCGCGCCGAAGTACGCGTCCGTTATCGTCACATGGCCGAGCCGGCAACCATTACTCCTTTGCCCGCAGCTCGCGCGCGGGTGAAGTTTGACGAACCGCAACGCGCGATCACGCCGGGACAAGCAACGGTCTTTTATCGCGGAGATGAAGTTGTCGGCGGTGGGTGGATTGTCAAAGCCGAAGGCCAAAGATGATGACCCTGCGATCGTTCAAGCTTGACCTTACGATCTGATTGCTGGTTGCACCGGGTCTCCAGCCGTTCAATCCCGACTCAGAATGCGTTTCGCGACCACCTCTCAGTCCGCATCCGCTATTTTGACGATCTGTTTTCCCAGATTCTCGCCGTGAAATAAACCAATGAATGCGCGCGGCGTATTCTCGAATCCTTCCACAATGCTCTCGCAGTATTTCAGCTTTCCTTCGGAAAGCCACTGCGCCATCTGCTTAACACCCTCAGAGAACCGCGAAGCGTAATCGGTGATGATGAATCCTTTCATCAGCGCGCTCTTGACCACCAGATATGTCTGCGGCCGCAAGCCGATGTCCGGTTGGTCGAGATTGTACATTGAGATTTGTCCGCAAATTATCATGCGCGCGCCGTGATTAAGCAGCGGCAAGATCGCATCCGAAACTGTGCCACCCACGTTATCCAAATAGACATCGACGCCGTTTGGGCAAGCTTCTTTCAGCGCTGGCCGGATATCGCCCTGCTTGTAATTGATCGCCGCATCGACCTCCAACTCCTCTTTCAGATAGCGATTCTTTTCATCGCTGCCCGCGATGCCGACTACGCGGCAGCCTTTGATCCTGGCAATCTGGCAGACGGTCATGCCAACGGCTCCGGCAGCCCCTGAGACTGCCACTGTCTCGCCTTCTTTCGGCTCGCCAATGTCGAGCAGCCCAAAGTAAGCAGTGAGCCCGGGGATGCCCAGAACTCCCAGCGCAGTGCTAATCGGAGCACCAGCCGGAACCTTCCGCAAACTGCCCGCATTTGCGGTGTTGTAGAGCCGCCAACCAAGCATGCCCGTGACGATATCGCCAGGTTGAAAGTCAGGAGAACGTGATTCGACGACTTTGCCCACCACGCCGCTCTCAATTACTTGTCCAACTTCAAACGGCGCGACATAGGAGCGGCCTTCCCGCATGCGGCCCCGCAAGTATGGATCGACAGAGATGTAGAGTGTGCGGACCAGGACTTCGCCGTCCTCTGGTTTTGGTGCTTCCGCGTCGACGGTATTGAAATTTTCGAGGGTGGGCATGCCGGCCGGAAGGCCCGCGAGTCTGATCTCTTTGTTCTGCATGGATGGATGATACGGGGGTAAAAGCGATAACGCGAAGATGAACCCTGTACGGGACGTAAACAGGTCTAAGTCTTAACATGCGTGGCCACTAGAGACCAAACAATTCGGCCCCGCTGAAAGGAGCACTCATTCAGATTGATTCCTTTTACGTTTTGCATCTAGACACTCACATTTGCCTCACTTTCGTACGTCACATTGACCCTCGCAAATGACACAGAAATAGCAACGATCACAATCAAATCTCCATCTTAGTCACGGTCCTCGATTGCAAGTTCAATACGTTCTTTGTAAGTCAGTGCGACCATGCGTAGCTGAAGTTAGAATTTTTAATTGATGGCCCGTCCGGCCATCGCTCACATGGAGAACCACTGATGAAGTTTCCCCGTATCCTCCACTTGCGCTCTGCCAAATTCGCGCCCGTTGCCATCCTTTCTCTTTTCTTTTTGACAAACTTTACCGGACTCTTTTTCAGTCCCGTATTTGCGCCCGACGTGGCCGCCAGTTCAGTGGAAGAAGTTGAGACGATACCCGCTGATATCCCGGTTTCCGGGGACTGCGACCTGGATTGGATCATTTTTCGCGCCGGCGAGCGCGAGGGCGTAGACCCGCGATTTATTCACGCGGTCATTAAGCAGGAATCGAAATACAAATCCGACGCGACCTCTTCCGTAGGCGCGCGCGGCCTGATGCAACTGATGCCCGCGACGGCGAAAAGATTCGCTTGCAAGGATCTCAAAGATGAGGCTTGTAACGTTGAGGCCGGCACGAAATACTTAGCGTGGCTGTTAAAGAGATTCGACGGCGATGTTAAGCTTGCCCTCGCGGGATACAACGCTGGTGAAGGATCGGTCGCTAAATATCAGGGCGTGCCCCCTTATCCCGAGACTCAGAGCTACGTAAATAAGATCGTTGCGAACTACGGCAAAACTTATCATCCGATCCTCGATCCTGAGGACGCGAAGGTGGCGTTTCATTTGGTCAATTAACTTCCGTGATGCGGGGCACTAGCCCGACCGTTAGGGAGCGCTCTATTAATGGACTTCAGAGCCCTCCCTAACGGTCGGGCTAACGCCCAGGAGACTAGCAACACACTTTTACTCCTGGCTGGCAATTTGAGTCCTGGCCTCTCTTCCGCATTCATGCTTCAAGCCTCTCCCCAGCACATCGAAAAATCGGTGGCCAGTCGAATACCCAATTCCAAGGATTGCCGTCGCAGCGGTCTGGCGCCGAAGACCGGGCTTAGACTATAATCCGCTCTCCTTTGATTCGTTCGGTTTCATTCGCACAAATTGAGTTGAGAGATTTCCCGATCCGGAGGTTGGTATGTCAGAAGTTAGGTGTCGAATCCTGTGTGTGGACGACCATGAAGACACACCTGAAATGCTCAAGCTATTGCTCTCACAGTCGGACTATGAGGTTCATCCCGCGCACAGCATGGAAGAGGCGTTGGAACTCGCACGAAAACACGAATTCGATCTGTATGTGCTGGACAAGCGCCTCCCGGACGGCACCGGAATGGAACTATGCGTAAAGTTGAATGCCCTCGCGCCCGGCGTGCCTTGCATCTTCTATACAGGCGACGCGTATGAGGTGCACCGCCTCGAAGCCATTGCGGCAGGTGCCGACGCATATGTCCCCAAGCCCGATGTGGACGCACTCATCGAGGCAGTTCATAGATTACTTTCGGAACGAGAATGTGCAGCGACCAGCCAGCCTCCTAAAGGTTGATGACGAGACTTAGCGATCCAAGAGTTAAACTTGCTTCTAACTGCTATGGCGCGACCGACTTCCTGCCTGGCTCGCGGCCTTAAGCTTAATCAGAGATTCTCACCGGTGTGGAGCGCGGATTTTGAGCAAACTAAAAGGAGATTACTTCTGATGTTCCCATCTGTCCGTTCGATGACCCCCTTTACGCGTTTGGTCCTACTGGCCCTGATGATGGTAGTGCTGCCGCTTTCTGTCACGGCGCAGCCGGACCCGGCCAGGCAGCAGCCTTCACCAGAGCCGGCCAAGCCCGAGCCATCGAGAAGGCCTGAGCAGCCCGCCGCTGAAGACGAAAATCGGCCGCGCGATCCGATGTCGACGCCGACATTCAATGGATTGAGATTTCGTTCCATCGGG
>DATNNY010000588.1:0-5120 GCA_035601635.1 Pyrinomonadaceae bacterium
GGCCGCCGCGGCGCGCCGCACCAACCACCATGGGCCGACGAGTAGATAAATAGGATTGCGGAAAAAGGCCGGCCGATTTCCCTCGATGGCGTGTCCGACGAACTGAAGTGCCCAGCCCGTTATGAACAGCGCCAACGCCCATCGCCATCTAAAGAAGAACAACGGCCACGAGATCGTAATCATGGGGATCGCGATCGTATGGCAGAGTTTATTGATCGGATGACGATGCGTGGATTTGTAGTTGTCGACAAGAGAGTCAGACATGATCAAGAGTCTCCCCAAACATCGATGAAGATATCCATCGTCCCGCCGCACACCATGCCTTCTTCGCTGGCTTCATCAGCCGTGAGCGCGAAATGATGCAGACCGGGTTCGCCCTTGCGGAGGGCCTCGCGTGCTTCGGCCCAGACTTCGGCTTCCACGCAACCGCCGCCAACCGTGCCGGCCGTCTCTCCATTGGCAAAGAAAAGCATCTTGGCGCCGCGCCGTTGCGGTGTCGAGCCGCGGGTGTGTGCGACCGTGGCAACCACGACGCGTTCGCCGCGCGCGTTCGCTTCACCAATCAATCGATAGAGATCATTTTGAGCAATCGTTCCCATGATCAGTGGCACAGACTTCAGTCTGTGATTTTGCGCGTCATAACACAAGACTTTAAAGTCTGTGCCACACTACCGCGGTGGATAAGGACTCGGCGTCGGCGTAGCTTTCGGAGTTGCGCCTTCCGACTGCGCTTTTGTTTTGGCGTTCTGAATATCGGCCTGCTCGGCGGCGTCTAATTTCTTGTGCAAGCGATCAATCTCCGCATCCGAAGTGGCAATCGCTTCGTCCAGACGGGTATGGCTGATAGCCAGTTGGTCTAACTGTTTCCTCAGACGCTGCTTTTCACTTTCGAGCTGCCGCCGGCGTTGCTCCCGCGCCTCCTCGGGATGAGTTGTTCCATAGCCGGCGGTCGCGCGTTCGATGTTTTCGGGTTTCAGATCATAATCGATCTGTTCCACCTTCGCCTCCATGTCGGCTTCCTTGGCTTGCACGTCACGCAGCTCGGCGCGCAGCGCCGCGGAACGCGACTCGGCGCGCGACAGGCGTTCCAAATCGACCAGCGAGCGCTGGGACTCCTCCATCTGGGTGAGCTTGTCGTTTAGCTTGTCCACCTGCGTGGAAAGACCGCGAATCGTCTTCCTCATCGCGTCCGGATCCTGCTCGCCGAACGGACGCCGGTTGTCGTTCGCATTTATGTCGCCGTTGTTACTGGTGTCGCCCGCGGTGTTGTCCGTAGGCGAAGGTTGATAGATCGCCGGATTCTCGATGCGCGGAGCAGACGAAGTACGCCTGCGGCGCCGCCGCCTTTGCGCGCTCGAATCGACCAGCAAGAACCCCACGATCAAGACGAGCGCGAGGACCGCCATCACTAACTTTCGGATAGAATGATTCCGCATCAACAACCTCCTCCCTGATTCGGGGGAAAAAGCACCGCACAGAACTCAATGCTTTAGACTTCCACGCCACGGGCGCCAGTTCGTTCCCCGGACTAATTTACCCCGGCTGAATCTGAAATCCAATCGCCATGGCTTTAACCGACTGGGTCAAAGCATCGACGCGGATTAGATTCGGTCCGGCATCAGCGTAAGCACGAACATTCTCGAGTGTGATGAGACCCGAAACTTCAACCGTGACTTGTGCCGAAAGCTTTCTCACATGCCCGACCAGGTCTGCCAGCTCGGCGGGCCCCAGACCGTCCACCACCAGAACATTCGCGCCCGACGCGATCGCTTCCGTCGCTTCAGCCTGGTTGGCGACCTCAGCCGAGATCACATGAACGTGACCGATTGCTTCGCGCGCACTCTTTACCGCGGCCCCCAAACTGCCGGCAATACCTGCGTGGTTCGACTTGATGCAAAGGCCGTCGTCCAAACCGTAGCGATGATTTGTGCCGCCGCCAAGCAGGACCGCGTACTTCTCAAGCATCCGCAAACCCGGCATAGTTTTCCGGGTATCCGCGATCTTCGCTTCAGTGCCTTCAACTGCGCGGACAAACTGGCGGGTGATGGTGGCCACGCCCGACAGGTGTTGCAGGAGGTTGAGCGCCACTCGCTCGCCCGCGAGCAAGACGTCGGCAAAACCGCTCGTGCGCGCGATTACTTTGCCGGCTTCGACCTCTTCGCCATCAGAAGCAAACGCTTCGAGCTGCTGTTGTGGATCCAGCGTGACAAAGACTTCTTCAGCGGCTTCCAATCCGGCGACTATCATTGTTTCGCCGGCGACAAAACGGCCCCGCGCCCGCGCATTCCGCGGCAGAACACTCTGCGTGGTGATATCGCCACGACCGAGATCTTCCCGCAGAAAGAGTCCTATGCTCGAGTAGAGCGCACCTTCGTCAAGCCAATTCACAAGAGCTCCTCCATGGAGCGCGCCCGGAGCGCGGACATCTTGTCCGCACAGCGCGCAAGGCGCGCTCATTAATCCTTTGATTCACGAGAGCGCCTCCAACATCTGGTCCAAAGCTACCGTTCGCTGCGCGATGTCTGCGAGCCGCGCCCGCAACTCGTCCACTTTCTCAGCCGGAGCGCGTTCAACAAAGTCCTGGTTGCCCAGCTGCGCATCGAGCTTTGCACCTTCCTTTTGTAGCTTCTCTTTTTCCTTCAACAGTCTTTCGCGCTCCTGGGCAAAATCGATCAGACCCTCAAGCGGAATCGCAACTTCGGCTCCGCCGGAGAGCACAGCTCGCGCGGAGGCTTTGGGCATTTCGGCATTGCCGTCGATCGAAACGTTCGACGCGCGCGTCAATCGCGAAATTTGATCGGCGCTGGCTGCAAATACAGTCTGCAGGCCAGGGTTCGCGGCGATCATCAATTGAATACGCTCCCCCGGCTTAATATTCATTTCCGATCTAATATTCCGCACGCGCGAAACCAAATCGATGACGGACTGCATCTCCGCTTCTGCGGACTCGTCCACCAGGGTTTCATTACCTTGCGGAAAAGCAGCCAGCATGATCGTCGGCTCGGCGCCCGCATAAGCAGGATGCAAGAGCCGCGCGTGTTCGACCGGCAACTTCTGCCATAGTTCCTCGGTCAGATAAGGCATGAATGGATGTAGCAGGCGCAGCGATTGCTCCAGCACAGAGATCAAGCGGGCCCGCGCCATGCTTCTTTGCGGCGACTCAGTTTCCGCGGTTACGGTCGCCTTTGAAAGCTCGATGTACCAATCGCAGAAGTCGTCCCAGAAAAAATGGTAGAGAGTTTGGACCAAGCCGTGAAAATCATATTGCTCAAGCTGCGTATTTACTTCCCGCGCAGTTTTATTCAAGCGCGAGAGTATCCAGCGATCATGCAGCGGCAGTTCGCCGCTGAACGGATCGGCCAATGACTCAACGCCGTCAGAATTCATGAGACAGAACCGGGCCGCGTTCCAGATCTTGTTGGCAAAGTTTCGATAAGACTCAACCTGGCGCTCGCTCCATCGCGTGTCGGTCGAACCGACCGAAGCCAGCGTCAAACGCGTGGCGTCCACACCGTATTTTTCAAAGACTTCCAGCGGATCGATGCCGTTGCCTTTTGTCTTCGACATGCGCTGGCCATGCTTGTCGAGGACTGTGCCCGTGACATAAACATCGGCGAACGGTTCCCGGCGCATAAACTTCAGACCAGTCATCATCATGCGCGAGACCCAGAGAAAAATTATGTCGCGCGCCGTCACCAGCACCGAAGTTGGATAAAAAGTCTCGAGGTCCACGGTCTCATCGGGCCAGCCCAATGTCGAGAAAGGCCACAACGCCGAAGAGAACCAGGTGTCGAGCACGTCCTGGTCCTGCGTCAACTCTTCAGTGCCGGCCTTTTGCTTCGCCTCCTCAAACGAACGCGCGACGACGATCTGACCATCGCTTGTATACCAGGCCGGAATCTGATGGCCCCACCAAAGCTGGCGCGAGATCGTCCAGTCGCGCAGATTTTCGAGCCAGTCAGAATAGACTTTCTCGTAGGGAACCTGCGGCACAAAACGCGGCTTTCCTTCCTCGCGCAACTTTGCCAGGGCGGCGTCGCGCAACTTATCCATGCGGCAAAACCACTGTGTAGAGGTCAGAGGCTCGATCACCGTTTTGCAGCGCTCGCACTTGGAAATCGCAAACTCGTAATCGACGACCTTTTCGAGTAAGCCCAGCTCTTCAAACTTTTCCACTACCAAATCGCGCGCTTTGTAACGATCAAGACCAGCGAAATCAACGCCGGCGGCTTCAGTCATGCGGGCGAATTGATCGATTACCGCGATCTGCTCCAGGTTATGACGCAGACCCATGTCATAGTCATTCGGATCGTGCGCCGGTGTTACTTTGACAGCGCCGGTGCCGAACTCCGACTCAACAAAATCATCGGCCACTATCGGAACCTCGCGATTGATGATTGGCAGGATCAGTGTCTGCCCGATCATTTCGCGATATCTTTCGTCTTTGGGATTCACCGCCACGGCTGTGTCGCCCAACATCGTCTCAGGCCGCGTCGTGGCCACGGTGATCGTGCCTTTGCCGTTCTTGAACGGATAGCGAAGATAGTAAAGCTTGCCTTTTTGCGGCTCGCGCAGGACTTCGAGATCGGAGAGCACGGTCTGGTCATTAGGGCACCAGTTCACAATGCGATTGCCGCGATAGATCATCCCTTCGTCGTAGAGGCGCACGAAGGCTTCGCGCACGGCGCGCGAAAGATTCTCATCCATGGTGAAACGTTCGCGCGACCAATCGACTGATGCGCCTTCGCGCCGAATCTGCTTGAGAATCTGTCCACCGTATTCCTGTTTCCAGGACCAGACGCGTTCTTCAAACTTCTCTCGGCCCAGATCGTGACGGGTGAGACCTTCCTTCTTCAGTTGGCGCGTCACCATCAACTGCGTCGAGATGCCGGCGTGATCCATTCCCGGCAACCACAACGCGCGAAATCCGGCCATGCGCTTATATCTGGTCAGCACATCCATCATCGTGTGTTGCAGAGCATGGCCCATATGCAGCGATCCGGTAACATTCGGCGGCGGAATTACAATCGTGAAAACCGGTGCGTCAGGATCTTTATTGATTTCGGGAGCGAAATAGCCACGCTCTTCCCACCGGGCATAGTGATTCTGCTCGGCTTCCT
>DATNNY010000589.1:0-3412 GCA_035601635.1 Pyrinomonadaceae bacterium
GCCGGCATGCGCACCCTTCAGCACGGCGGCAATGCCGTTGATGCCGGAGTTGCGACCATCCTGGCGGCCTCGGTGATCGAGTTCTCGCATTTTTCCTTCGGCGGCGAAGTCCCCATCCTGATCAAGCTGAAAGGTAGAGACGTGGCCGTCGTCGAGGGAATGGGAACTGCGCCCGCGAAAGCGACGCGCGAATTCTTTGTGAACCGCGCGCGGCAAAGCGGTGCGGTTACCACCGCGACGGCTCCCGACTCGGCGGCAACGTCGCGGTCCGCCAACGGTAATGCGGACATGCCGACCATGGCAGGCGCACAGTCAGGAATGATTCCTTCGACGGGCCCTTTGGCGGCGACGGTTCCGGCGGTGCTCGATGCCTGCGTGACAGCCTTGGATCGATTCGGCACTAAATCACTCGCCGAAGTAATGCAACCGGCCATCGAACTCGCTGATGGTTTTCCGATTGACGAACTGCGCGTCCAATACATCACTACCCGTGCGCCAATCTTTTCGCAATGGCCCGACGCGAAACGGGTCTTTCTGCCCAACGGCGCAGTTCCAAAGGTCGGTGATGTATTTGTGCAGACGGATCTCGCGCGCACTTTCCGCTCGATCGTGGCTACTGAAAAGCGAAATGCCGGCCGCGGTAGACACGCTGCCCTGATGGCCGCTCGTGACTATTTCTACAAAGGGGCCTTGGCAAAACGCATCGGTGATTACATGCAAACGCACGGCGGATTGTTGGCTGCTTCGGATCTTGCCGGCTGGCATGCGAGGGTCGGCGCGCCGGTGAAAGGCGAGTATCGCGGTTATGAAGTTTACAAGACAGGTTTCTGGGCCCAGGGACCAATGATGATCGAAGTGCTGAATCTGCTGGAGGGCTATGACCTAAAGAAGATGGGTCAGAACTCGCCTCAATACATTCATACTGTTACCGAAGCTTTGAAGCTCGGCTTTGCCGATCGCGATCGCTTCTATGGCGATCCGGATTTTGTAAAGATTCCTACTCAGCAGTTACTTTCGAAAGACTATGCGGCGATGCGTCGATCTCTGATCGACGGACAGAAGGCATCTCTTTCGCAGCGTCCGGGGGATCCGACAAACATGAAACCGCTGCTGGCAAGCGCCGCGCAGATTTCCTACCAGTCAGCGCCGCTGCCGGAGATTGAAAAAGCCAATGACACGACTTGCGTTAACGTAATTGACAAGGACGGCAACCTGTTCAGCGCCACGCCCAGCGGCGCCTGGCTGCCTGCAGTAGTTGCCGGCGATACAGGTGTCCTGATGGGTCAACGTTTGCAGTCGGCCCTGACTGATCCAAATAGTCCTAACGTGGTCGCGCCAGGCAAACGTCCCCGAATTACCCTGACACCGACACTGGTACTCAAAGACGGCCAACCCTTCATGGTGCTCAGCACACCGGGCGGCGACAATCAGGACCAGGGTCTGTTGCAGGTGCTGCTGAATATGATTGAGTTTGGCATGAACCCGCAGGAAGCTGTCGAAGCTCCCCGCTTTGACACACAACATTACGTCAGCTCGTTCGACAATCATGAGTTCCTGCCGGGCGTGCTTAACATCGAGTCGCGAATACCAGCGGATGTGATCAGTCAGCTTGGCAAGCGGGGTCATAAACTTAAGATCCAATCTGCCTGGGGCACCGGCTCATCGCCGACGGTGATCATGTATGACGCCAAGACCGGTGTGATCTCTGGCGGCGCCGATCCGCGGCGGGGCAGATATGCGTTGGCGTGGTGAACGGCAGAGATTTCCAACAGTCCCAGTCGACATCTTTTCGAAGTAGCAGTCAGAGCGACCGGGTCCTGCAAGTGCACTCACGCGAAGCTTTGAATCGCAAGCTATAAGGAAAACATT
Organism: Pyrinomonadaceae bacterium; assembly: GCA_035601635.1. Lineage (GTDB taxonomy): Bacteria > Acidobacteriota > Blastocatellia > Pyrinomonadales > Pyrinomonadaceae > UBA11740. The sequence goes on from DATNNY010000589.1 coordinate 1,870, forward strand.
TTATGAGCACGCCAATTAACATGCACTCGGCGCGGATGGCGCTGAATCGGGATCCGGAAATCCGGCGTTGGGTGGAAGAATGGCTAAAGAATAAAGAGCGGGCGGTAGCCGCGAGTATGACCGACGAAGAGTTTGAGAAGCATTGGCTCTACGTTCGGCCCGAGCGAATGCATGAAGGCGCCATCGAAGGTGTGATTGCGTATAGAGATCAAGCGTGAAGATTGATTCTCTACGCCCTCTCTGCGAGCTCTGCGTCTCTGCGGTGAGTCCTTTCGTCGGAATCTCACAGCCGAGACACAGAGCGCGCGGAGATTGCGTGAAGAAGCACAAGTAGGAGATTAAGAACTCCGCATCTCAATGCATCCTGAGCGGTCCGCCTTTTGGTTCCGGTGCTAACTCGGGCCGGGCCGAATCCTGCAAGACCTCGTGCACCTCCAACTTGTTTGGGCCGGTGAAGGCCTCTTTCGGCATAGTGCCGGATTGGGCGTGGCCCTTCACGAACTCATCAGAGCGCACCCAGTTAAGAAAATCCGCGCGGCTATTCCAGACAGTGAAGACCACATACGGGTCGCCATCATTGACCGGACGCAAAACCTGATTGGAAACAAACCCAGGCATGGCATCGACCAGTCCGGCGCGTTTGCGAAATCTCTCTTCGAATGCGTCGCCGTATTCGGGCGCGACATAGATACGATTGGCGACAGTAATCATTGCTGTAATCTCCCCTTGATCTGATGATACACGATGCGCTGGTTCGATGGATTCGACCTCGCTGAAATAAACTCATCTTCAAACTGTTTAGAGGCAGGCTACTGCCCGCCTTTCGTTGACCCAAGTTAGGCGGGCAGTAGCCCGCCTCTAAACATCATGGGGCCTTCGTTATTCATCTGCCGACGGCTTTGACCGCAGTCGCTTGATGCGCGATCGCCGTGCCTTTTCTTCCAGCATGCGATTCTTGACGTTGCGAGGGACGCGCGTCGGCGCGCGTTTGGCGGGACGATAGTTCATCCGCTCGATCTTCTCACGCAGCTTTTCCAGGCACAGGGCTTTGTTTCGATGCTGACTGCGTTCCTGCTGTGAAGTGACCACTACGCCAGAAGGCAGATGCGTAAGCCGGACGGCGCTCTCAGTTTTATTGACATGCTGGCCGCCGGGGCCGCTCGAACGAAAGGTATCGACTTCGCACTCGCGCAGCAGGTCTGTGTCAGATTCCGGCAAGAGAATCATGTTGGCCCCGTAGTTAATCAGCCTTGCCCAAAGGCGGAAGTGGTTTCGTCCGCCGAGCGGACGAGATGAGAATAGCCCAGCACTTTAGTGCTGGGATCGAATCTGGAACCTTCAGCCGTCCGCTTCGCGGACTGATTCCATCGCCCGACCGAACCCAGCGATTCAGAATCTGTGTCAAAACTTGAATCCCCAGCGCCAAGGGCGCGAAATGTAATAGCCCAGGGCAACGCCCTGGGTGAGAACGCCTATGAGTCTTCAAGCGCTGAAAGCGCGAAATGGCGACTCGCGCACCGAAATGGTTGGCCATTAAAGTGGG
>DATNNY010000590.1:0-4732 GCA_035601635.1 Pyrinomonadaceae bacterium
GGTTTTGGCGGCCAGGAGTTTATTCCCGCCTCGCTCGATAAGGTTAGGCGTTTACGAAAAATGATCGACGAACGCGGTTTGAAAGTCCGCATCGAGATTGACGGCGGTATTGACAGCGAGAACATTGCCGAGGTCACCAGCGCAGGAGCCGAGATAATTGTTTCTGGATCAGCGATTTTTAGGGCCCCGGATCCGGCGATCGCCGTGCGCGAGCTGCGCGAGGCGACAGTTTTGTGGGTCTAGGCCTTGCCGATTAGCTATTTTTGATTTGCGATTTTGCGTGGCAGCTCGAACCTGATCAAGCCAACGCTTTCCGAGTGGTAACTGGGCGCTCATCAGTTTACAATCCCGGCGGTCAAAGAATTGTTTTTGGAGGAGTTTTCCATGTCTTTTCCCTTAGTGCGAGTTAATCCCCACGGCCGGCTTTATCTCACTTGGCTGTTAGTGGTCGCGCTGGCTTTAGCGACTGCTGGAGTAGCGGCCGCCCAGGCCAGCAAGAACCAATCGTCGCAAAACGGCCTGTCGAACCTGCAACGCCTGGACATCATGCGCTCGAAGCTCGAATCACTGCGGCGCTCGCTCGACAGCGCGATTGCTGCCGTGAATTCCAAAGACACGGGCACCAAGGAAAAAAAGAATGCGGACGATCCGCGCGAACGCCTGCGCGGCCTGGACAAGGAAGTTGGTTCAGTGCTGAGCGAGGTAGGTGATTTGCGAAGCAAGGAAGAGCACGCGGAAAAATACGACATTTCCAAGATTGAGGGATTGGAAGGCTCGGTCCCCGAACTGAATACTCGCGTTGAGGCGGCTCTGCAGGCCACTGCCGGGGCGCGAACCGCCGGCGAAACGTCATCTGACTATAATCCCAAACCGCAAAAGGGAAAGCGCCGCATGTTTGGATTACTGCCCGGCAAGAGCAGTGACAAATACGCCGAGTTAACCGGCGCAGTTGCGCCAGGCCGCGACCGCGTGCTTTTTGTCGAGGCCGCGCGCGAAGTCCGCAAAGGTAACCATGAAACCGGACGTTTGCTCTTCACGACGATCATTACAACCTATCCCGATTCGCCTTATCTGCCTCTGGCAAAGCTGGCGATTGCCGATTCATTCTATCTGGAAGGCTCAACCAGCTCTCTGATTCAGGCGGGACAAGCGTACCAGGATTGGCTGACGTTCTTCCCCACTGATGCGCTCACCTGCGACGCCATGCTGAAAGTCGCGGAAACCGAAATGCGTCAGATGGGTTTATCCGATCGTGACATCACGCATGCGCGCAAAGCCGAACAGCGTTTGAAGGTAATGCTGCAGCAGTGTCCGCAGTCTAATCTTCGCCCCGACGCTGAGCTGCGGCTACGCGAGACTCAGGACAGTCTGGCGATGCACAATTTGCAGGTCGCCAGCTTCTACTTTGACACGCGATACAAGCACAGCAAGACGGGCCTGAAAGGCGCGCAGGATCGTCTCAAAGAGATTACCGAAAAATATAAGACCTTTTGCCAGATGGATGAAGTTCTGATGCGCCTGGGTAAGACCTATCAGGAAGAAGAAGAGCCTGACGAAGCCGCCAAGTATTATCAACAGTTAGTGCGCGATTATCCGAACAGCGACTACGTAGAAAAGGCAAAGGATCAACTGAACATCATCGGCGCGGCCATTCCTGATCCTGATCCTATTAAGAAGACTCTGCCCCCCTGTGAGAAACTCACGTTCACGCAAAACCTGATGCAACAGATCAGCGGCAGCGCTAACGTCACAACCAGTCACGACGGAATTCTGATCACCAAGAAGGGTGAAGGCAACGACCTGATAGATAGGGCAATTGCCAACAACGGGCAGATTCCCGCTACCGGAGTGCAACCGGTAATTCAGCGAGCTCCGGCACGCCAGCCCATAAGTCAACCGACACCGACGACGTCGCCTGAAGCCACGCCGGATAAGAAGAAAATTGGGATCTCGATTCAACCTACGTCGAATGGATCTTTGCCAGATCGAGTCAATCCCGCTACGACGCCGGCGACGCGGCCGCGCGCAACCCAAACGCCAACGCCCCAGCCGTAACCGACTACCGTTCGAACGCGAGCCCGCAGTTACGTTATGACGCCGAGTTCTCCCAGCCTGCAGGACGAATTGATGCGGCGCCATCGCACCGCTACTCTCGTCGTCACCGCTTTTCTCATTCTGGATATTGTGCTGCTGGCAATTGCGTTCTATGCCGGGGAGCGCATCTTTCGGCCCGGTGACCGCTCTTTGGCAATGGGTTTATGGATTGCCGTGCTGGTATTCGGGCTGGGAGCTTTCGTTATCAGACGAACGAAGTTTGCGCCGATGCGCTTGAAAGATGTGGCGGCACTTAGAGGCGTTTCGGGTCTGCTGAAGACACTACAGGATACGACTATTCAGATAGCTTGCATTGGCGGGGCGATCGCGCTGATGGGCTTTATGATCACGATCCGGACCGGAGATTGGACCGACATGTTGCGGGCCGTGGGAGTGTCCGCAATAGTCCTTATCTACTGCTTTCCGTTCCGCAGCGCGTGGGAACGCGTAGTCAGAGAACTGGGGACGCAGGACTGAGCGGGATCAAGCCAGCGCCGGACTATTCGCGATCCGCATGCCGTGACTTTCCGAACGAGTAGTCTGTCTGCCAGCAACTCGACGGCGGAGGAAACTGGCGCCGTCTTCCTGCGAAATCAGGTTTCTTTGAATTAGATCGTGAACTGCTCCTTCGAACGTCACCATGCCGTGAGCGCGACCGGTTTGCATGACCGAGGCGATTTGATGCGTCTTGCCTTCGCGAATCAGATTCGCCACCGCGGGAATGTTTACCAGGATTTCCACTACCGGCACGCGTCCCCGGTGATCAGGTCGCGGCAGTAGCGCCTGGGCCACGACGCCGCGCAAACTCTCGGACAACATAACTCGAATCTGGGTCTGCTGACCTTCGGGAAAGACGTCAATCACGCGATCGATGGTTTTGATTGCGCTGTTGGTGTGCAGGGTGCCAAAAACCAGATGACCAGTCTCAGCTGCGGTGATCGCCAGTGAGATCGTCTCCAGATCACGCATCTCGCCGACGAGAATAATGTCCGGATCTTCGCGCAGGGCTGCGCGTAATGCGGCTCCGAATGATTTTGTATGACTGGCCAGCTCTCTCTGGCTGATCAAGCATTGGCGATTCTGATGCACGAACTCGATCGGATCTTCGATAGTGATGATATGCGCCTGCTGCTTCTCGTTAATGGTATGAATCAGCGAAGCGAGGGTGGTGCTCTTGCCTGAGCCGGTAGGACCGGTCACCAGAATCAACCCTTCCGAAGCGTCGATTAGACCCGCCAACTGCTCGGGGAGATCCAGTTCATCGATGGTCTTGATGTTTTCCGGAATCAGCCGAAAGACGGCGCTTACTCCGTTTCTTTGCATGAAGACGTTCACACGAAAGCGGCCCACTCCGTGCAGCGGATAACTCAAATCCAGATCGCAGTTTTCAGTGAAGAGTTGTTTTTGGTTTTCCGTAAGAACTTCAAAGATCAGCGCCCGACAAGTCTCGCCCGAAACGTTACGGTAGTTAAGCTTCACCATATCGCCGTTGATCCGCATATAGGGAGCGGAGCCCGACGTCAGGTGAAGATCCGAAGCGCCCTGCTGCTTCATCTGCTTGAGGAGATCATCTATTCTGGCCATGTTTCAAATCGCATTCGCCGGCGCGGCCGGTCGTCGCCGGACCGTGGAGTGACCACGCATGCTTGCCTGTCGGACTATTCACCCACATCCAGCAATCGTTAACGTGTGGAACCTGGGAAGCAGGACGTCGTGTACATGGGAAAGGAACTAAGTTGGCTATTGATGGATTATCGATCGGGGCAAATCGATGGTCGCTTTCAACTGAGTTTCGAATTGTCATGCTCCGGCGAATTCGCGCGGAACCTAAAACGACTATAACAAAAACATCAGACCCCCGCCTAGCTTTTTGTCGAACCCGCACGCTCGACGTTGAAATTGCGAATCCGAACTGGCCGCTGCGGTAAACCACGCTCTGGCCGAATGCTCTGACGTTGATCAAAATCTCTCCATTTACAGACAGATTAATGCCGAAGTTCGTGCCTGGCCGAGGGCGTACCAGCCCGAGCGATAATGTGGAAGCAAAGTTCCCATGCTGTAACCACGGGTGACGATGAGCCAAAGCTCTGATTGCCCCGCGCCGGTAGATAGTCAACGTTTTAACGGGAAACGATGATGGCATCGCTCTTGCGATGGCCGGAGCGTGTTTGCTCGTCTTCGGACGAGACCCGCCCCGGGTGAGAAGAGTTCGTAGTCCAGCAAAAAGGTGATAGCTCCACATGGGCAAACCAGTAATCAACCCACCGAAAAAAAAATCAAAACGGAGCAGTGACGCCGGCATCAGCGTGACGGAGCTGCTGGTCGTAATTGTGGTCATCGGCGTAGTTTCTTCGTTTGCTCTCGCAAGCTTTCTGACCGCCGGCAAGAGCGCCAAGCTTTCCGGCGCCACGCGTACTCTTTCCACGTATCTGGAAAAGGCTCACGTCGACTCAGTGCGCCGGCACGGAGGCGCGAGCGTAAATCTCAACAGCGCCAACAGCTACACAGTGAATATTGATTTCGGTACCGGCTCCGCCACCGCGCGCACGATTACCCTGCCTCAGGGAACGAGCCTGCAGTACAGTTTGCCGCCTGCGACCACCAGCATCGACCCTGCCACCACCCCATTGACGATTAC
>DATNNY010000591.1:0-5654 GCA_035601635.1 Pyrinomonadaceae bacterium
GCAGGCTCAAGAAAAGATCATCAACTTATTCAGAGGTTCCTTCAGTCTGTGATTGAGACTCTGGCATCCGCTAATCACAGACTAAAAAGTCTGTGCCACTAAACAAATGAAACTATCACTCAACGGCGCGACGACCATGAAAGCCGACCTGACAACCGACGTGTGCGCGGCAGCGGCCGCCGGCTTCGATTATCTAGAAATCTGGGCCGCCAAGTTGCGCGACTATCTTAAAACTCATTCGTTATCGGATCTAAAAACTTTATTTAGCCAAAGCGGCGTGAAGCCGCTCAGCATTAGCCCGATCGAATACGTCACCTTCCGAGATGCTCCGGCCTACACCCAAATCAGGACTGAGTGCGAAGAGTTGTGCGCCATCGCGGAGGCGATTGCCTGTCCGTACGTCGTGATCCTGCCAGGCAATTTTCCGCCGGGCGGCCTGAGCAGTTATGAAGTGATCGAAGAAACCGTAAGCGTGCTTAGAGAGCTGGCTTCGATCGCCGAGAGGCATAACGTCGCTTTGGCGTTTGAGTTTCTGGGCCGGAAGGATTGCAGCGTGCAGACGCTGGAGCTGGCCGATGAGATAATTCAAAAGGTGAATCGCCGCAACATTGGTCTGGTGATCGATAGTTTTCACTTCTACGTGGGTGGCTCGACCATCAAGATGATCGATGCCCTCGATCCGAAGCGCTTGTTCATTTTTCACATCAATGACGCAGAGGACCTGCCGCTCGATCAGCTCACCGATGCCCATCGTCTCTTGCCGGGCTTGGGTACTTTGAAATTGAAGGAAATGATCGGGGCTTTCAAGCGCATCGGCTACGACCAGGTGGCCAGCGTCGAGATCTTCCGGCCTGAGTATTGGGAGCGCGATCCATTTGAATTGGCGCGGGAAGCGAAGGCGGCCGTGGAGAGTGTTTTGCTGAAATCATAGCGCGATCTTATTTTTCCGCGGCCTTAAGAATCTTATTAACCGTGTTCCAGTTTCGCGTAGTTCCCGGCACACCGAGTTCTTTCTCGACAAACTTATTTGGGAATCCGCCCCGGCCGTTCTGCTTGCGGCGCGCCACGACGAACGCGACGCGATCTCTCACAGCAAAGACGTCGAGATTTTCGGTGATGGATGTCAATGGCAGCTTCGGAGTGCGCTGCGGTTCCTCTGAGAGGAAAACCACGTACGGCACTGTGTCGGCATTAGTCTTCACCCTCTTGAACGGGTTGCGCTTGACGATCTCTTCGATATCCGTCAGCGGCCTGAGTATCACGGTCACCTCATAACCCAGAACATCTTGCAGGGCGCGCTCGATCTTTTGCCGGAGCGCCACAGCGTTCCCCGACGTAGCGTCAAAAATCACATTCCCGCTCTGAATGTATGTGCGCGCGTTCTTGAATCCGGCCACGGTGAAGATGCGCGCCAGTTCGTCCATCTTGATGAGCTTTTGGCCGGCGACATTGATCGCTCGCAGGAAGGCCACGTATCTGATCATTTCATGTCTCCGGAATTTGAATTGATCAGCAATGCTGATCGTTAGCTTCCGCAGTTTAGCTACAATGGCTACGTATCAAAAGCGCCCGGTGTAACTGAGGGCGAGCTGCTTTGCCCAAAAGGTAAATTCATCAGTCCGCTAAGCGGACGAATAATAATAGCCCAGGCAGTTTACCGCTGGGGAAAGGAGCGAGAGGATTGTAGTCCGTGAAGTGGACGGCTGAATAATAACCACCAGATCTTCTAGTCTGTTCAGCCGTCCGCCTCACGGACTTCGGCTTGGTTCTGGCCCGATCCCAGCGATAAATCGCCGGGCTATTTTCAAAGGTCCGCTAAACGCTCACTCAGTGGAACCGACTTTTTGGGCAAAGCCAGGTGGCGTGCTCACGCGGTTCGCCTGGTCTGGAGTCCGCACGTACAATACCATGAGGCGCTTGAGCTAAGATCGCGAGGATTTCTCAATGACAAAACCAATTCGTATTCTGCTGCAAACAACCATTCCTTTCGCCGAAGACAATTGGCACATCGGCCGATTTTCGCTGTTGCGCGATGAGCTGAGTTCGATGAAAGACAAAGCCGGGAACCAACTTTGTGAAGTGACGACTCGGGATCGCGAAGCTGATGCAGCCGGTAACGATCCGGTTCTCAGCAGTCTCGACAAGACGGACTTTGACGAGCTGTGGTTGTTCGCGATCGATAACGGCGACGGACTCAGTGTGCCTGACTGTCAGGGGATCACGCGTTTTCGCCAGCGCGGCGGCGGGATCATGGCGACGCGCGATCACGAGGACCTCGGGATCTCTCTGTGCACGCTCGGCGGTATCGGCCGCGCACACTTCTTTCATACCAAACATCCCGAGCCCGACGCTTCCCGGCATGTGCCCGACGACAAGGAAACGACTTCGATCTCCTGGCCCAATTATCACTCGGGCGCGAACGGTGACTATCAAACCATCACGGTCACTTCACCGCATGAAGTCCTGCGTCGTAACGCTTCCACATCTGATTTGATTGAGTTCTTTCCGGCGCATCCTCACGAGGGAGCAGTCGGCGTGCCCGAAGGCGAACAACACGCCCGCGTTATCGCCACCGGTCAAAGCAAAGTGTCGGGCCGTCCGTTCAATCTCGTCGTCGCCTTCGATAGCTCGCGCGACGACCACGGCAACACCCTCGGCCGCGGCATCGCCGAATCAAGCTTTCATCACTTCGTCGATTACAACTGGGATACTCGCCTGGGCTGCCCCAGCTTTCTGGAAGAACCGCCGGGGGATGGTTATAAACGAAATCCAAAGGCGCTGGAAGATATTAAGACGTACGTGCGGAATGTAGCGACATGGTTGGCGGGCCGTTGATCTTGTCGAGTCGTTACAGAACCGGGAGCGGTAGCGACCGGGTCATACACTCAACTTGCTTCGAGCGCTCGGGCTTCCACAGGCAAGGCATTCCCGTCGCTGGCAGCGTGGCAGTGCCGTTAGGCACGAAATATTTATAGCTCCAGGCGTTCTTTTTGAATTCAAGTCCGAAGGAGCGAAGTGCGCTGACGGCGCTATGTCAATAGAACTTGGAACCGTGATTGGCGGATGTGTTATCGTCTCTCCCTGAGGTAAAAAAGCATGCATCAAGTAAGCATTGAAGAGGCCAAGACCACGTTGCCCGATTTGATTGAAGCGGCCGTTGATGGTGACGAAGTTCTCATCGCCAAGGACGACCAACATATCGTCAAGCTCGTGCCCGTTTCGGGAACGAAGCCGGTGCCGCAGTTTGGCAGTGCCAAAGGGCTGATTACCATGGCCGAGGATTTTGATGCGCCACTTGAAGATTTCGACGAATACTCGGAATGAGACTCCTGCTGGATACTCATGCGTTCCTCTGGTTCATCATGGGCAGCGCCAATCTCAGCGTTAACGCCCGCGCCCTAATCGAAAACCCTGCGAACGAACGACAGTTGAGCGTAGTTTGTCTTTGGGAGATCGCGATCAAAACAAGCCTCGGAAAATTGACCCTCTCTGCTCCCTTCGATGAATTGATTCCCGCACAGCTAATGCTTAACGGCATCGACGTGCTGAATATCAAAGTCGATCATTTATCAACGCTAACATCGCTTCCTTTTCATCATCGCGATCCCTTTGATCGGCTGATCATCGCGCAGGCGATCGTCGAGAAGCTGCCAGTCATTAGCCTCGACGGCGTCTTTGATACTTACGGCGTGACCCGCCATTGGTAAACTCGAAAGGAAATCTCGATGAAATGGTTCGTACCGTTCGCCGGCCTGCTTTTGCTTGCTCTGACCATCAACGCCCAACAAACGTACCAACTCAAACCCACTCCCAAAACCGTCGCGTGGGGATACTACGACGCCAGCACGCCTCCAGTGTTGCGGGTGAAGTCGGGCGACACTGTAGAAGTGCAGACCTCGATCACTTCAACTCCAAGCAGGTTGGAAGGCGCGGGTGTGAAGCCGGCGGATGTTGAGCAGTCTTTGCGCGACATCGTCAAGGAAGTAACGAACAAGGGACCGGGCGGGCACATTCTGACCGGGCTGATCTTTATCGAAACTGCTGAGCCGGGCAGTCTCGACAATAAAGAGTTGGTGGCGGGCACGACGCCTTTTATTCCCATACACGGCAACAAAGGTGTGCATGCGATGATTCCGAAATCGATTTTCATCGCGGCCCAGGACCAAACCGGGCTGATAACTCTGGAGCGGGGCGTCTGCTTCGGCACTTGTCCAAGTTATATCGTCACCTTGGCTGCTGATGGCACGGTGACCTGGGAAGGGCGCGACTTTGTCAAAACGAAGGGAAAGGCCACGGCGCACATAAAACCGGAAGCCTTCAATAAGCTGGTCAGGGAGTTCGAAAGAATTAAGTTCGCGACTCTTGACGACAAGTACCAGCCCGGGACTCCCGGTTGCGGCCCGTCAGCGACTGACATGCCTTCCGCGCAAACCTCAATTAACCTTAACGGCAAAACCAAGAGTGTCCTTCATTATTATGGCTGCCGGGATTCCGAAGTCTTGCGCACGCTCACGGCGCTCGAACACAAGATCGATGAAGTCATCGACACCGAAAAGTGGATCAAGTGATGATGCAGTCAGTACCGGGAGCGGTAGCGACCGGGTTCCAATTCACGCGACGGTCGAGTTTGCCAGGACGACCCGGTCGCTACCGCTCCCGATATTGACCTCATTATTCAACTGTATCCGCGACCATGCTACGTGCCAGTAATTCATTAGGCCAAATCAAGAGGCTTCAGATCGGCCGTGCCACTGATGCGCATCCGTAATTCTGACGGTATAATCCCCGCGTGCCTCTACTGACACCAAACGAAGTTCGCGTCCTCGGCTCGTTAATCGAAAAGCAAATCACTACGCCCGAGTATTATCCGCTGACACTGAACTCGCTGACTTTGGCCTGTAACCAGAAGAACAATCGCAATCCGGTCACTTCACTTAGCGAAACGGAAGTCGAACACGCGCTCGACAGTTTGCGCGAGAAAAATCTCGCTTACGTTTTCTATGGCAGCACCAGCCGCGTTCCCAAATATAAACACGTCGCGGACAACCTGCACTTGAGCGCTGCAGAGCTGTCCGTGATCTGCGTGCTCATGCTTAGTGGCGCACAAACGGTTGGTGAAATTCGCGGGCGCGCATACCGGCTGTATGAGTCTTCGGGCCTGGAGGAAATCGAGCAGGCGCTTCATTCACTGGCGACCAAGGACGAGCCTTTGGTCGTCAAGTTGCCGCGCCTGGCAGGCCAGAAAGAAGCGAGGTTTGCGCACCTGCTGGCAGGAGAAGTACAGATCGAAGAACTCGAGGGCGAGCAACCGGTCAGCAAACAGTCGCGCAAATCGGCCGAAGCCGAGCGAGTAGTCAGTCTCGAACACCGCGTCGAAGCGCTTGCGGGCGAAGTGGAAAGCCTGCGCCTGCAGTTCGAACAATTCAAGAAGCAATTTGAATAGGCCGCGGCGGAAGGTCATTAGTGAACCTCGACTTTGAAGTAACGTGGATCAAGTTTTAAGTGCGTTAAGCCCAAAGTGCTTTCGCTTCATCCCGGAAAGAAAGGACATCACGCCCCATGAAAAGATTTGCAATCTCTGTGACTCTCGCATTGATACTCCCGGTCTTGCTCTCGTCTTGCATACACGGAGTCAGAGGCTCCGGCGTCCGCAA
>DATNNY010000592.1:0-3440 GCA_035601635.1 Pyrinomonadaceae bacterium
CGTCATCTCGGAACCCATCGTGGCCCCGATGTAGACGCCCGAACTCCAGTTGAATGACTGATACACAAGCGGCATCGTGGTTGCTCGCCGTCCACCAAAGATGATTGCGCTTATCGGCACACCGTTTGGATTTTCCCAATCAGGATCGATTGTCGGGCATTGCGAGGCTGGCGCCGTAAAGCGAGCATTCGGGTGCGCGGCCTTCGCGCCAGTCTGCTTTGCAATTTCCGGCGTCCACTTGTTTCCCTGCCAATCCAAACATTCCGCCGGCGGCTCGTCGGTCATTCCTTCCCACCACACGCCACCTTCAGGCGTGAGCGCGACGTTGGTGAAGATCGAATTCGTCGCGAGCGTGGCCATAGCGTTTGGATTTGTCTTCACCGAAGTGCCCGGCGCCACCCCGAAAAATCCGGCTTCGGGATTGATGGCATGCAAGCGCCCCTGAGCGTTCGGTTTGATCCAGGCGATGTCATCTCCGACCGTCCAGACCTTCCAGCCTTCGAATCCTGCGGGTGGAATCAGCATGGCGAAATTTGTTTTGCCACAGGCGCTGGGAAACGCGGCGGTGACATATGTCTTCTCGCCTTGGGGATTCTCGACGCCGACGATCAACATGTGCTCGGCCATCCAGCCTTCGTCGCGCGCAATGTTCGAGGCGATGCGCAGAGCAAAACATTTCTTTCCGAGCAGAGCATTACCGCCATAGCCTGAGCCGTACGACCAAATTTCGCGGGTTTCCGGAAAATGGACGATGTACTTTTCTTTGTTGCACGGCCACGGCACATCGTTTTGACCGTGGTCAAGCGGCGCGCCGAGTGAGTGCATGCAAGGCACGACACGTTTGTAGTCTTTATCGATCTCAGCATAAACCGGCAGACCGATCCGGGCCATGATGCGCATGTTAACTACGACGTAGGGTGAGTCGGTGAGCTGAACGCCAATCTGCGACATGGGCGAGCCGATGGGCCCCATACTGAAGGGAAGCACGTACATTGTGCGGCCGCGCATTGAGCCATCGAAAAGCTCCTTCAGTTTCCGGCGCATCTGATAAGGTTCTTCCCAGTTGTTGGTCGGACCCGCGGCGTCCCTGGAAAGTGAACAGATAAAAGTACGGTCCTCAACACGTGCGACATCACTTGCGTCTGAACGAGCGTAGTAACAGCCGGGCCAGAGCTCTTCGTTTAGTTTTGTAAATGTGCCGCTCGCCACCATCTGAGCCTTGAGCATCTCGTCTTCTGCCAGCGAGCCATCGACCCAATGAATCGCATTGGGCTTGGTCAGCAGGGCCATCTTCTCGACCCAATTGAGCAGGTGTGTGTTGCGGCTGAGGGGCTTTGAAACGTCTCTCAGCTCAACTGTTTTCTCTGTACGAGTAGCGCTCATGTATCTCCAATCAGTGGGTGATATTTCTGACGTGTTGCGGCGGTATTTGAATCTAATTCTTACCTCAGACCGATGCCAGAATCAAGCGGCTAAGTGGCACAGGCTTCAGCCTGTGCTGCCCTTTTACACCTAAGTTCTTTTCTCCCTGTCCCTTTGGGAAAGGGCCGGGGGCCGGGGACAGGGGCCTGTCCTGCGTCATGCTTCGCACCATCCCCTAACCCCGTCCAAAGGGAGGGGACAAGACGAAGCTGGTTTCAACTAACTTGATGAGTATTCCTAAAGACTATGTCACGTACCTGCCCGTTTTGCACTTTCCCGCCGGCATCTGCTATTGCTTCTCACATGGATCAAAGGTCGCCGCGTGAAGCTTTCACCGCAAAAGAATGGAAACTGATTCAGCGCCTGCGCACGCCGGCGCAGGTACAGCGTTGGCTGACGCTGATGCCTTACAACTGGGAGCGTCAGGGCGGCACGATGCGTTCGTTCCGCGAAGTTGTGAAACGCAACGAGGTGCATTGCCTGGAAGCCGCGGTCGCGGCCGCGGTGATTCTCGAACAGTATGGTTACCCGCCGTTGCTCCTCGACATTGAATCAGTGGATCTGCTTGACCATGTCCTTTTTGTTTTTCAGAAGAAAGGTCTGTGGGGATCGATCGCACGTTCGCGCGACACCGGGCTGCACGGCCGCAAGCCGGTGTTTCGTAATCTTCGCCAGTTAGTCTGGAGCTACTTTGATCCCTACATCGATCGTACCGGTCGCATCAAAGGCTATGGACTTACCAGCCTTTACGATTTTAATAATTACGATTGGCGTTGCGCGGGGAAGAACATGCACAAGATCGAAGATCACCTGCGCGCAATCCCGCACCACGTGCTGCGCTCTTCAGATCGACGGTACGAGTTCTGGCACGAACGTTATCTGAAATTCAAGAAGCGTTTCCCTGATAAGTCGCCGGTTTATTACGACAATCGAAATCAGTGGATGTTGTGAGAAGTGATATACTGCACGGCATCGTCGGAGGAAACTCTCATGGCCTGGGTTAACACATCACCGCTGGTAAAGACCTATACGCTCGAAGAGTTTTGGGCGCTCCCCGATCCGCCCGATCATTCCAAACTCGAGCTAATCGCAGGAGTCCTTTACATGTCGCCGCCTCCCGAATACACCCATGACAATATCGTCACTCGACTAATTCGACTAATCACTCTGGAACTTGCTCGCCTTGGTGTTTCTGGCAAGCTCTATGCACCACGCGCCGCTATCTGGACCAGTGACCGAACGTATCTCGAACCGGATCTCTTTTATGTTTCCGCGGAGACCGAAGGTCGACTTGATCCTGAACATCGAACCACGGCTGATCTTGTAATCGAAGTTATCTCGCCAGGCTCGGCGATTTACGACCGAAACACCAAGGCCGATACGTATGCGGCACTCGGGGTCAAGGAGCTGTGGCTGGTTGATGAGATCAAAGAAACGGTCGAAGTGCGCACGCTGCGTGGAGATCGTTTCGGCGATGGAGAACTTTTCGCTAAAGGCGATCAGCTGGAGTCAAACATAATCCCGGCAATTACGATTCTCGTGACCAAAATCTTCGAGGACTGATCTGAGCCGATCACTCATGCGGCAGCATCTCAACCGTGCGCGCCCTGCCTTTTGTTTTTGCCTCTACCAGCATACGCGCAATCACTGACGCGATGATGATCGCCCCGCCGATTAGCGCCCAATTCGAAGGCCGCTCACCAAGCAGGAGAAAAACCCAGATTGGATTCAGCACCGGTTCGATGTAGCCGACTATGCTGGCGTCGAGCGAGCGCAGGCCGCGGGCCATCGCGCTCGTAAACAGAATGTACGCGACTCCGATCTGAATGATGCCGAGGTAAGCTATGCACGCGAAGTCCGTGGCACTGATGCCTCGCCGCATCGCTCCCCAAAACGCCGGCGCGCAAACTATGACCGCGATCAGATTGCCATAGATCGCCGACGAAGCGCGGTTAACATCGCGCGCTTTTGAATGACGCAGCAGCAGGAAATAGAGCGCGAAACAAACCCCCGAAGCC
>DATNNY010000593.1:0-3010 GCA_035601635.1 Pyrinomonadaceae bacterium
CCGTACCGCCGCCATTCGGGATCGCGGAGCCGAACGCCCAACCGCGACATTTTTTGTGAAAGTGTCAGTCTCTTCTTCATAAGCATCTGCGAGTGCCTCCTCAAACTAGTGTCCTGCTTGTGTGACCTCCGGTTGCCACCGAGATCGTTGCGCCCACATCCAGGAATCAAAGTCAGTTGTGATCGATTACAGCGCCCGCGGTCTTGATCCACCCCGGCCGCTCGCTTGGCGTTATCGCAGCCGAGTTGTCTGTTCGTGGCCGTTAAGGTCAAGACCGAATTTCTACGCTTGGATCAAACTTGCGATGGTTCACGCTACTTCGAACTTGCAAACTACAATCTCCGTGCCAGTAGGCCGTAGATTGCGGCAAATTTTCGATCGTGCAAGTAAGGGCGATAGATATTGACTTAGGACGAAGCGGAAGATTCTCGGGTGATGAAGCCAAGTGGGCTGTTCGTGGCGTGTGCTGACATTTTTGTCAGCAACTGACAGTGGTAACGACAAAACTGTGCTCGCGCGTGAGATTCGAGCAAGCCATCGCTGAGCAGGTATGCAGAACGAGTAGCATCGCCGAGTCCGCGTTAGCGGACGGTTGAAAATAGCCCAGCGATTTAGAGGCTGTGTCAAAGCTTGAATCCCCAGCGCCAAGGGCGCGAAATGTAATAGCCCAGGGCAACGCCCCGGGTGAGAACGCCTATGAGTCTTCAAGCGCTGAAAGCGCGAAATGGCGACTCGCGCACCGAAATGGTTGGCCATTAAAAGTGGGCCTCGATCATTACGCGCTTTCAGCGCTCGGAATCTTGATTGAACTTGTACCTGGGCCGATGGCCCAGGCTTTTACATTTCGCGCCTTTGGCGCTGGGAGGCTGACTTTTGACACAGACTCTAAACTGCTGGGCTACTTTCAGTCGTCCGCTTTGCGGACTGATAGACCGACCTTTTGTGTAAAGCCTTGCTGACAGGTTCTTATCAGCAGAGTGAAGACGAGTGTGCGGTTTGTCGCTGACCCTAAAACATGTGAGCACGCTGTCCGGAGGGGGGACCACCAAAGGCCATCGAGCGTTGTTAAGGTCAGCTTTGGGTCCGTGGTGGAGAACCGTTGTCTCTCATCAGGAACAAATAGAGGCGGGTTACCATCTTGTCGGAGAGCCGCCCTTTAAGAGACAACTTCGTTGGCCGTTTAGCTGTAGCTTGATTAGAACACTTTTGTCCGGTTCGGAATTCTTGCCAGGACTATTAGCCGCACAGCACCGCCCCGCCGTTCACGTTAAGGACCTCGCCCGTGATGTGCTGGGCCCACTCAGAAGCGAGAAACACAATCGACAGCGCGACGTCGTCAGCGGTCGCAATTCGTCGTAAAGGAATAGCCTCGGCAAGCTTCTTCTTGAACCCGTCTTCTCGGAACACTCCTTCGTTTAGATCAGTATCAACCCAACCCGGAGCGACGCAATTAATCCTGATTTCCGGGGCCAGTTCGACCGCGAGAGATTTGGCGAAACTGATCTGCCCGCCTTTCGAAGCCGCATAGTTCGAGTAACTCGCCTCACCGCGCTGCCCGGCCGTCGAGCTAACGACGACGATCGAGCCGCCACCGGTTGTCTTCATGAGCGGCACGGCCGCGCGACAGACGGTCCACGTCCCCTTCAGGTTTGTTTCGATGACCCGATCCCACAACTCTTCCGACATATCTTCGAGGGGCGCTCCTTCCCAGATGCCTGCGTTGGCAACCAGCAGATCAAGCCGGCCGAAGTGATCGAACGCCGTCTCTGTTAGCGCTGTAGCTTGCTGAAAATCGCTGACATCGGCACGCACTGCCAGAGTTCTGACGCCGAGTTCACGGCAAGCGTGTGCGACTTCTTCAGCCTCCGACTTGCGCTGCGCATAGTTCACAATGACGTGGGCCCCTGCTTCAGCCAGTCTGAGCGCGGTTGCGCGTCCAATGCCACGGGATCCACCAGTGACGATCGCTACCTGATCGCGCAGCAGAGTTTGCGGCAGGGCCACGGTTTGCGTTAGTGGTTGTTCAAGTAAACAAGAACTCATTTCGCTTCTCCTGAACTGACGACGTCGATGAATTACAACTAGTGTGTTGACTCAAAAAGCCCGCGGAAAAAATCGTTGTCTTAAGCCTGCGGAGCAGGCGACAGCATAAAGCCTGGGGCGTGAGCCCCAGGGAAAGTGAAAAAAAGTCTCCAGCCCGTGAAAGCGGGCGACAGCAGAATGTTGATTTGCCGTGTAGTGTGTTTCACGGAGTGTCGATTGGAACAACCTCGCTCTATCGCCCGCCTCCGCGGGCTCAGAATGTTTACTCGGCTCTCTTTCCTGGGGCTCACGCCCCAGGCTTTATGCTATAGCCTGCTCCGCAGGCTGGGTTCGGTTAATTTCAACGAACTTTAGAGTCAGCAAACCAGGATCCGACCGAAACAAACTCAGCAGACTGTGACCTCGGCCGCAAGCTCGGCCTCATCTTTCTCAAATAAATGTGGACTGATAAGCGACGCCAGCTGATCTGTCTCGGTGAGGAAACCATCATGGCCATGCGACGATGAAAGTTCCTCGTAGCTGGCATCAACTCCGGCCCACTGCATCCGCTCAGTCAGGTTAAGTATGTCTGTCGCGGGAAACAGCCAGTCAGAAGAGATGCCAACCAGCAGGACGCGCGCTGTTATGCGGCGCAATGCCGCAGCCTCTGACTGACGACCTTGGGTCAGGTCGAAAGTGTCCATGGCTTTTGACAAGACCAGGTATGAATTGGCATCAAAGCGATGAGTGAAACTTGCGCCTTGATGGTCAAGATAACCTGCAACGTCATAACGGTCGTTCAATGAACGGCCAGGGTCTTCACCGTTGCGGTTAGGGTTCCGTCCGAAGCGCTCGGTGAAAAGCTCCGAAGATTTGTAAGTGCAAACCGCGATAGCGCGGGCCAGCGCCAAACCCTTCACTGGTTGAGCATCTTCACCGTAGCCGCCGTTACGCCACGCTGGATCATTGCGGATTGCCTGGCGCTGCA
>DATNNY010000594.1:0-6323 GCA_035601635.1 Pyrinomonadaceae bacterium
GTAGACAACAGCGTTTCCAAAACCTGCAACGGCGCAGTCAACGACACGGTTGAGTCGGTCGATCATCTCTATCGCCTGGCGCGGCAGCTTGGCTGCAAAGCCGTCAGCTACTACCGCGACGGCTCGCGCGAAAACCAGGTGCTTACTTCGATGAAGCAGGAGGCTAAGACCGAAAACCCCACTGTCGTAACTACTACGACTGTCGTCGAAGCTTTGGAAGAGACTGTTCCCGTCGGCACCGAATCAGAAAATGAAGCGGCCGCGCGGCGTCTGGCGGAAGCAGAAGCAGCGGCGCGCAAGATGGGCGCGATTCGTCTCGAGCGTCCGCGTGAACTCGTCGGCGCGACCTGGAGAATTCCTTTTGACGGTCAGAATCTTTACGTGACCGTCAATCACGACCACGAGATGATTTAGGAAGTCTTTGCCACCGGCCCCATCAGCGGCGGCGTAGGCATGCTGGCTTCGAAGATGCTGCGCGGCGGTTTCGACGCCGCCGAAGTCAGCTACAGCCTGAACAAAGTCACCGGCACCCACGCCGTCTGGTTCAACGAGCGCCTGCTGACCTCGCCCGAACAAGCCGTCGCCGAATGCATCATGATCACCAACCGCCGCCTGAAAGGCCACCCCGACTCCGCCAGAGCCCTCGGCAAACAACAAGGCGCCAATACTACTCAAGTCACCGGCGCGATAATGTCCACCATGATCGGCAAATGCCCCGAATGCTCGGGGCAATTGGAGCATGCGAGTGGCTGCGATTTTTGTCGCGATTGTGGGTTCTCGAAGTGCAAATAGTCAGAACCACCTGCGGTAGCGGGTGGGCGCTCTTTGGAACGCGGACATCTTGTCCGCACTGAGCGCGCAGCGCGAACATGTCAGTACCACCTGCGTAAGCGGGTGGGTCAAAGAGCTAGTTTTGATATTACGAGAGGATGTTTTAGATAAGCAGATTTAGAGCAAGCAGGTTTTGTTCGCCCCGACGTTCGTAGTTTTGAACCAGGCGAGACTCACCTCGCGATCCATTGACCAGTTCCCGTTTTCCAGACTTCCGCTAAGTAGCCCAAGCCTTCAAAACCAACTCGGCCGTCGCGAGGTTTCGCGACGGTTTTTTAGATCGAGGATCAAATAATGATCTTACGAGTACGACAGGCCGAGCCTATAGACGACGTAGAAGATTTTCGGCTAGAACGAATAGAGTTGCTTCGCGGCAATCAGCAACCGCTGAAGCTGCGCGATAGCGCGAAGTTCGTTTTGCATATTGTTCCTCACAATGCGTTCAGACGAGCGAGCTTTGAGGGAAGAATTTTTGACGTAAATAAAGACGACCTGAAGCCAATGGCGGTGGGCGGTTGGTCTTACAAAGTAAATTTCGACGGTATCGCGTCGGTAACCTCTCTGGGCGGTGAATCGGACGCCTACGTCCAACTCTTTCATAATGGCACGGTTGAGTCAGTAAATGCATCATACTTTCATCAATCAGATGAAAAGACATACATTCCAATCACCGGCTGGGAAGATCAGCTAATCGACCGGATTCCTAATTATCTGAACATGCAACGCTCGGCGTTGATCTTCCGGTCTATGTGATGGTCAGTCTAATTGGTGTAGGCGGTTATCAGTTCGTTCTTAACGATTATTACTCACGTTCAGAAGGTGACAAGATTGATCGCGAGGAGCTTATTCTTCCTGCCTTGGAAATCACAGCCTTCGATTGTGAAACCAGTGAGGTTATGCTGCCATTATTTAATAGGCTATGGAACGCGGCTGGACGAAAAGGCTCCTTCAATTACAATGCCGACGGGTCGCGTAAACGTCGGTAAGGTTTGCGCGCGAGAAATATGGAAACGAAAAGAGTCTTCATCAGTTACGCCCACGAATCGGAGTCTCATAATGAAAGAGCTTTTGAATTAGCTGAGAGACTCCGCTCTGAAGGTGTTGACTGCCATATCGACCAATATGAGATATCGCCCGCAGAGGGCTGGCCGCGCTGGAGCCGCAATCAAATTCAACAGGCTGATTTCGTGCTTGTCGTCTGCACTGAGACGTATCAAATTCGCTTTGAAGGATCGGAAGTGCGCGGAACCGGAGCGGGTGCGAAGTGGGAGGGCGCAATTATTACTCAGGCGCTTTACGATTCGCAGGGGCGCAATACGAAGTTCATACCAATAGTTTTTGATTCCGAAGATGTCAAACACATACCCGTCGAGATGCGAGGCGGAACGTACTACATTCTGAACAGTGATAATGAATACGAAGATTTGTATCGGCATCTCACGAACCAGCCCAAGGCTGTTAAGCGCGACCTAGGTCGCCTTCGATCCCTCTCTCCCAAGTCCCGAAAAGAGACCTTCACTTCAAACGTATCAACCGAAGAAGCGGAGTCTCAAACGCTCGCATCCCAAGCTGAACCACAACTTCCTCTTGCTGTGCTATGGCGTGTGGGCGGGACCGCCTTGTTCGTTAGAATGGAAAAGATCCGAACGGCTGGCAAGGACGTATCCCTGTCGATAGTCCCTGCAACTTCACCTGAGGCAAGCGCGATTGCCGAACTTGAAAGAAGGCGCGAGCCTATGGGGCTCGCATACAACGAAACGGCTTTGATGGTTCGCATGAGAGCGTTAGAGAAAATAATTGAGAAAGGACGTGAGATTTGGCATTTAGAGTTCGAAGTCGATGAACATGCCATGGGCGGCGGTTTATTTGAAATGAATTTCAGTTCTTTCTCGGCTGAGCAAATTGCTGAGTTGCGCGCTCGACGGCTGCTGCTCAATGAGAAGTTATCGCAATCGATTGGAATGCGTCCCAATGACCTAACCTTGCAACTCATCGAAAACTCTGTGGCTGGAGGCTCGAACCATGGATTTGCGATCATGGGATCACCTTTCCCAGGTCTGTTCGAGGAATTAAAAGGAGACACGTCCGAGTTTTTGAAGGCGGCAAGATTAAGTGCGGTGTTGTTGCTTCTATTAACTCGCACGATTCACCATATCGATCGCCTCGATCTTCGTATGCATTCGCCGACCGAGTTAGGCGTTGAGTTTAAGGGAGCACGGCCTCCGCGATACGTAAGAGAGGAACCGCAGGCGATCGTTGTGGAGGGAATTTGTAAACTCGTTGCTGATTAGCGGAAGGTTTTCGATGAAACGCTTTACTGTTTTTCCGAAAAAGGGTGACATTTTTTCAGTAACTCTCAACCGATTCTCAGTCGACGCGTCGGAACGCTTCATTTTGTACGATTCTTTCAACGAAGCGTCTGAGAATGGGTACCTGTCATTCGACAATTTGGCGGCAGACTGCGCTGCCGATCAACCACGCCCGAAGCGTAATGATGTGCGATGTTTCGAGGTTCATTTGAAAGGTCGCTCCGAACCAATAAAGATATTTGCACATTACTTCAAAATGGACCCTTCGAAAGGAGTTGAATTCTACTTTTGGACTACAGGAGGGCACGAATTGAAGCTGGAAGATTTCTACGTTGCGATGTCGGAGGTAGTTTCAATTACGCCTGTCGGAGGCCTAACGAAATATGTCGACTAAGCCAGACGCTAGGTCGGTTTGCGCCTCCGGGCGGACGAAGGTGCGTCGCTTCATTACGTGATCCGTTCCCTTAATTCCGTCGTGAGATCTTTTTCAAACTCTTCCCAGTCTTTGCCCTGATCCTTGTTCGCCTGATGGGCTGCTAATCGTTCCGTCAATATTTCTCGATGCCAATCAGGTACCGGAACATCTTCGGGGCGCGCGGCAATGTGGTCCCAGAGAGATTGAACGTAGTCGATCTGTTCATCGACTGAATGAGTCAAAACCGGTGGCAGTGGTAATGCTTGCGACATCTTCAGGAATCCTTGCCGCGAAGTATAGCACGATGGAAACAGTGGATCGTAAATCATTGGTGGATGACTGAGGCCTTCCGCAGATCAGAAGGCAGAGCCGCGAAAACTATCGCGCCGCCTTTACAGAACCACGAGGGATAGCGAGGGGATGCTGCCACTCAAGTTGAGTCTATGATCCGGTCGCTACCGCTCTCGGTTCTGTACCGGGCAATTCGTTATTAATCCGAGCGCTTTCTGCCATCTTCCCACCAGAGTGGGCTCCAACTTAGAGCAACTCACGGCTGATGCAATGAAGCTCCCGCTGAGGATCGCGTGCAGCTCTCGCAGCGTTTGGTTTCCACGCTTGATGACGAAGTAGCAGGTGATACCGAAGCTCTGTGGGTTGCTGAGGCTGAAAGACGGCTTGAAGAACTTTGCAGCGGGAAGGTCCAGGGTATCAGTGGCGAAGACTCGTTCGGCGATGCGCGCGAAGCTCTCAAGCGATGAAGGTCATCGCGATTGAAGAGCGGTGACAAGCCACCGCACTCCGAAATCATCAGCCCTCCCTCACGGTCGGGCCGCTGCCGCGTTTGCTGACTTGAACTTGTAACAATTGGTCGCGCTGCGCGTTCAGTGCGGACAGGGATGTCCGCGCTCCCGGTCGCTGCGGCCTTCTGCCATGGGGCAGGCAGAGCAGTGCAACCACAGCGACGACGGCTTTCAATTATCCAGCCCCGGCAATCGGGCTAACTTCCCCGCCCAAACTGTTGACTTTTGGATAGTCCCAGAATATCGTGCGGGCGTCGTAGCTAAGGGCTGAATTCCCACGACCCTCGTTCAAGCACACTCGCACAAATCCAGCCCACACCGAATCACAGAGCCAACTTTCGATCCCAGCGCGATCGATGCGGTCGCATACGACCGGTTGGTTTTCACCGCGTTCTCGTCGCTCGAGGATGCACTCAATCAAAGGAGGAGATTATGCCAGCCCAGTGCTTAGACGATCCGGGGACCATCCTCGAAAAAAACTCATGTCTGAATGCGATATCAAAGAACATGGAAGGAGAGTTCAAACTCACGAATGCGACTGATCACACCTGTCGCTCGCCGGAATGCCGGACGCTGAAGACGGTGCACAAACTCGTGATGGCGCCGCACGAAAACAAGCCTTGTGACTCTAAACTGGCCGCGCCGCTGGCCGGCAAGATCACCGTCGCCAGGTTGGTGACGGCTTTTATTGGCACCGAAAAGGGGAGAGGATTCCACGCGGGCGACTTTGATTGGGTGGCGCCCGGCGTGAGAGTTCAGGGGCGAATGTCAGGAGTCTCCAACGCCGGAACGCATCGCGCACCCGTTTTCAAAGAATGCCAGCGCTGCGATGACATTGGCGTGATGGAAGGTCGTTTGTGCGGACAAGTCGTTGAATCCCACGATGCCCATTTAAATCAGTGCCAGATAGTTGCAGCGTATCGAATCAAATTCGAGCCTGCGCCCGGAGGCAACATGAAGTTTCAAGGCGCGATCCTGGAAGGCATCATCAGTTGCCTTTGCGTCAAACAATAACTACTTGAACCACTCAAGTTGAGTCTTTGACCAGGTCGCAACCGCTCCCGGTTCTGACCCCGCTGTCTGCGGCTGTGCCGCTTGATGTGCGGAAAGGCTATGCCTTTCCGTGAGTAGCTCGTTTATTTGGGGGCTATGCCCCAAAGTATCAACCATGCGCTAACGCGGGAGGTAATGAACTTACTCTGACTGAATCAAAGCAACCTTGGACGGAAAGTCGAGCCTCCGCACATCAGGGTGGCACAGCCGCGTCAATCTTCGCTGCAGTTCAGAACGAGGGCTGCCACTCAAGTTGAGTCTTTGACCCGGTCGCTACCGCTCCCGGTTCTGTACCGACCTCAATCCGGAAAGTCCTATTGCCGATGCAAAATATATCCCGTGTTTGACATATAGGGAGGCTTAGCGTAGGGTGAGAGTCGAACCGAGTTCAGCTTACTCCGCTCTCAGCTCCTCTGGGATCTTCCAGATCACCTGATAATCCACAGCTCATTCACCAGGAACAACCAAGGTCTCAAAGTTTTCCAAATCAGTGTTCATCAACCATCAGTCCCGGACCGTGTGGTTAGTAGAGACCTGGAAATAATCTTTGCGAACTTAAACAGACCCTAAGGAAAATAAACCAGATTATGAAGACCAATATCACACCATTACATGACCGCGTGATTGTAAAGCGCATTGACGAAGGCGAGCAGATTCGCGGCGGCATTATCATTCCCGATAGCGCGAAAGAAAAACCACAGGAAGGCGAAGTAATCGCGGCGGGAGAAGGCAAGTATAAAGAAGACGGAACCCGCCAGCCCCTGGATGTTAAGCAGGGCGACCGGGTTCTCTTTGGCAAGTACAGCAGCTCGGAAATCAAGATCGACGGCGAAGACCTTCTGATCATGCGCGAGGACGAGATTCTCGGAATCATCACCCGCGCTGGTGAGGCTGCTGGTGGCAAGAAGAACGCTC
>DATNNY010000595.1:0-21770 GCA_035601635.1 Pyrinomonadaceae bacterium
GATCATTCCCGAACTGCCTACCCGGCCTTGAAAGGCCGGGCTAGATTCAACGGTCGCTACGCGACCGATTCGGGGCTTTCCAATTCAAATCGTCATGCCCGAAGAACTGGCGCCTTATCTCGTCGAATTCTCTCGCCGATACTTGGCAATCGCTGCCACGAAAACCTTGCCAAACCTCTTTAATTTCTGCTCACCCACTCCGCTAATCTGCGCGAACTCTGCTTCGTTCGACGGATAGTTACTGGCCATCTGCCGCAGCGAAACATCTGAGAAGACGATATAGGGTGGCACGCCGCGTTCGTCGGCGAGTCGCTTGCGCAGCCGGCGCAGTCGCTCAAACAAAGCTTCGTTGCAGGAGATTTCTCCGGCGCGTGGCTGTGCTGCTTTCGTCGCAGCCAAGGCTTTGGTCAAGCGGATCGACTGCCGGTGCCTGAGTGCTGCTTGCCCCTGTTCAGTCAATTGCAGGACGTTGAATTTCTCCGCGACTTGTCGCAGATAACCCAGGCGAATTAATTCACGCCCGACGTTTCGCCATTCGACGCGACTAAATTCCTTGCCAATTCCGTAAGTCGAAACAGTGTGATGATCCCACTTGATTATGTTCTCAGTTTCGGCGCCTGTGAGCACTTCGACGATTTGATTGATGCCGAAATTGATCCCGCTCTTTTCGCGCACGCGGAAGACGCACGAGAGAAACTTCTGACCGGCCAGAGTACCGTCATAAGTCGCGCGTGGCGTCAGGCAATTGTCGCAGCCGCCACAATTCGTCCCACGAAAGTCTTCGCCGAAGTAACGAAGTAGAGAGACGCGGCGGCATTCTCCGCCTTCCGCGAAATGAACCATCTGCCGAAGTTGCGTAGTAGCAATCTGTCTCTGCTTTTCGTCGGATACCTCTTCAATGAACCTCGAGTACTTAACGGCGTCGCCGGCACTGAAGAGCAAAAGGCACTCGCTCGGCAAGCCGTCGCGCCCGGCGCGGCCAGTCTCCTGATAATAGCCTTCGACGTTCTTAGGCAAATCGTGATGAATCACAAAGCGAACGTTCGGCTTGTTGATGCCCATGCCGAAAGCTATCGTCGCGCAGATCACGCGCACTTCGTCGCGCAGGAAAAGCTCTTGATTCGCTGAACGTTCTTTCGCATCCAGGCCGGCGTGATAAGGCTTAGCTATAACCCCGTCGTCACTCAAGCGTGCGGCCACTCTCTCGGCGCTCTTGCGGCTCTGGCAATAGACGATGCCGCTGTCATTCGCGCGCGTGGCCAGGAAGTGAAGCACTTGCTCATAAGCTTTGCTCTTGGGCAGCACTCGATACGTTAGATTGGGGCGGTTGAAGCTGGCGACGTAGCGCTGCGGCTCGCGCAGACGAAGTTGCTTGACGATGTCTAGACGCACCCGCTCGGTCGCTGTGGCCGTGAGGGCCATTAACGGCACTTCCGGAAATTGGGAGCGCAGCTCGGCCAGCCGGCGATACTCGGGGCGAAAATCATGTCCCCATTCGCTGATGCAGTGTGCTTCGTCAATGGCCAGCAAGCTCACGTTCCATTGGCGCAGGTTCGAGAGAAATCCTGAGAGCATCATCCGCTCAGGCGCCACATAAAGAAGACGATATTCTCCACTGTGCAGGCCGCGCAGCCGCGCGCGTGATTCATCCGGCTTGAGCGAGGAATTCAAAAACGTGGCCGGCACTCCGCTCGCCTGAAGTGCATCAACCTGATCCTTCATCAACGAAATCAACGGCGAAACAACCACCGTTAATCCCGGGCGCGCCAGCGCGGGCAGCTGAAAACAGAGTGACTTGCCGCCGCCGGTGGGCAGCAGCGCCAAGACGTCCCGCCCGGCCAACGCATCGCGAATGATTTCTTCCTGCAGAGGCCGAAAGGAGCTGAAGCCAAAGAACTGTTTCAGGAGAGGGAGAAGGGCGATGGGCTCAGCGTCTATTACGGAACTTGAGACGGCAGTAGTCATTGATGCAATAGTCGAATTGAATTTGTTTCTTCAGCCGCGTTCACGCGGCTTCCCCGGAGGTTACTAGACCAGCCGTTTTACGGCTGGGGTCTCGCCGGCAAGAACCCCGATTAGCACGCTTCAGCGTGCTTACCGGTGCTGCTTTAGCTTTCGTCGTGCGTAATTTTTTCGAGGCGTTCAACTGTCGTTCCCTTCTGGTGATGTTCTTTCTGATTGCGAATGTATTTTACCACCCATTCCAGATCCTTAGTGCCGAAACTAACGACGCCATAGCCGGTCTGCCAATCCAAGACCTTGCGATTCATGAGTTCGTGATTGACGTAGTGAGAACTGGCGCCTTTGAGCTTTCCGATCCAATCTGCGATTAGCAGCGTCGGAGGGATTGTAACCGCGATGTGGACATGAGTTTCAGTGCCGCCGATCTCGTGGAAGATTAAACCTTTTGCTTGTAGGGCGTAACTGCGGAGATAGCGATGAAGTCGCGGCTCGATTGTTTTGGTGATGATCGGCAGATTGCCTTTCACGTGCCAAACAAAATGGAGATTGATCTCGGAATAGGCACGCGTCGACATGGGACTAAGCCCGCTCAAGCGGGCTGTGGACTGGTGTCACCCGGCGACCCAGCCGTAAAACGGCTGGTCTAACAACCCTGCGGGAAAGCGGCGTGAACGCCGCTGAAAAAAATCCGCCTACGTCCCCGAACCTAACACGCGTGTCAAGTAATATTTCTTTACGTAATGGTCCGCAAGCAGAGCATCGGCTACCTACGCTTACGCAGCTCCCGTGGCTATCTTCTTCAAACGCTTCGCATACAACGGAAACTTCGCCGTCAATTCTGCCACGCTCTGCTGCACTGACCGTCGGACATGTTCCGACTCGGGCTCATGAAGCACGTGTGCGATCAGCCGACCAATTTCGCGCATCTCCACTTCCTTCATGCCGCGGGTGGTGACCGCGGGCGTGCCAATGCGCAGGCCCGAAGCAACGAAGGGTTTGTTCTGATCAAAAGGAATGGTGTTTTTGTTGACGGTGATGTTGGCAGCTTCGAGTGCCTTCTCGGCGACTTTGCCGGTGATTCCCTTCCCGTCCATCCACACATCAACCAGCATCAAGTGGTTGTCCGTGCCGCCGGATACGATGCGCAAACCTTGCTCCTGCAATTCCGCACAGAGCGCCTTCGCGTTCGCCAGAATCTGCCGCTGATATTCTTTGAAGTCCTCGCGCAGCGCTTCGCCAAACGCTACGGCCTTGGCCGCGATGATGTGCACCAGCGGTCCGCCTTGCACTCCGGGAAACAAACGCCGGTCGATCTCTTTCGCATGCTCTTCCTTGCAAAGGATCAAACCGCCGCGCGGCCCGCGCAGGGTCTTGTGCGTCGTCGTCGTCACGTAATCAGCCACCGGAACCGGCGACGGATGTAAGCCTGCAACCACGGGCCCCGCAATGTGCGCGATGTCTGCAAACATTCGCGCTCCGACGCTCTTTGCTATTTCGCTGATCCGGTCAAAGTCGATGATGCGCGGATAAGCCGAAGCGCCACAGACCAGCAGTTTCGGCTTGTGCTCTTCGGCAATGCGCTGAAGCTGGTCATAGTCGATGGTTTCGGTTTCACGCGAAACGCCATAATCAAAAACTTTATAGCTGAGCCCGGAAAAGTTCAGCGGATGGCCGTGCGTCAGATGGCCTCCGTGCGAGAGATTCATGCCCAGGATCGTGTCCCCATACTGAATCGCCGCGAGATAGACAGTCATGTTCGCCTGCGCGCCGCTATGCGGCTGCACATTCGCGTGATCGGCGCCGAACAATTGCTTCGCGCGATCGATCGCGGCTTGTTCGACGATGTCGGCATATTCACAACCGCCGTAGTAGCGCTTTCCGGGATAACCTTCGGCGTACTTGTTGGTAAAGACTGAGCCTGCGGCTTCGAGCACGGCTTCGCTGACAAAGTTTTCGCTGGCTATCAGCTCGAGTCCGTTCGCCTGGCGCGCGACTTCGTGGTTGATAGCCTCAGCGATCAGTGGATCAATATCAGCCAGCGGAGCGTTAAGTTTTTCGTTCATGATTATTTGATGGAGATTTGGTCCAATTGAGTTAGTCGCAGACGATTGCTATTTTCATCTGGTCGAATCTTTCATGAAAAGTTTGTGAGCCGATGGTACATCACCCCCAGGGGCGTCGCAAATAACTAAGGCCCGAAGGGCTGAAATGAAATAGCCACTGCCGTAAGGCCGTGGATTGGTCGTTAACAGACTAACAATAGCACCGAAGGCGCGGTACATCGGACCAAGCTTCCGATGTCGGCCCTTCGGGCCTCAGCCTCAATTCATGACTTTCGATCCACGACCTCACGGTCGTGGCTATTACGTGACGGCCCTTCGGGCCTGGCCATCAAAGGCTCGGTTGCGTTCACTCCTTGGCTAAGCGAAAATGCTTTGCTATGCGCTGGTCACAATATTTTATTCCGACACTTCGGGAAGACCCGGCTGACGCCGAGGTCATTTCGCACAAGCTTCTGCTGCGCGCAGGTATCGTGCGCCAACTGTCAGCCGGCATCTATTCTTACCTGCCGCTCGGTCAACGAATCGTCCTGAAAGTCATGCAGATTCTGCGCGAAGAGATGAACCGGATCGGCGGGCAGGAATTCTATCTACCGGCGTTGCATCCGGCCGAGCTCTGGCACGAGTCCGGACGCTGGAGCGCGATCGGCGACGACATGTTCCGCCTGAAAGATCGCAAAGGCGCGGACATGTGTCTGGGCATGACTCATGAAGAAGTCTTCACCTCGATTGCCCGCAACGAGATCAGGTCTTATAAGCAACTGCCGCAGGTTTGGTATCAGATTCAAATCAAGTTTCGCGATGAACCACGGCCAAAGTCAGGTTTGATGCGTTTGCGCACTTTCATCATGAAAGATGCCTATACGTTCGACGTGGATCGTGCGGGACTTGATCGTTCGTTTGCCGATCAGCGCGAAGCCTATAAGCGAATTTTCACTCGCTGTGGAGTTCAGTTTTCGATTGTCGAAGCATCGTCGGGGGCAATGGGCGGTTCCGAATCGAGCGAGTTCGTGGCGAAGACCGACGCCGGAGAAGATCTGATCGCAAGTTGCCCGAATTGCGGATACGCAGCCAATGTCGAGAAAGCAACGTCGCGTCTCCCCGTCATCGAGGATGAAGCCGGATCTGACGCGCCGGAGGAGTTTCTAACTCCTGGAGTGCGAACGATTGAGGACCTTACGAAGACTCCATACCTCGTGCCTGCGGCCCAACAAATCATGACACTCGCCTACGTCGTCGATAGTCGCCCCACGCTAATTCTCTTGCGTGGGGATCATCACCTTCATGAAGTGAAACTCGCGGACGCGCTCGGCGCCAAAATATTCCGTCCAGCTTATCGGGCGGAAATCGAAGAGTGGTTAGGCGCAGGGCCGGGAAGTTTGGGTGCAGTCGGCGTCAATAATAAACCACGCGAGTTTGGATTCCGCGTTGCGCTTGGTGATTTTCAACCCGGTCAACCGGCGTTTTTCGAAACTCCCAGTGCCAAAAGAATCTTCACCATAGCTGATGAGGCTCTCAAAGGCAGACTAAACATGACCACCGGAGCTAATAAGGACAATCGACATCTTCGTGGCGTAAACATCGAACGCGACATTCAGGTCGATCAGTGGGCAGACCTGCGCTCCGTTACTTCCGGCGAAGCTTGCCCGCGTTGCGAAACGGGCGTGTTGGAGGTCTACAAAGCGATGGAAATCGGCCACATCTTTAAACTCGGGACGAAGTATTCCGAGTCGATGGGCGCCACCGTCCTGACCCAGGATGGTAAGCCAGTGCCGATCATTATGGGCAGCTATGGTATCGGCGTCGAGCGAATCATCACGGCCGCGGTGGAGCAAAATTATGACGAGAATGGGATCATCTGGCCGAAGACGCTGGCGCCGTTCGATGTGGTAGTGACGATCACGAACGTCAAGGATGAGACACTGCGTCAGGCTGGCGACCAACTCTACCAGGATTTGGAGCACGGCGGCCTGGACGTTCTGCTCGACGATCGAGACGAACGGGCCGGAGTGAAATTCAAAGACGCCGACCTGATCGGCATTCCTTATCGCATCACAATGGGAAAGAAGATCGCCGATGGAATGGTTGAGCTCTTTGATCGCCGAACAAAGCAGAGCGAAGACGTGAAGCTGGCTGACATCGTGGCCTACGTGCAGAAGCTGGCGCTGGCGGGAGTGTAAAGCCTGGCGCTTCGGGGCAGTAGCCCGACCGTCAGGGAGGGCGTCAAGCCTTGACGGGAAACGCCCTCCCTCGCGGTCGGGCTACTGCCCCGAGACCCGCAGAACTCGAGATCAAGCGTTATACTGAGAGCGCAATGAAAGTAGTTAACGCGCGCCGCCCCAACCTCAAGATTCTTGTTTTCGTTTGCGCAGCCGCTCTGCTTACAGTCCCGGCGCCGCCAGCTCTCTCGCAGGATCAACTTCCCGAACTGGTCCGCCGGATCAAACCTTCCGCGGTAGCAATTGAAACCTTTGACGCTCACGGCGAAAAGCTTTCGCGCGGCAGCGGCTTTTTCATCGACGTCGATCGGGTCGTAACAAACCGGCACGTGATTGAAGGCGCCTACCGCGCTGAGGTCCATCTAAATTCAGGTCACAGCTTTCAGGTAAAGAATGTCATCGCCGTCGATGCTGAGGGTGACGTGGCGCTGCTGAAAGTTGACGCGCCGTTAAACCTGGTTCACCCTCTCTCCCTCGATCGTACTTCGCCGCAGGAAGGCGAGAGCGTGGTTGTCATTGGCAATCCCTTTGGTTTGGAAGGCAGCGTCACGAACGGAATAGTCTCTGCCGTGCGCGACATCCCAGGCTTTGGCCGCATCATTCAAATAACGGCGCCGATTTCTCCCGGCTCGAGCGGCAGCCCGGTGGTAAATATGCACGGTCAGGTGATCGGGGTTGCCACCCTGCAGATCACCGGCGGACAAAGCGTCAACTTTGCGATTCCGTCGGAACGGATCGCGCAACTCGGTCGCACTGCACAGTCTGATACGCAACTAATGTCGCTCGGCGATCTGGTCGCCGCCAGCGGCCGCAACAAACGCGCGCGCGCAGTCGAGTATTTCCGCGATGGCCTTACTTTTCTTTCGAAAGACGATTGCCAGCAAGCCCTGCCGTACTTTCAGAAGGCCACTGAAGCGGACGCCGGTTACGGCGAGGCTTGGGCGCAGACAGGTTTCTGTAGTGAGAAGCTAGGTCGTCATGCGGATGCGATCGAGGCTTCCCGAAAAGCAGTTAGTATCCGGCCATCGCCGGAATCTTATTTCAACATTGGACTGGCGAACTATTACCTGAAGCAATACCGGGAGGCTGAGCAAGCGTACCGCCAGGCGATTAAGCTCGACCCTTACAACGCCGCCGATGCGTATTATGCGTTAGGTCTCAACTATCGTGATTCCGGGCAGTTTGACGAAGAGATTCAAGCGTACAAACACGCGGTGCGACTGAAGCCGGATTACACCGCTGCTTACGATCGCCTGGGCCAACGCTATTTGCAGCAAAAGAAGTATGCCGAGGCTGTCGACATTTTCAGGCAGATGTCCGCCCAGAGACCCGGCGACGCGAATGCTCAAAACAATTTGGGCGAAGCTTACGAGGCGTTGGGCCGGCATGATGAAGCGGTCGAAGCGTTCCGGCAAGCGACTCGTTTGAAGCCGGATTTCGGGAAGGCCTATTTTAATCTCGGCAAGACCCTGCTCGGGCAAGGTAATCGCGACGGAGCGATTGAGCAATACGTGTTACTACAAAATCTGGATCAGGACTGGGCTGAGAAACTTTACGGACTGATCTATCCCTAGTCGCCTCGTGAACGTTTTAAGGCGGCAACAATTCGTCGAGAGATTTAAGGAGTTCGGCGCCGCGCAACGCTGGCTGTTTCCTCTTCGTGCGGCCCAACGAAGCGATTTTCCCGTCCGGCCCGAGCAGGAATGTAGTTGGGAAGAGATGAATGCGGTAACGCATTTCGACGCTGCGGATGCTTTCCATCTGGGCTTGGGGCCAGGTCAGTCTGTTACTTCGCAACCACGCTTTAACTGGTTCGTATTCCTGATCATTGTTCATTCCCAGAATTTCAAAACCGCGCGCCTGGAACCGCGAGTAAGCTTCCCTCTGGTAGGGTAGTTCGCGACGACATGGTCCGCACCACATCGCCCAAAAATCTACCAGCACATACTTGCCGCGGAAATCTGAGAGCTTGTGTTTCTTGCCGTCAAAGTCGGTGAACGTAAAGTCGGGAACGTCTGCTCCCATCGCGAGTTCCACCCGCTTGTAATCCGAGGCCGGGTGCTCGCGCATGATAATCTGGTTCTTGTCGATATCAATTTTTTTCGTGGACACGTAGCGATTGCCAACTCGAAACACCACGGTTTCCTCCTGAGCATCCGCACTCTCCGGAGAAAAGCGATCTGAATCAATCTCGCCGTCGTTGTCACCATCAACTCCCAGCCAACCATTCGTCACGCCGATCTTTCTGCTTTGCGCGTTGAACGAGTAACCGACGAGGGTTTTGCGGCCGTCGATGTCGACATGACCGCGGGCAAAGGCTTCTTTTGTTTGAAGGAGTAGTCGCTCGCCTTCTTTCAACTCATCCCACTGAACGCCTTTGTAGTACTGAACGACTACGGGAAAGCTTTGAAAAAGCGGACCCTTCAACGGTACTTTGAGAGTCGCTTCAAGAATGTACGGATTGTTTTCCTCGGCGCGCCGCAAGTCGAACCGCTCCGCATCGGTAAACGATCCATCCAGATCGAGATCTGCATACACGTAAGGATCACCATCTTCCGGTTCGACCAGCACCGTCAAGATCGATGACTTGTCTGAAGGCGGATGATAGAGACGGCCCGCAGTGACGCTGCCTCCTGGTTCCAGCGGCTTTGGCGTCTTGATCTTTGATAGATCGCGCACCGGCCGAAATGTAACCTGATCCATGTCTTCGCGCTTAGCCGCGAGCTCGGGTTCAAGCGTTCCCACGTACTCGGAATCACCCGCGTGCCCGATCGCCCATAGTGCGGGAATCGAAGTAAGTATGAACGCAAGTACGACCAGGATGGAAAGTTGACGCTTTGAGCTGAATTGGTGGGGCATGAGAAAGTCCTCGACGACTGAGAGTAAAACCGCGCCCAATTCTATTTGAGACTGAATTGGGTGTCAAAAGAAATTTCTTTGCCTCGCTTGCTATTATTTACTCGAGCGCTGGTAAATCTCTGGAGGAGCGGACAAAAAACTGAGGCTGGATTGCGCTCTCCCCTTCGCAACCCAGCCTCATCTCACGGTCGTCATCAGACGACCGAACTCAATTTTGTTTTAATTCATTATCGTCGAGAAGAAATCGAGGCCGGATCGCGCTCTCCCCTTCACAACCCGGCCTCAACCCACGGTCGTCACAAAAAGACGGCCGAACTCAAACTCATTCTCATTCACTTACCAATTTCAATGACCAAGATGACGGAGCGGGGTGTGGCTGCTATTAATCTGCCGTTTATATAAGTCGTCTCTGGAAATCTTCGTCGTTCCCATCTCAGGGTTGGCAATGGCAATGAGTGTGCCACGAAGGATTAGGGAACCAGGCAAGAGGGCTGCCCCAGAGTTTCTTACGCGCCGAAGGCATAATCGTTCTTGCAAGCAAAATCATTGCGGCAGGAATAAGACAAATGAGTGTACGATATGGTCATGCGCAGACCGGAAATGGAATGAAGAGTTGACCAGCTCTGCGATCAAGATCATAGGAGAAGCAAGAACTCAGAATGCCCCGTAGGAAAAGCCCCCGAAAAACAGCGACGCCAGTGACGTTTGCCATCTTAACTCTGTTTCTCCTTGGAGTGATTGAGAACGGAAGTGCGCAAGACCGGTCGGCCCCTGTCGAAGTCCCCTTTGAATTTGTCCACAACCAGATAGTCGTCACGGTCAGAATCGGCGGCAAGGGTCCTTACCATATGCTGGTCGATACCGGCAGCGATCCTTCGGCTATCGATCTGGCCACCGCGAAGGAACTGGGCCTGGGGCTGGATTCCAGGAGTTACGCAGCTACTGGCGGAGGCAGCGACACTCAGACTGGCCAGATGACCAGGCTCCCATCGATCGAACTCGGGAGCATTGTCGCCCGAGACCTGGTGGCGGGAGCAATTGATCTCAAAAAGTTGTCCGAGAGACTTGAGCGTCCCATTCAGGGCGTCCTGGGTTACACATTTCTCAGGGACCGCATAATTCAGATCGATTATGCGGTATCGAAACTCCGTTTTTTCCTTGAGTCTCCGTATGCCGGAATTCAAAATCAGCCGAACACCGTAAACAAGATCGCCATGCCGTTTCGCTATGACGGCGGCGTGCTCATCGATTCGGTTTTCATCAACGGACAGAAGTTGAAAGCCACGCTTGACACTGGATCGAGCGGGACATTTGCGCTCACTCCGGAAGCTGCGGCGATCCTCGGGCTTGACGATCAGCCGCAAGAAGGCGCTGCGGAAAAATCGGTCGGATACAAGGGTCAAGACGAAGGTAGATCCGGCGTGGTCAAGTCAGTTCGTATCGGCAGACTGTCGCTCGAATCCGCCCCGGTCTCCTTCTGGCCAACAGGGGCCGGCCATGATAAAGCAAAATTTCAGTTGAACGTCGGCAATGGATTCTTCAAAGACTATCTCATGACATTTGATTTTCGCGGAAAGATTGTCGTGTTCGAGGAACCCGACGACTAAGGACTCCTACCATGTTTGACTTTGACGATGAACCCGACCAGGAAAAGCGGATCGAAAAGCTAAAGGCCCAACTCGAAACGCTGGGCGAAGGTCTTTCGGACCATTCCGGATTGTCGGCTGATATGGAAGAAGAATTCCTGAAGCACATCCTGGCGTTCGAAACTGCCGAACCGACCAGTTTGCTCCAGTGGCTGGAAAATGCCGGGCAGGACGTACCGCCGCCCGATGAGCTCGATGACACCCAACTGCACACCAGACTCTGGGAAGTTATCAATCGCATGGCTTCGCTCGGAGCCTATCTGCACAACACCAATCATCTCAGTGACCGAGAGTTGTATACCTATCTGTTTGAGGACGGCCTGCGTGAAGACGCTGTGCTGTTCCCTGACAACCCCGGTTATGTGTATGGCCTGGATCTGCTGGGCAGCGGTAGCGAAGAAGATATGCAGCTCTATATGAAATATTTCGCTGATGAAGCCTCGCGCGCGGAATGGAAGGCGGATTTTCCCGAGCTGGAAATGCCACCTCACGAAGATCCACCCTTCGATCGCGACAAAGACCTGCCCAAGTCCGCGTTTGGATGAACGAAAGTGGCGCACTAGCGGGCGGTGTCGTTAGAGTTTTCGCAACGACCAATTCTGTCTGGTTTTCGTTGCTCTTCGGTCCCGGAGGGACCAAATGTTTATAGAACCAAGTGCCCAAAAAGAATTTGAAGCTCTGAAGGAGCGAAACATTTGGCCTCCTGAAAGGCATATTGCGCTCCTCCGGAGCTTGGAAGGTCTTTCCGGCGACCTGAGCTATAAACATTTGGCCGCTATGCGGCCAGGACACGATTCCAGCTGGAACCCTAGGGACACCGCAAAGCTTAAGCCGAGATCATCGTTCCCGTGCCCTTGTCCGTGAACACCTCAGCCAACAGAGCATTGCGGGCCGTGCCGTTGATGATGTGCGCGCTCCGGACGCCGCGGCGCAGGAGTTCGATGATGCTTTGCAACTTCGGAATCATCCCGCCGGTTGCGCTTCCTTCCCGCACCAACTCTTCCGCTTCGTCTGCCGTCAGACGCGAAAGTTTCGTTTCCGGTTCGCCTGCGCTTAAGTAGATTCCGTCGACATCAGAGAGCAGCACCAGCTTTTCGGCTTTGAGTTGAATGGCGATCTCGGAAGCGATCGTATCGGCGTTGATATTAAAGACTGTGCCCGTTGCGTCTGCGCCTAAAGACGAGATCACCGGCAAGTAACCTTCATCCAACAGAACCATTAACAGCCGCGAGTTGATCTCGATTATGTCGCCTACATTCCCAAAATCGACGTGTTCACTCTGGCCGGTTTCGCGATTCACGATCTCTCTCGGCGGCCGGCGCTCGGCATGCACGATATTTCCATCCACTCCCGACAGGCCTACCGCTTCAACTCCGCGATGGCGCAGCGCGGCCAGAACGTCAGTATTGATCTTGCCGGCAAATATCATTTTGGCCATCTCCAGAGTTGCGTCGTCGGTGACGCGCCGGCCTTCGATAATTGTCTGCTCAACACCCATCACCTTAGCCAGGTCGCTTAGTTGTTTGCCACCGCCGTGCACCACACAAAGACGTATGCCAACCTGATGCATCAAGGCAAGTTCTTCGGCCAGAGAGATCAGTCCGACGCGATCTTCGGTGACCTTGCCGGACAACTTGACTACGAAAGTCTTACCCTTAAAGCGCCGGATGTAGGGCAGCGCTTCGCGCAAGAGGTCGAGCCGCAATTGATTGCCAACTTCAGTGGTATCGGTCATGGATTCCTTCTCTGGACTAGTGTTCCAATTTGAGGATGAGGTCAGTACCGGGAGCGGTAACGACCGGGTAACAATACTGCCAATCTCAATTATTGCGATCGGCTTTGACCCGGTCGCTACCGCTCCCGGTACTGACTCTATTCCTTTGCGTGAAACTAACCCAGCAACCTCTTTATGATCGCTTTCTGTGCATGCAGTCGATTCTCCGCTTCATCAATCACGACCGATGCGGTCGAGTCGATTACGCCATCCGTCACGATAACATTCCTTCTCACCGGCAGACAGTGCATGAAAATGGCACTCTTGGTGCGCGCCATCTTCGCTTCATCCACGATCCATTGGCCGCGATACTGCGCGCGTTCCGCGATATCTTTTTCAGGCGCGCCATAAAGCGCTTTGCTGCCCCAACTCTTGGCATAGACAACTTCGACGCCGGCAAACGCCTGGTCAACGTCGCTCCTCGAGCTCACACTGCCGCCTGCCTCCGCCGCCTGCTGCCCAATCGTTCCCATCAACTCCGCATCCAATTCATAGCCTGGCGGGTGAGCTATGACCAAATCGTGCCCCATCTGGGCGGCCGCCAAAGCAAAACTATTCGGCACCGCCATCGGCAAAGGCTTCGGATGCCAGGCCCAGGTCAGCAAAACTTTCTTCCGGCCTGCGCCCAGCTTCTCTCGAATCGTCATCATATCGGCGGTGGCCTGACACGGATGATGCATCGCCGATTCGAGATTAATAATTGGCACCTCAGAATACCTGGCAAAGGCTTTAAGAATTGGATCAGTGCGCTCTTCGTCCCAGTCTTTCAAGGCTGCAAAGGTCCGCACTCCAATCGCTGCCGCATAGCGTCCGAGCACGCGCACAAACTCGGCGACATGTTCAGTCTTATCCGCGTCCATCACAGCGCCTTCGCGATGTTCAAGCGTCCAGCTCGTGCCGCCCGGTTCGAGCACCACAGCGTTCCCGCCTAACTCGTAGACTCCGATCTGCATTGACGCGCGCGTGCGCAAACTGGGATTGAAAAAGACCAGCGCAACTGATCGTCCAGCCAGAGGCTTAGACTGATCCTCGCCACTCTTGAAGCGCAAGGCAACCTCGATCAATTGATCGAGATTCAAGCGGGTGAGATCCGATGTGGACAGAAAGTGCTTAGTCATATGCAAGACTACTCTGAATTTGTCGGCGGGCTTACCCTTTTCAAAACCCGCGGAGCGGTGCCAGCATAAAGCCTGGAGTGGAGCGAAGCTGAACCCCCAGGATCACGATGGGTTAGAAAACTAAGCGCGCGAAGCGTGCGACAGAGCAAAAGCTGGATTTATTAATGATGACGGCTCTCGCCCGCTTCGCGGGCTCTTTCATTGTGCTTCAACGATCCTGGGGTTTCGCTTCGCTCCACCGCAGGCTTTGCGCTGTCGCCCGCTTCGCGGGCTCAAATCAAGACCTTCACCAACCTGGTCAGAGTTCAAACTAACCGCCCGAGCGCATCGACAAACACATCGACCTCTTCACGCTGCAAACACAGCGGCGGCAACAAGCGCAGAACTCTTGGATCGCTCGAAGTACCGGTAATGATCTTATGTTCCAGCAAAGCTTCGTGAACCGGTTTTGCCTTATCCGCAAACTCGAGTCCGAGTAGGAATCCTCGGCCATGAACATTCACCACCTGCTCGACTTCTTTCAGACGTTCGCGCAGGTAAGCTTCCACCGTCCGAACATTCTCGAGCATGCGATCGTTTTCGATCGCCTCCAGGGTGGCCACGACCGCCGCCATCGCGATCATCCCGCCGCCAAACGTTGTGCCCAGATCGTTCTCCTTGATATGCGAAGCAATCTTTTCGCTAACCAGGCACGCGCCAACCGGCACGCCGCTGCCGAGCGCCTTCGCCAGGGTGATGATGTCGGGAACGACTCGGTCACTCGCTGCGCTGCCGGCGAAAAACCAATCGCCGGTGCGGCCAACTCCGGTTTGCACTTCGTCATAAATCAAGACGATGCCGCGCTCATCGCACAATTCGCGGAGGGCGCGATAGAAGGAAGGCGCAGCGTCGCGCACGCCGGCCATCGATTGAATTGGCTCAAGCAGGATCGCGGCGACTGATTCGTCGGCAACCGTGCGCACTGAATCAATGTCGCCAAACTCTGCTTGCAGATGACCCGGCACGTTGGGCTTGCCAATCTCGCGATACTTGCCCAGGAAGGTGGCGCTGATCGCATCGGCAGTGCGTCCGTGAAAGCCACCGCTGAAGGTAACAATATTTTCGCGGCCGGTTGACATGCGCGCCATGCGCATCGCGTTTTCATTTGCTTCAGTGCCTGAGTTACAGAAGAAGGCTTTCGTCAATAAATCGGGCGCGACGGCAACTAGTTTTTCGGCCGCGCGCGCGCGGCCCTCTGAATAAACCAGGTTCGAATAGAAGAGCAGCTTTTCCGTCTGCTCACGAATGGCCTGCACGACATGTGGATGACAATGACCGGTGCCGGCTACCGCGTGGCCGCCATACAAATCAAGATAGCGATCACCGTTGCTCGCAAAAATCCAAACACCTTTGCCGCGCTCAGCCACGATGGGCATCTTCTTGTACGTGGCGAGTTGGTATTCCGCTTCGAGTGCGATTGTGTCTTCCAAATTAATAGCTGCCTCTGCTTTTCATTACGTCCTGATGCTGGGAGCGCGAACCGTCACGTCCGCACTTGAGCGCGCAGCGCGAAAAACAAGTGGTCGCGATCCAAAAAAGCCTTGCGCCTTCGCCGCGGTGCGGACGGGACGTCCGCGCTCCCAGCAAAGCACTTGAGTTATCCTGCTCTGGTTCCATCAGGGACCTTTCTTTCGGGCACAGCTAAGGCCGGCTTTACTCCGTCGGCATAGCCTATGTCGAACAACATTCCTTCCGAAATCTCGCTCATCATTTTCTTTGGCTCGAGGTTAACGACGAACAATGCCTGCTGGCCTTCGATCTCACGGGGGTGCTCGCGTTCCTGCTTCATTCCGGCCAGGATGATGCGGCGGTGATCGCCGAAATCAACCGTCAACCTAAGTAACTTGTCCGAACCGGCGATCTCGTCCACCGCAACGATGGTGCCGACGCGAATATCAATTCGATCTATCTCAGCGAATGAAATGACAGGCTTGAGTGGCGCCGGCTTGAATTGCTGATCATCCATCATGGATTACTCCCGGTCAGCATCAAACCCGTCTTTTCATCCAGGCCAAACATCAAGTTCATGTTCTGCACCGCCTGACCCGCAGCGCCCTTAACCAGATTATCGATCGCGGTGAAAACCACCAGTTGCCGGCCGCGCGCGGCTAAACCAATGTCACAGAAGTTCGTCGTCTTGACCCAGTTAATGTCGGGGCTGCCATCGACCAGACGCACAAAGAACGACTCGCGATAGAAATCAGCGAACATTGCGCGTAAGTCGGCGGCGCCGATCTCGCTTTTCATTTCCGTGTAGATCGACGCGAAGATTCCGCGCGCGACCGGCAGCGAATGCGTCATAAAAATGAGTTCACTATTCCATTCGCCGACATTCTTCAGTTCCTGTTCGATCTCTGGCACGTGCTGATGCGTAAAAGGCTTGTACGCGTAAAAGGAGTTGCTTCGCTGCGGATGATGGGTGTTCGCGGCGGCCTTGGCGCCGGAACCCGACGAGCCCGTCTTGGCATCAACGATTACTCGGCCATCTAACAGATTGCTGGCGACCAATGGCGCCAGGCCGAGCAAAGTAGCCGTAGCGAAACAACCGGGATTCGCAATGCAGCGTGCGGTCCTGATCACTTCGCGATTTGTTTCGGTCAAGCCATAAACGAACTGGGCCTGGGCATCCATGGCCGCGTGCTCACGCCCGTAGTGCTGGGCGAACGAGACGCTATCGCTGAGACGAAAATCTCCCGAAAGATCGATTATTTTTACGCTTGGTGGGAGGCGAGGCGCCAACTCCATAGCCTGTCCGTGCGGCAAAGCAAAGAACGCGCAGTCCAGATCAGAGAGCCCTTCAAGATCATCCGGCGCTTTGGTGAATTGCAGATCAGTCAGGCCGAGGAGATTGCGGTGGACTTCACTGACTGGTTTGCCGGCGTGTTCATTCGCAGTAACAAAGTTGATTTCCGCATTCGGGTGCAGCAGTAGAATACGGAGCAGTTCCGAGCCGCCATAACCGGAGCCGCCAAAGATTGCGATCTTAAATTTCATGGTACGAAGCCACTTTGATACGGAACCGCTTGCGGTAGCAGGCGTGTCTCTTGCGGAGCGTTACCCGCTCGCTACCGCGAGCGATTCTGTATCGAACGTCACGCTATGCGATCGACACTTTCAAATCGAATTTATCTCGAACGAGCTTAAACAACTTCGGCCCGTTCCTTCTGGCGTTTGCGGCGCGCACACCGAACTCATCCTGAATATAGTCCTCGCCCATTTGCGAATCAGTAACCGAGCCGGCGACCAGATCTACCTCAATGCCGCGCCGGCGGAACAACTCGATGCCTCCCCAGGCGCCGACGTAGTCCGACGCGCAGAAAATGAGGGCCGTCATAGCCGCGCGAAACTCTTCATCTTCAAAAATCGATTCGACTGAATAGCCGCCCAGAATGCCGTCGCCCAGTTCGATTACGATCAGATCCGGC
Source organism: Pyrinomonadaceae bacterium (assembly GCA_035601635.1). Taxonomy (GTDB): domain Bacteria; phylum Acidobacteriota; class Blastocatellia; order Pyrinomonadales; family Pyrinomonadaceae; genus UBA11740. The sequence goes on from DATNNY010000595.1 coordinate 17,103, forward strand.
GCGCTTTCATTCAGTCGCCCGATGATCGCTTTGGCTACCGGAGCCAAATCACCCACGCCTACGGTCGAAGGCAATCCGCAATCAAGAAAACTCGCCGTCGCAAACGCGCCATGATCGGCCATGTTGAGCGTGTCGCGCAGGCAGGCGATCCCGGACAATTTCGCCGCGGCCACGCGCAGTCCGGCGCGCGTTCCCTGCTGAATAATTTCTGTCGCTGCGTAAGTCTTGCCGCTATTCATACAAGCACCGGCAATCACCACCAGGGGCGCTGTTTGTCCCAGGCTCTCCAGCACCGGCAAGGCCACGTCAGCGATATTTTTCACTATTCCCTGACCATCGCAGGCGAGGCCAATGACCTCGACCTTAATGGCGTCGTTGAGACTCGAATGATGACCACTACAAAACCCTATGACTCCACCGAGGTTCAGAAGATGAAGCTCGTCACCTGCAGTGACTGTCTCAGGAACATCGCCAACAAAACCCTTCAATGCACGACGTCGGCCAAGCACGCCTGCGAGCACATCGCCGGGATTTACCTTCGCTAACCTGCCGGTCGGCAATTCCAGCATGTTGTAGGTAGCGTTATCGGTAAGCACACGCACGACGACCACATCACCGGCGTGGGGTGCACCATTCGCATTCGTAACATTCAATGTTCGCGACAGACCGAGTGGCGATGTCGCCGATCCGATCTTGTCTACTTCGATGATTCGTGTTTGCTCCATAGTCCTCGCACCTAACGTTTAGAGGGGGCTACTGCCCGCCCATCGTCGCGCGGCGGGCAGTAGCCCGCCTCTAAACAGTCCGAATCAAATGCCGCCCACCTCGCAGTCTCAAACGCAGCGCATTCAACTTAATGAAACCTTCCGCGTCGCGCTGGTTGTAAACAGTGTCAGCCTCAAACGTTGCGATGCGTTCGTCGTAAAGTGAATTCGGAGATCGCCGCCCGACGACCATCACGTTCCCGCGATACACTTTCAGCCGCGCCTCGCCAGTCACCGGCTTCTGCATTTCATCAATCATCTTGCGCATCAAATCGAATTCGGGCGCGAACCAGAAGCCGTAGTAAACGTTGTCGGCGAACTTTACCCCCAGCGAATCGCGCAGGCGCACTACCTCGCGATCAAGAGTGATTGACTCGACCGCGCGATGCGCCGCTTGCAGGATGGTTACGCCAGGCGTCTCGTACACTCCGCGTGACTTCATCCCGACGAAACGGTTCTCAACCAGATCGACACGCCCAATCCCGTGCTCGCCGCCAAGCTCGTTGAGCTTTGACAACAGCGCCACCGGATCCATCTGCTCGCCGTCAATCGAAACTGGTTCGCCGTGCGAAAATCCGATCTCGAGGTATTGAGCTTCATTTCTGGCGTCCTCAGGCGAACGAGTCATCTGAAAAATATTCTCCGGCGCCTCAGCCCACGGGTCCTCGAGTATTCCGCCTTCGTACGAAACGTGCATCAGGTTACGATCGGTTGAATAAGGCTTATCGATCGTAGCGCTGACAGGAATGCCATGCGCCTCGGCATAAGCGATTAAGTCAGTGCGACCCTTGAATTCCCAATCACGCCACGGTGCGATCACCTTGATGTCCGGCTGCAGAGCGTAGTAAGTCAGTTCAAAACGCACTTGATCGTTGCCCTTCCCGGTAGCGCCATGAGCCACGGCGTCAGCATTTTCCTGACGGGCGATTTCGATTTGCCGTTTAGCGATCACCGGCCGCGCCAATGAGGTACCCATCAAATAGACGCCTTCGTAAAGCGCGTTGGCCTTGACCGCAGTCCAAACATAGTCGCGCACAAACTCCTCGCGCAGATCTTCGATGTAGAGTTTTGAAGCGCCCGTCGCCCTGGCCTTCTCTTCGAGGCCGTCCATCTCGGCGCCCTGACCCACGTCGGCACAGTAACAGACGACTTCGCACTGGTACTCTGCCTTCAACCAGCGCAGCATGACCGACGTGTCGAGACCGCCGGAGTAAGCCAAAACGATCTTGTTAATTTTCTTTTCCGTCATTGTTCCGTTTGTTGGATACGTCAATCACCAGGACACCAAGGGCACAAAGATTCTAATCAGATGTTTTTAGTGTTCTTCGTGCTTCGTGTCTTTGTGGTAAATGCCTTCATCCAAATAACTCCCAAATCTTTTTAGTCGCGCCGCGCTGAGCCTTTTGATCACGCACTGCAATAAAGATCGTATCTTCTCCGGCCAGCGTTCCCACGATTTCCGGGATAGCTGCATCATCGATGTCCACCGCGACAGCCGATGCGCGGCCCGGGAGGCACTTCGCAATCACCAGCACATCACCCGCAACGTCGAGACTCAACAACCCGCGCGCCGAGTCACCGTTCGCATGCGGCAGAGCGTACGCACCGCGATGCTTCACTACTCCCATTTCCTCGAGATCGCGCGACAGGCTGGACTGGGTGGCCGGCACGCCCGCGCGTTCCAGGTGGGCCCGCAACGCTTCCTGAGTTCCGATGCGCTTAGCGCGAATCAGATTAAGAAGCTTTTTCTGTCGCTCTCGTTTCAACATTACATTCGTCCACAGGGTTTAGAAGCGGCCTACCGGCCGCTTCGTCGGGCAGTAGCCCGACTCTAAACACACGCGATCTCAGACGCAGGTAAATGCAGATTAGTTGCATTTTCTTCGCATACCTGCATAAAATAGCGTTGTTATGCAGATTCGTCAAGTAACCGATTCTGTACTCTCTTTACTTCTGGCGACCGGGCCAAGGTTGCGGCACAATGTCCGGGGGCTCGAGCCAACAAGGTAATGAGCGATAAGCTGAAGGGAAATTTGTGGGGCGGGAGATTCAAGGGCGCAGCCGACCCGGGTTTTGCCGAGTTCAATCAATCATTCGACTTTGACCGGCGGCTGTTCGAAGTTGACGTGCGCGCCAGTATCGCGCACTGCGAAGGACTGGCGGCCTGCGGCGTGTTGACCGCAAACGACTCAGAGCAAATCAGATCTGCCCTTGCGACTATTCTCGAACGCGGACGAACTGATGCCGGGTACTTCGGCGAAACGCCCGCGGAAGATGTACATTCCTTTGTCGAGGCGCGTCTGGTGGAGATGATTGGCGACGCCGGCCGCAAGTTGCACACTGGACGCAGCCGCAACGATCAAGTCGCGACTGATTTGCGTCTCTGGCTGCGCGAGCAAATCGATAGCGTTACAACTAAGCTACGCGACACCCAACAGGCCCTGCTAAACTTCGCGGAAGCGAATCGCGCGGCCGTGTTCCCGGGCTATACGCACTTGCAACGCGCCCAACCGGTATTGTTTGCGCACTGGTGTCTGGCCTATTTCGAAATGCTGGCTCGCGATCGCGCACGGCTGGTTGAAGTTCGGACGCGCGTGAATGTGTTGCCGCTGGGCTCAGCAGCGCTGGCCGGGACTTCGTACCCGATCGATCGCGATGCTGTCGCCCGGGCGCTCGGCTTCGACGCGGTTTCACGCAACAGCCTCGATGCCGTCAGTGATCGTGATTTCTGTGTCGAATTCGCCTCAGCATCATCGATAATCATGATGCATCTCTCTCGTCTCGCCGAAGACATCATCCTTTATGCAACTGCTGAGTTCGGATTCTTTGAATTGGGCGACGCGATTGCGACCGGCTCCAGCCTAATGCCGCAGAAGAAAAACCCGGATTCAATGGAGCTGGTGCGCGGGAAAGCCGGGCGCGTATTCGGACATCTCACCGCACTGTTGGCGATGATGAAAGGGCTGCCACTCGCCTACAACAAAGACATGCAGGAGGACAAGGAAGCTCTCTTTGATACGGTTGATACGGTGAAAGCGTGCCTGGATGTGACGGGAACGGTGCTGGCCAACATCCATCTCAACGAAACCAGAATGCGCGCCGCGGCCACGCAAGGTTATCTGAACGCGACCGACCTGGCTGACTATCTAGCGCGCAAACACGTGCCGTTTCGTGAGGCGCACGAAACTGTCGGGCGCATTGTGATGCATGCGATCGAACAAAAGGTTGAACTGAATGATCTTTCACTCGAGAGTCTCAGATCCTTCTCATCCTTGATCGAGCAGGACGTATTCGAATCCTTATCCCTGGAGCGAACTCTGACCACAAAGTCCCAGTTGGGAGGGACGTCGCCTGATCAAGTTGAAGAGGCGTTGTCTACTGCCAGAACAGCCTGTTGAAAAAGCGAGCGTCCGGAGTTAGGGCGGGCTTACTTCTTAAAAATCCGCGGAGCGGATGCAAGCATAGAGCCTGGGGTGGAGCGGAGCGGAACCCCAGGATAATATCAGGGAAGAAAACCGAGCGTGCGACAGCGCAAGAGCTGCGATATTTTGACGATGTGTTGCTGTCGCCCACTTCACGGGCTCTTTCCTTTGTTTTCCAACTAATCCTGGGGTTTCGCTGCGCTCCACCCCAGGCTTTATGCTATCGCGCCGCTTCGCGGGCTCACTACAACGCCCCGACTTTTTTTAAGCGTCTTCTAATGGGAATTTTGATCATATCGCAATCACTGGATCGCAAAGATGCTGTGCGTCGTATCAACCAACTCGCCGGCAAAGACTTGAGACCAATGGCCGACGAGTACCGGATTCCAGTGTGGAAGGATGGCCGCGAAAATAAGGGCTGGGCCGGACTGGTCATTGAGCGTTATCTCGGTTTGGCGCAAAACTCGCGACAGGCGCCGGAC
>DATNNY010000596.1:0-4782 GCA_035601635.1 Pyrinomonadaceae bacterium
GTCGTTTTCAACGTTGCCGCGATTGCGAATAACAATTTGCAGGACCTTAAGACTGGTCAACTGGTTCATGCGACGCCATGGAGGCAGCAAGTGGCGTTGATCTTCGGCGTCATCGCGGGCGCGTTGGTCATTCCGCCGGTACTCGACCTGGTGAATCATGCTTATGGATTCGTCGGCGCGCCCGGGGCTGAACTTCGTCCACATCCACTGCTGGCGCCTCAAGCCGGTCTGATTTCTTCGCTGGCGCAAGGCGTGATTGCAGCCGACATCGATTGGAGCCTGATTCGAATTGGCGGATTGATCGGCATCGGCATCATTCTCCTGGACGAGATCCTCGCGCGCACGACAAAACACATGCGCGTTCCACCCTTGGCAGTGGGCCTCGGGATTTATCTGCCGACGCAAAGCACCTTGATGATTGTCGTCGGCGCGATTGCTGGGTGGTTCTTTGACAAGCGCGCAAACCGCAGTCCCAAGCCGGAGCCCGCCAAGCAGCTCGGCGTGCTGCTCGCGTCCGGCTTGATTGTCGGCGAAGGCATTATCGGTGTGGTGATTTCGGCAATCATCGTCTTCTCCAGCAAGGACGCGCCGCTGGCACTGGTCGGCCCGGGATTCGAACTCGCGGGCAGAATTATTGGCGGCGTCGCTTTCGCAGTCATAGCGTTCCTGCTTTATCGATGGATTCTGCGAATGGGGGCGGGGCGGACGACGCGAAGCGCGTAAATCGTTAGGCCACTGCTCGGGGACCGACAAATCCGAATGGCACAAATCGATCTGAGAAATCCGCCCAACGAGTTCCCGGACATCGTCGGGTACAAGCCGGAGAATCCGCTCGCGGCCAACTTCAAACCGTACATCTCAGCCCGCACCCGAATGCGCGAGCTGACACCGCTACCGCTCATCGTCGGCACATTGCTCGGCATAATCTTCGGCGCCTCGTCGCTCTATCTTGTCCTTAAGGTCGGTCTCACAGTTAGCGCGTCGATTCCGGTGGCGGTCATATCGATTACTCTGTTCCGGCTCCTTTCCAAAGTCGGATTGCGCGACGCGACCATTCTCGAGAACAACATCGTGCAGACAGCCGGCTCGGCCGGTGAGTCCATCGCCTTCGGCCTCGGCGTAACGATGCCGGCGATCATGATCCTCGGATTCGATCTCGAGATCACACGCGTCATGCTGGTGGCGACGCTCGGCGGATTATTAGGCATTCTCATGATGATCCCCCTGCGGCGTGCTCTCATTGTCGATCAACACGGCTTGCTTAAATACCCGGAAGGAACCGCCTGCGCCGAAGTGCTCAAGGCGGCGGCATCCCGCGAAGGATTGGAAAACAAGTCTGACGAAGCCGCGACCGGCGGAAAGACAATTTTCACCGGCTTCGGAATCGGCTTCATCTATCAGTCGGCGATGAATGCTTTCAATGCCTGGAAGAACACGCCAGAGAAAATCTTCGGCGCGCCCTTCAAGGCCGGATCGATCTCGATGACGATCGAGCCGGCATTGCTAGGCGTGGGTTATATCATCGGGCCGCGAATCGGTTCCATCATGTGCGCCGGTGGCGTGCTCGCCTATCTCGTGCTCATCCCAGCGATCAAATTCTTCGGCGAAAGCTCATCGACCATTCTCGCGCCGGGTGCGATGCCGATCAGTCAAATGACACCGGATGATATCCGCGAGGCCTATGTCCTGTACATCGGCGCGGGTGCGGTCGCGGCCGGTGGAATTATCAGCATGGTGCGATCCCTGCCGCTCATCTGGCATGGGATGAAGAGCGGACTGGTCGATCTGCGCAGCATGCACGGACCTGCTGGCAAAACACCGCGCACTGATCAGGATTTGTCGATGAAGTTCGTCATCGGCGGAGTGATCGCGCTGCTGCTGATAATTATGATTGCGCCGCAACTGCATCTGCAGTGGAACTTGTTAGGCGCGCTACTCATCGTGGTAATCGGGTTTCTTTTCACCACTGTCTCATCGCATCTAACGGGCGAGATCGGTTCTTCCTCGTGTCCGACTTCAGGTATGACGGTGGCGACGCTGCTTCTCACTTGCCTGGTCTTTCTCATCGTCGGCTGGACCGGGCCGACATATTTTGTCACGGCGCTCTCGATCGGCGGCATCGTCTGCATCGCTTCCTCGAATGGCGGTACGACCTCGCAGGATTTGAAGACCGGCTTTCTCGTCGGCTCGACGCCAAAGTTTCAGCAAATCGCGATCCTATTCGGCTCACTCGCGTCCGCCCTCGCCCTTGGGCCGATTCTGCTCGTTCTGAATGATTCCTATACGGTCTACGTGCCCGCGACGACGTTCCAAAAAATTGAAGCGGGTGCGACTCCGCCGCGCGTGGAAACCGCGAATCTCCCGCCGTTCCAGGAGAAGCTGAAACCGAACACGACTGGTCACTATCGCGTTCTGAAAAACGAAAAAGGCGGCTCAAACTCAATCGTGTCTGGCCTTGAACCGGGCGAATATCTGGTCAACGACAGCGGCGAGGTCGTTTACAAAATCGAGCGCAATTTTCCGGCCGACCTGCGCGCGCCTAGCGATGCCAATCTCGGCTCGCCGGAAAGAATCAGAGGCGCGCAGGCGAACATGGATCCGCAGCTCTATCGCTCCTGGGAGCGGGCCGATCCCAACGGCGGCCCGGCACAGCGCTACCTCGTGAACAATCAGCGCGAGGCGATTTATCTCGTCGATCCGGGAATCAACGGAACCCATCGCACTCGTCCCGATGGCTCGGCGGTAACGAAGTTCGACGCGCCGAAAGCGACTCTCATGTCGTACATCATCAAAGGAATCCTTGGCCACAAATTGCCGTGGGCGTTGGTATTATTAGGCGTGATGATTGCCATCACTCTCGAGATGAGCGGTATTCCTTCGCTCGCCTTCGCCGTAGGGGTCTACCTGCCGCTCGCTTCCTCTACGCCGATTTTTTTTGGCGGGATGATTCGCTACCTGGTCGATCGCTGGCTGCGCAAACATAAATTCCGCGCTCACAGTCTGACCCATGATGAGCTCGTGGCGGAGGGCGACAAAAGTCCCGGCGTGTTGCTCGCCTCCGGCTACATCGCGGGCGGCGCGCTCGCCGGCATCGTTATCGCCATCATGGCCGGCCTGCCGAGTCTGGCGCCGGCCAACGAGCGACTCGCGGCATGGGCGACAGCGCACAATCCATTCTTCAATGGCCCGCACGCCGATCTGCTCGCGCTGATTCCGTTTACGGCGCTTTGCCTTTTGCTTTACCTGGTTGGGCAGGATGTCTTGCTAGCTCCGAGATCGGCAAAAAAGAGAACGCATTAGCAATGAAGTGATGATTTGGTGAGCGGATACCATCGTGCTCACAGTCTAAAGCGCTTTCCGCAAACTTGACGGCTTAAAGCCGTCAAGTTTGGGGACGTCCGGGGTTTATCGGGTGGCTACGGCGTGTTCCATGGGTCAACGCGCGAATTGCCGACTTGCCTCTGGCTTCGCGCGGAGCTAGACGTGCTGGTATGGCCTCAAATAATTACGCCCATCCCGAAGCGCTGGTGGAAACTGACTGGCTGGCGCAACACTTAAAGGACGACGGCATTCGCATCGTCGAATCGAACGAAGACATTTTGCTTTACGACACGGGGCACATTCCCGGCGCCGTTCACATCGACTGGCGGGCCGATCTGCAAGATCCGGTAATTCGCGATTACATTCAGCCGGACAAATTCGCCGAGCTCTGCAGCCGCAACGGGATCACGCCCGAAACGACCTGTATTTTTTACGGCGATAAATCGAACTGGTGGGCCTGCTACGCCCTTTGGGCATTTCGATTGTTCGGACACGACAAGGTGAAAATTCTCAACGGCGGCCGCGACAAATGGAAGGCGGAAGGCCGCGAGATGACGCGAGAGGCAGGAAAATATCCCCGCTCGAATTACCCGGTGCCGAAGCGGCGTTACGACAAGGAAATTCGTGCTTTCGCAGACGAGGCGCTAGCGCAGAGTAAAGCGCGCAAGCCGTTGATCGATGTTCGTTCTCCCGGCGAGTACAAGGGAGAGATCACACACATGCCAGAGTATCCGCAGGAAGGCGTGCTGCGAGGTGGTCATATTCCAGGCGCGAAAAGTGTGCCTTGGAAAACCGCAGTGAATGATGACGGCACGTTCAAACCAGCGGCAGAGTTGGATAAGATTTACGTGCACGGGTGCGGCGTAAGTCCGAAGACCGACACCGTCGTCTATTGCCGCATCGGCGAACGCTCCAGCCACACCTGGTTTGTTCTTACCTACCTGCTGGGACTAGACAACGTTCGGAATTACGATGGTTCCTGGACAGAGTGGGGCAATCGTGTCGCCGCGCCAATCGAGAAGGGTGCGTAGTAGCCGCGGTCGCTGGTCGCGGCATGTCTTCATCCTCTGCCGAGCCGCGGCCGGCGACCGCGGCTACAGGCGCACTTCCACTTCAATCGGCAGACAATGGCAAATCATGTAGGTGCCGCCGTTGCTATCGCGTTCCATCGGCTGCATCCGTCCACATGAATCCGTGGCGCGTGCCATCAGGGTGTAGTTACCGGGCGATGGCGTTTTCCACTCGAATTCCCAAAGTCTCCACGCATTTTTGATCGGAGCGCCTTTGAGGTTAGCTTCGCTCCACGACTTGCCGCCGTCACAGCTGACTTCCACTTTGCTGATCACCTCTTCCGCGGTCCAGGCCGCGCCATTGACCAGATACCTCCCGTTGGCGCGAATAACCTCGTTATTTTCCGGATGCGCGATTTCAGCTTTCACCTGCATCGTGCTTAACGGTAGA
>DATNNY010000597.1:0-8120 GCA_035601635.1 Pyrinomonadaceae bacterium
AGGTCGTCGCTCCTGATCCGCATCCTCCGGTGATCAAGAATCCGGCGCTGCCGATGCCCGCAACGCTCGACGCTGACCCGGCGCTTTTTCCGCCAGACCAGCGGCAGCTGCAATACGGTGATCCGAAATCCAGATCCACTACTCCATCATCCGGACCCGGTACCGGCAACGGAATCGGATCGGGTAACGGAGGTGGTGTAGGTTCCGGTAACGGTGGCGGCTATGGCCCCGGCAATGGCGGCAACACCGGTGGCGGTGACCGTCGCGAAGGTGGTGGAGGCCCCGGCGGCGGCGGCGGCGGCACCGATTACAACCGAATCTTTAGCGGCCGAGAGGTTACTTCCAAAGCCCGCGTGCTTGAGAAACCCGAGCCGACTTATACAGAGTCCGCGCGCAAGAATCAGATTACCGGAACGGTAACCCTGCGAGCCGTATTTTCGGCCGGCGGATCGGTAACAAACATACATGCTGTTTCGGGTCTGCCCGATGGGCTGACTGAGCGAGCAATTGCCGCGGCGAAGAGTATCAGGTTCGTGCCCGCGACCAAGGACGGTCATCCGGTGTCAATGTGGATGGAGCTTCAGTATAACTTCAATCTGTACTGACACTCCGTGGTTCTGATTCGAAAGACAAAGAGGCGAGCATGCTCGCCTCTCTTTTTTGTACCGCAAGTTGCTAACTTGCGACTTCTTCCTGAACGCAGGTTAACCACTTGCGCTACGTTCCCTGCGCCACCCGCCTGATTCTCTTCACGCCTTCCTGCAAACGATCGATCGAGGTCGCATAGGAAATGCGAATGAAGCCCTCGGCGCCAAACGCAGCGCCATCCGTCACCACGGTTTGCTCATGCTCCAGCAGTTGTTTCGCAAAGTCGCCGGAGGTATGCAACTTCCCTTGGAAACATCCGCGTAGATCCGGAAAAGCATAGAACGCACCCTCGGGTTGAGGGCAACGCAGACCCGGAATATCGTTAAGAGCGCCCAGCAACCATTCGCGCCGGCGCGTATATTCAGCGAGCATCGTGGCCACTGAATCCTGCGGACCATTCAGCGCTTCCGTCGCGGCTGCCTGCGAAATTGAAGTTGTGTTACTCGTGGAATGGCCCTGTACCTTAGACATCGCGCGGGTCCATTCCGCGTTCGCTAATGAATAACCCACGCGCCATCCCGTCATGGCAAAAGTTTTTGAAAACGATCCCGCGATGCACAGACGCCGCCGCAACTCCGGCCGCAGCGAAGCAGCACTGAAGACTTCTGCCGGCGGATACACAAAGCGCAGATAACATTCATCAGAGATGGCATAAAGGTCATGCTCGACAACCATCTCCATGATCTGCTTGAACTCGGCCGGCGGGATTACCCTGCCTGAAGGATTGCTGGGCGAGTTCAGGATGATCAGCCGCGTCTTTGGCGTAATCGCCTTCCGAATCATGTCGGCAGTTAGCACAAAATCGTTTTCTTCAGTTTCAATGAAAACCGATTTGCCTCGTGCAAAGGTGACTATTTCAGGGAAGGTCACCCAGTAAGGCTTGGGAATCAGGACCTCGTCGCCCGGATTGATAAGGGAAACCACCGCGTTGAAAATCGATTGCTTGCCCCCTGCGGTGGCCATTACTTCGTTTCGTTCATAAGAGGCACCAAACTCCCGCTGATAGAAACCAATGATAGCTTGTTGTAATTCGCGGACGCCGGCCGTGGGTGTGTATTTCGTTTTACCCGCGCGGATTGCTTCCGCGGCAGCGTCCTTGATGTTTTGCGGCGTATCGAAATCCGGCTCGCCCGCGCCGAGATCCACCACGTCAACTCCGGCGGCGCGCATGCTGTCTGCTGCCTGCATGGCCGCCAGCGTGGATGACGCTTTCATCTCTGCGACATTGTCGGAAACAGGGAACGAAGCGGTTGGCTTAGTCATCATTTGGAACTCTTCTCTTTCATCCGCTGTTCGACCAGCGGGGGTACCAGATCCTTAATTGGCGCGCCCAGCTGAAACACTTCTTTCACCAGACGCGAGCTAACATACGAGTATTCTTCTGCCGGCATCATGAAAACCGTTTCCAGCCGCGGTTGCAAGCGACGGTTCATCAAAGCCATCTGAAGCTCGTATTCATAGTCGGAAATCGCGCGAATGCCGCGCACGATGGCATTGGCCTTTCGTTCGGCTGCGTACTCGACCATCAATCCGGCGAAACTTTCCACGGTCACCCGGCAGTCACTACGATCGATATCTTTCAAGACCTCAGTCAGGATTTCACATCTTTCCTGTATTGAAAAGAATGCCGTCTTATCCGGATTGATCAGCACTGCGACGATGATTTCATCGAATAGCTTGCAACCACGCTGGATGATATCCAAGTGACCGTTGGTAACCGGATCGAAAGAACCCGGATAGATGGCTCGGCGCATGAGGACAGATGGTAAATGGTTATTGGCAAATGGTAAATAGGAAATGACGGGTCTGAATTACCAGCGCGAACAGCACGAAGGATTCCGCGGCGCCGGCTTACTCCCCATTTCCGTCATCTGCGTAAACGGTTACATAAGCGAGAATCCTATTGATTAGCAAGATAAAATGGGGTATGAAAGGCACATCTCTCGGGTCGTCTTTTCGAACAGTGCCAATTCATTAGAAGTTAACGATTGTTTCTCAGCTTGCAGATCGAAAGCACCGCCAGCCGCTTTTACAACTGATCTTCGGCGGCGGCCAACAGCGATCTCACGCCCCTCTATAGGAGAAATCGGATGTCGAAAAAAAAGGAAAGAGTGACTCGCAGACGCTTTCTCGAACAAGTCGGTTTGGCAGGAGGCTCGGCAGCGCTTTACGAGACAATGACTGCGCTTGGGCTGATTAACCTTCCGGAGGCGTGGGCTGGCCCTCCCGAACTTCCCCAGGGTTCAGGCAGAGGAAAATCAGTCGTCATCCTCGGCGCCGGCATCGCGGGGATGACCGCCGCCTATGAACTGACCCGAGCAAACTACAACTGCAAGATTATCGAATTGACCGACCGTGCCGGCGGACGAAATCATACGGCGCGGCGCGGCACCGTAATCAAAGAGGTGAACGATAAGGGAGTTGAGACCGAGCAGGTCTGTGACTTTGACGAGGGTCTCTATCTCAATCTGGGCCCAGGTCGGCTCCCTTACCATCACCGCAGAGCTCTTCATTATTGCCGGGAATTAGGCGTGGCCCTCGAAGTTTACGTCATGGAGACGATGGCTAATTTGTTTCAGAGCGACCAGGCTTTCGGTGGCAAGCCCCAGATCAAACGGCGCATCGCCAACGACACTCAGGGTTATATTTCTGAGATGCTGGCAAAGGCCGTGAACAAGAACGCCCTCAACGCAGAACTGGACGAGGGAGACCGTATTAAGCTCCTTTGTCTCTTAAAAAACTTTGGCGATCTCGGCGCTAACGATCTGTGTAGTAACTGCGGTCAACCGAAATGTAAGAAATGCAATGCGAGTTGTCAGGTTTGCATGGCTTGCGAAAAGGAATGCGTTGCGTGCTTTCAGTATAGCGGCTCGACCCGCGACGGCTGCGAGATAACTGTTTACGAACCCTGTGAGCCCGGAACGAAGCTTGGGCTAAAGGAACTCCTCAGCTCTGAGTTCTGGCGCTTCCGCGTCTACCAGTCTTTTGAATACGAGTGGCAACCGACGCTCTTTCAACCTGTGGGCGGCATGGATAAGATTGTGGAAGGCTTTGTGCGCAAGATTGGCTCGCTCATCCAGTACAACACCAAGGTTCTGGACATACAGATTCGCAATAATGGCGTGGGCGTCGTCGTGGAAGATCGGGGAAAACGCAGCACCATTGAAGCGGACTACTGCATCAGCAACATCCCTCTACCGCTGCTCAAGAAGATCGGCAACAACTTCGCGAAGGACTTCGGCGATGCCATCGAGCTCTGCGAGTATGATCCGACCTGCAAGCTCGGCTGGCAAGCGAACGATCGCTTCTGGGAATCGAACAAGAACCAGATTTACGGCGGGATAAGTTATACGGATGATCCGATCACGCAGATGTGGTATCCGTCGTATGATTATTTCACCAAAAACGGCACCCTAACCGGCGTCTATAACTACGACGACGATGCGCGCGCCTTCGGCAGAATGAGCCTTGAGCAGCGCATCATTACCGCCCGACAAGGCGCTATCAAGTTGCATCCGGAGTTTGCGGACAAGCGACTGGTGCCCTCAGATAAGGCAATCTCGATCGCCTGGCAAAATATTCCGAACGAAGGCGGTGGCTGGGCCAACTGGGATCCCGGCAGCGCGGTTCATGCAGCCGCCTACTCGCGTCTGTTGGCCCCGGATCGTCGTTTCTTTGTGGTGGGTGATCAGGTCTCGCAACTGCCGGGCTGGCAGGAGGGAGCCATGATGTCTGCGCAACACGTCGTGGAGCAAATAGGCGGCCGGAGACTTCTGACCGTGCCGAAGATTTTGCACGCGCCCAATACACGGCGTCTTACGCGTGGACGTTCTTAAGCGTGTAGGCTTCCATTGGCCGGACTATTGTTGAGGAAATCTGTTCTCCCGACGGATTCCTCGACACAGCCCGCCTCGCTTCTTCAAGTTGCCCTGAGGTAGATTGAGGCCATGGTCAGTTAGGCGTGGGCGTTGCCGCCTTCGGCAGTGGCGGCGTAGAATCTGAACGAGGGAGCTAAGATGTCTACCATCTTTTCACCAATCGACTCACACATACCGCCGAATTTTATCGTTGACGTTCACAGTGTCTTGAACGGAGAAGAGTTTGACCTTTGCCGTGATAATCGCGATACGCGAATGGAACTAACGGCTACAGGAGAACTGATCCCTAGGGCTCCCACAGGATCGAAAACGGGCTTGCGAAACTCCGAGGTAAACCGTCAACTGGCGAATTGGGCAAGACGGGATGGGACCGGGGTTGTCTTCGATTCCTCGACGGGCTTCGTTCTACCAAATCAGGCGCGGCGTTCGCCGGACGCTTCGTGGATACGTCGCGAGCGTTGGAGCGCACTCACGGATGATGAACAGGAAGGGCTTGCTCCGCTTTGTCCGGACTTCATAATCGAGGTTCGTTCGCGCACGGATAATTTGCCGCCACTTGAAGACAAGATGCTCGAATATATCGCCAACGGCGCTCAAATGGCGTGGTTGATTGATTCCCTCAAAAAGCGCGTCTATATCTATCGGCCAGGTCTGGACACAGAGATGATCGAGGACCCGGACAAGGTCAGAGGTGATCCCGAGCTGCCCGGCTTTGTCCTGAACGTGCGTGAATTATGGTAGGTGGCGCGCATCCCGTCGTGACGAGGTCAGTACCGAGAGCGGTAGCGACTGGGTGACCCACCATACGCACACTAATTCATTGACGACACGCTAAACTTGCCTAAGCATTGATCGCGTTTTATGCTGGCTAAACGGAGGTTACTATGGCTGAACAAGATCAGATAGATTTTGAGTCGTATGTGTCTGAACAGATTGCTCCAAGACTAAGTAAGGCTGCCAACGTTCCGCTTCTCATGCTTACGTGCATGGATTCTCGCTACCCACATCGGATCATCCAAACAATGGACTCCAGAGGGTTACGCGGGAAATACGATCAATTGATTTTGGCCGGCGCGAGCTTGGGAATCGTCCATAAGCGGGAGTGGCGGACCACGT
Organism: Pyrinomonadaceae bacterium; assembly: GCA_035601635.1. Classification (GTDB taxonomy): domain Bacteria; phylum Acidobacteriota; class Blastocatellia; order Pyrinomonadales; family Pyrinomonadaceae; genus UBA11740. The sequence goes on from DATNNY010000597.1 coordinate 5,643, forward strand.
TTTTGGATCAACTTGGCTTTGCGATCAAAGAGCACGGGGTGAAGGAAGTAATGATACTCGATCACCGAGACTGCGGTGCTTACAAGAAACTCCTGGTTCCTGGTGTCGGCCCAGAGGATCCGAAGAAAGAGAAGAAGGAGCATACTAGAATCTGTAAACAGGCAATTGGGCTCATAACTAAAAAGTTCAAGCAGATAGAAGAGGTTCATTGTTTGCTTCTGCCTATCGAAACCGTAGAAAAATTAGCGAGTTGGCCCTAACGACGTTTAGCTCGGCCTCGTTTCCATATCCACAGAATTACGCGACTTTCCGGGCTTCGCCGCAGTTGACACTACTGACCGACGATGTTTCAATAGACTGTGAAAACGTGGTGAGTTAAGGCGACTTGCGGCCACGTAAAATAATCCGCTAAACAGCTCGGCGACTCTTTCAACCGCTATCCGGAAACAGGTTCGAAGAAACCCCGCGTTGTTAGCAGCGCGGGGCTTTTGTTATTTTAGATTTCAAATCTGAAATTCAGATTCAAGGATCCGGGGAATAGAAAACCGACGAAGAAAAACCTGGTTTGAAACTTCAGGATCAAGAACAGTTTATGGCTAGCTTCCTTGAGACATTAAAAGAACGCATCGTCGTGTTTGACGGTGCAATGGGCACAAATCTGCAGGTGCAGAACCTGACCCTGGAAGACTTCGGCGGCCTGCGGTTCGAAGGCTGTAACGAAAACCTGCTCATCACCAGGCCCGACGCCGTCGAAAACGTCCATACGGCATTTCTGGACGTCGGTTGCGATGTGATCGAGACCAACTCTTTCAATGGCACAACCGTCGATTTTGCCGAATACGATATGGCCGACCAGACCTACGACATGAATGTCAGGGCCGCCAGTCTGGCAAAGCGCATCGCTCTTGACTACTCAACTAAAGTTAAGCCGCGCTGGGTCGCGGGCTCAATGGGCCCTGGCCGGAAACTACCCACGCTCGGTCACATCAGCTTCCTTAATCTAAAGGCGGCATATGCCGAGCAGGTGCGGGGACTGCTCGACGGTGGCGCCGATCTCTTAATCGTCGAAACGTGCCAGGATTTGCTGCAGACAAAGGCCGCTCTCTCGGCCATCTTTGAAAACTTCAAAGCGAATCGGCGGCGCGTTCCGGTGATTGCGCAGGTGACGATCGAAGTGTTCGGCACGATGCTCAACGGCACGGAGATTGGCGCCGCGCTCACGGCGCTCGCGCCATTTCCGATCGACGTTATCGGCATGAACTGCGGTACCGGCCCGCGCCACATGACTGAGAGCGTTCGCTATCTTTGCGAGAACGCGCTCTTGCCGGTTTCGGTACTGCCCAATGCCGGCCTGCCTTCCGTAGTAGAAGGCAAAATGCATTATGACGAGACGCCGGAATCCTTTACTTCACAAATCGTGCACTTCGCCAGTGACTTTGGCGTTAATGTCGTCGGCGGCTGTTGCGGCACTACACCCGCACACTTAAAGCTGGTCGTCGAAGCCATGCAGCGCATCACGCCAAAGGCGCGCGACGCCAAACTCGTGCCCGCCGCATCGTCCATCTATTTCCAACAGCCTTACGTGCAGGACGCATCGTTCCTGATTGTCGGTGAACGCGTCAATGCCAGCGGCTCAAAGAAAATGCGCGATCTGCTTAACGTCGAAGATTGGGATGGCCTGGTTTCGCTGGCCAAAGAGCAGGAGCGCGAAGGCGCGCACATTCTCGACGTGAACGTCGATTTTGTCGGGCGTAATGGCGAGGCCGACATGCACGAGCTGGCCTCGCGTCTGGTCACCAGCATCAAGCTGCCTTTGATGTTCGACTCGACTGAATGGGAGAAGATGGAAGCCGGCCTGCAACACGCCGGCGGCAAGAGCATTCTCAATTCGACCAACTATGAAGACGGCGAGCCGCGCTTTGCGAAAGTAATCGATTTGGCCAAGCGCTATGGCGCCAGTGTGGTCATCGGCACCATCGACGAAGAGGGAATGGCGCGCACCGCGGACGGAAAATTCAAGATTGCCAAACGCGCTTACGAACAGGCGACGGGTGAACTCGGCCTGCCGGCCTCTGACATCTTCTTCGATCCGCTGGCGCTGCCGATCTCAACCGGCATTGAAGAGGATCGACGTAACGCCCTCGAGACAATCGAAGGGATCAAACGTATCAAGGCTGAGTTGCCCGGCTGCTTTACCATCCTCGGCGTCTCGAACATTTCGTTTGGTTTGAATCAAGCATCGCGCGTGGTACTGAACTCTGTATTTCTTCACGACGCGGTCGAAGCCGGTCTTGACGCGGCGATTGTGAATGCTAGCAAGATCGAACCTTTGAATCGGATTGGCGAACAGGAATTGAAGGTCGCCCGCGACTTGATCTACGACCGGCGGGAGTTTGCCGGAGATGTCTGTACCTACGATCCGCTGACGCAGTTCACGACGCTTTTCGAGAACGTCAAAACCAAGAGCGCCAAGAAAGC
>DATNNY010000598.1:0-9225 GCA_035601635.1 Pyrinomonadaceae bacterium
TGGATCGTTACAAGCAGACGCCGCGAGGCTCGTCGATTACTTATCTTGACTTGCAGAGTGGACGAATCGTCATTGGTACCAGTTCCGGCGGTAAAGTGTCGACTGCGACTGAGACCGGGGATGAATCGAAACCGAGCGACGCCGCGTCAGCGGCATCCAGTACTCAAAAGCCAAACGCAGTGGCTAATGCAAACCGCAGCTCCCCAACTGGTGAGCAACGTCAAAAAGCAGCACGGACCGTTGTGGAACGCGAGTCCGCGAACACTTCTCGCATTCGGTTGCGATAGCGGATCAGAGAAAGCTAAATGGCAAAACGCACAAATCACACGATCGGTCTGGACATCGGCACAAGCAAAGTGACGTGCATCGTCGTCGGTCCCGGCGAAGAGGGCCTGCTTGAGATTCTGGGCCTCGGGGAAGCCGAAGCGCGTGGCCTGCGCAAAGGAGTAATTGTTAATCCCGATGCGGCTGTCGAAGCAATCAAGAAAGCGGTCGAAGAAGCCGAGCGTATGAGTGGCGTCTCAGCCGAGGAAGTCACGATCAATCTCGCTGGATCGCACATCATGGGTTTCAACGGTCAGGCGATTGTCGCCGTGGCCGGTCGCGATCGAGAGATTACTGCCGACGACGTGCGCCGCGCCATCGATTCTGCCTGCGCTATTCAACTTCCCGCCGGTCGCGAAATTGTGGACCGCTTGCCACAGGAATTCATAGTCGACGATCAGGACGGAATCAACGATCCAGTGGGCATGACCGGAGCCAGACTCGCGGTAAAGGTGCACATCGTTACCAGTCCGGTGACCGCTCGTCAGAATGCCATTAACGCGGTAAATCGGGCTGGATTGATCGTCGCAGATATGATCCTCGAGCAACTTGCGGCCGCCGAAGCCTCGCTCACGGATGATGACAAGGAATACGGCTCGGCCCTCGTTGATATTGGCGCCGAAACCACCGGCTTGTGTGTCTATCAGCGCGGCGCCGTACAGCACACCGCGGTGTTCCCGCTGGGTGGAGCGCACTTTACCAATGACATCGCCTTCGGTTTGCGCACTCCGATTCCGGAAGCCGAGCGTATTAAGCGAAGTGTCGGCTGCGCCTCGAGCACATCGCTCAGCGACGACCAGCGCGGCGAGATGGTCGAGGTACCATCCGTTGGTGGGCGAGCGCCGCGGCAGTTATCGCGGCAAATTCTCTGCGACATTTTGCAACCACGCGCAGAAGAAGTGTTGATGCACGTCTCTGATGAAATTAGGGATTCGGGCTGGAATCGGCAGCTGTCAAGCGGTGTGGTTTTGACCGGGGGCGGAGCGATGCTCGATGGAATGATCGAAGTGGCTGAACAGGTCTTTGACGCGCCGGTGCGAATCGGTTATCCCGAACGCGATCGGTTCGGTGGCCTGGTCGACGACGTGCAAAGTCCCGCGTGGGCTGCAGCTGCCGGACTCGCGTTGGTCTCGCAACGAGCGCATGCGCTCGAGCAGCGCGCAGGCGCCGCAAAACGCGGCGCATCGGGCCGCTTAACACATTTTGTTTCGAAGTTTCGCCACCGTTTTAGTAGTAGTATTTTTTGACCAAGTGTTGTATGCTGGCGCGCCTATGGCACAATATATTGTCCGCAAGATATAGATGCCCGTGGTTCAGCTAGCCCAAAATAAACGAAAGAGGCCGTGGAAGGCTTCCCGGTTTGGAAGAGAGGAAAAAACCATGACACCTGAGGTTCGCGAACCCGGCAGAGGCATAAATATTATCATTGAGGACGAGCCTCCCATCACCGGAGCGCGCATAAAAGTCATCGGTGTGGGCGGTGGTGGAGGCAACGCAGTCAATCGGATGATTGACTCGGGCATTGAAGGGATTGAATTCGTCGTAGCGAACACCGATCTACAGGCACTGAAGCGCTCGCGCGCATCAGTTAAGATTCAGCTCGGCGGGAGGTTGACCAAAGGTCTGGGTGCCGGAGCTGATCCGGAAGTTGGCCGGCAGGCAGCGCTCGAAGATACGGACAAGATTATTGAAGTACTGGAAGGCTCGGACATGGTTTTCGTAACGACTGGTCTTGGCGGCGGCACCGGCACCGGCGGTGCGCCAATTGTGGCTTCGCTGGCCACTGAACTGGGCGCCTTAACCGTGGCAGTCGTGACGAAACCGTTTCTGTTCGAGGGCCGGCGGCGGTTGCAGCAGGCCGAACATGGCCTGAGTGAATTACACGAGTCAGTGGACACCGTGATCACAATACCCAACGAGCGCCTTTTTGGCGCCGTGCCCCAGGGCGCATCGTTTGCTGACGCCTTCAAAGCCGCTGATGATGTCCTGCGTCAGGCAGTACAGGGAATCAGTGACCTGATTACGGTGCCAGGCTTGATCAATCTGGATTTTGCCGACGTACGCACCATCATGCAGGGGATGGGTATGGCCCTGATGGGTACCGGATACGCGCGGGGCGAAAATCGCGCGGTCGAAGCCACTCAGGAAGCGATCTCCTCACCCTTACTGGAGGAAGCATCGATCAAGGGCGCGCGTGGGGTGCTCATTAATATCACTGGTGGTCACGATCTGACCCTCTTTGAAGTTAACGAGGCGGCCTCGATCGTGCGCGAGGAAGCGGACGAAGACGCGAACATAATTTTTGGACATGTAATCGATGAATCGATGGCGGATGCAATGAAGATCACGGTAATTGCAACAGGCTTTCGCCGCGAAGTCGCGACAGCTTCGGCCGCGGCAGGAGCTCAGATGCCGATCACTTCGCCGCCGCGCTATGCGCCGCGCTCGCCGGAAGAATTTCCTGCGTCACATGCGAGTTCCAAGCGGATAGATGATCTTGATGTGCCGACGTTCATCAGGAAAAAGGCGGACTAATACTGCTCAGATAAGTCAGCAACAAGCGGGGAGCCGGTAACCGCCGCGGTGCGAATTCTCTCTTGCGCTGTAGCCTCAATACCAGCTCCTGTTTCTGCTTTGCGTTTTCCCCCTCGGTCGTGTAGCATGTCGCGCATTCCCTGAAGAAGAAACTTCAGTTCGTACGAATAAAATACGCGGCCTCTCCTCGGAAGGCTGTAGCCTGTCAATAATCGTTTACGTTTACCATGCTAACTGCGGCGAAAATGCACACTCCCGGCAAATTTTACTGCTAATCATTGTGGAGGAAGTACCGTGAATCGCAAACTAATCAGGACGACGCTCGCAGACGTTAAAGCCCGGCGAGAGGCCGCACACCAGCGTGATCGAACTAATGATCGAACTAATGGAGGCGGCGCACCCCGCACTGGCATGCCGCCGCCGCGTCCCTCTTCGCAGCCCTCGTCTATCCAGGTCAGAAAACGACAGCCGCCGCCGACTGAGACGCATGCTGAGATTTACTATTACAAGAAACAAATCGATGCGCACACCCCGATGGTTCTGGTCCTGCAGGACGGTGAAGAGATTGAAGGAACGATCGAATGGTACGATCGCGGCGCGCTCAAGATTAATCGCCGCGCGGCTCCAAATCTTTTAATTCTCAAGCGCAATATAAAATACATTTACAAAGCTGAAGAGCGAGTTCAAGGGCGCGTTGAGGACCGTGTTGAAGACGCAGTGCCTGCCGTCGTCGAATCTTAGTCTCTCCGCGCGAACAGGCGGGCAGAGTGTTTGCCGGTGCGCCGTTCCTCTTCGATCGATGAATAATCAGCTTCAGGATCCGTCTGATGCGAGCGCTCGCCGTGCGCGACCTCGGGTTGGCATCACCATGGGCGACCCAGCGGGAATCGGTCCTGAGGTAGTGCTCAAGGCCGTGGCTGAAGAAGAAGTGCGCGACGTCTGTCAGCCAATCATTATAGGTGACGCACAATTGCTCGCTCACAACGCGCGCACGCTCGACTTGCAATGCGGATATCGGATTGTCCGCCGGGACGAAAGTCTTCCTGATCAGGATACCGACCCCGTCATCTTCCATCTCGATAACATTCAGGGCCACGTCGAGCCGGGAATCGAGTCAGGCGCCGCCGGAAAAGCCGCCGCCGGTTATATCGAGGCGGCCGTGGAGTTGTGTGGCGCCGGAGCGATTGACGCAATTGCCACTGCGCCAATCAACAAGCGCGCTCTCTTTCTGGGAGGCTACAGCTTTCCCGGCCACACTGAGTTTCTCGCTCATCTGACCGGCATCGATGATTATGCGATGGGTTTTGTCGCCGCGAACCTTCGCATCGTTCTCATTTCCACGCACGTTCCGCTTTCAGAAGCGATTCGCCTGGTCCGGCGTGATCGGCTTGAGAAGACAATTCGCCTGGCCCATCACGAACTGCAACGATGGGGCATCGAGCGGCCGCGTATGGCCGTGGCGGCTCTGAATCCGCATGGGGCGGAAGGTGGTCTCTTTGGGATCGAGGAAGCTTCGGAGATTATGCCGGCCATTGAAGCCTGTCGTGCGATCGATCGCATCAATGTGCAAGGTCCGTTTTCAGCGGACACGGTTTTCCTGCGAGCTTCGCGCGGAGAGTTTGACGCGGTGGTGGCGTGTTATCATGATCAGGCTATGATTCCGGTAAAGTGCCTTTCCTTTGGCGAAGCAGTCAATATCACTCTGGGCCTGCCGTTCATTCGGACTTCGGTCGATCACGGAACGGCTTTCGATATAGCGGGCAAAGGCATCGCCGAGCACTCGAGTATGATTGCGGCGATCAAACTCGCGGCTGAGCTCTCGATAAGAGCTGGTGAAACCGGGTGCGCCGTGGAAGCGGCATAGTTCGGCAGACAAAGTTGAGTACCAACAACAACACGACCAGGGGACGGGTGCTGGTGGCCGACGATGATCCGGCCATCCTTCGGCTGGTAACCACGATTCTGGAGAAGGAAGGTTTTGCCGTCGTGGGCGCCCGCGATGGCCGCGAAGCTTACCAGGCGCTTCAGGACGATGCTGAGTTCACCGCCGCGGTATTCGATGTTGTCATGCCGCATATTTCCGGACCGGAACTCGTCCGCTACATGAGAACTGAAAAGCGCTTCAATAAGATTCCGGTGATGATGATGACCGCGGAACAGGATCCAAAGCTTTCAGCAGACAGTTTCGCGGCCGGAGCAGTTGTATTTCTTCCCAAGCCATTTACTACGATCCAACTGCAAACCATGCTGCGCATGCTGGTGGGCAAAGCAGTCAGCCAGGGCTAATTTGATCAGAGTCCAGAGATCAAGATACAGAACCATCAAGCGTAGTGATCGGGATAGAGATTCAAGCGGGAAGATCTGCTGAATCGACTTGCATTCATAGCACGACTTGGAAAGTCGAGTCCTTATTTTGCTCGCTACCGCTTGATGGTCCTGTACCGAGTAGTTCGGGGCTTACCCTGGCCTTTCTTAACGCCGGTTCCGCCGGCTGCAAAGGAGTACCAAATATGTCCAAGCGAACTGTGCTGATTGCTTCTCTCGTCGCGTTGGTCGGCGCCGGCAGTTTTTTTGTCGTCAGTCGCGCGCGCGCCGCCGGTGATCTGAGCCCCAAAGAAGCGCGGAAATTGATTGCGCGCATGGCCGGGATCCAACTGCCTTCTGACGCCGTCCGGGTGAAAGACATTTCCACCTCCGGCAATTCAGCAGTCGTTACGGCGCAGGTCGAGACGGCTTTCCGCCTGGTCAAGGACGATAAAGGAAAGTGGCGCATTGCCGAGATTCGCACTGGAGACCGGCGTTGGGAAGATCTCGATACGTTGATGCGAGCATTGAATGTTGAAAAGACAGCTCGGGCTCGAGCCGAACTGGAGTCAATTGCCGCCGCGCTTGAATCGTATCGCCGAGACCGCGGTTATTACCTTGAGTCAAAGAACTCGGCTGCGCTTGTCGACAATCTGAACCCGCGCTATCTGGCCCGCGTTATCCGCATCGATCCCTGGCACAACCCTTACGAATACGAAGGCGAGCACTCCAGTTACGTTCTGCGCTCAGACGGCCCCGACGGCAAGCCGAACACGGCGGACGACGTAATCGTTACTAACGGTTCGCGCTGAGACTGCCCGTTCTTTCTCGAAACTCAAGACTACGATCCGATATGAGAGAGTCGGTCATAACCGTTCGTTGCGAGGAACAGGGAACCGGGATCTTACAGTCGCTGCGCCCACTCTTCCAACGTGACGAATTTGTTCTTAGAGACATCGAAAACCTCGATGCCGTAAGCTGGGTGGACTTCCCAGACTGAGCGGCGCGGAAAACTATTTACTCCATGTGCACCCTGGCAAGGACCGGGCGTGTGACTACCATCAAAGAAAAGTTGGCCGGTGATTCTGACCCGCAGTCCCTTGATCGGAAGCGGGTTGGTGACGTGCGGAGAAGTGCACGCGTTCGAATCGAAACGATCCCACACGGCCGGCCTGAAGTGGGGGCTGATTTCGGCGGTGACGCTTGAGCATTCTTCTGCCCCTGCCGTCTCGCCGAGAGCAACATGAATGTCATTCCAGTCAAAGAGTGAGTTCTTACAATTGACGCCTTCGCCTCCGAAGCCTTGCGGGCCTGAGCCAAGCACGTAGGTATCGTCGTGTTTTGCGTCAAGCACAAAACCTTCAAACGAGACCAGCTTGCCCTCGCCCAGCAGCACTGATTTGCCATTTACGTCCACGGTGGAAAGGTCGTGCAACTTTGCGCGATCAACCGGCTCTGGTGCTGACTGTCCGTATTTGAAAGTGCCTTGCTGGACCAACTGATCGACATCGGCCTGCAGCTTATCTATGGAAGCGGCGCTGATCTGAATCGCGGGTCCCGCGGCGCAGAAATTATTCTTGATTTTGTTTTGGGCTTTGTCGTTTTCTCTCTTGGCACAACCTTCGTTCGGACAATGCTGATCGATGTCATGACTCTGTCCGGTGAAAGGCAGGGTACAACCCACGACGAATGGATTATCGATAGGCGGCGTACAGGTTGAAGGATTTGCGGGCGGAGGATCATCGCAATGTGGTCCCTTCGTGCCGGTCTTCTCTGCATTCGGGGTGCTGCCCGGGCTTGCGGCCGGAGTCGTGGCCGGAGTGCTGGCCGAACTGGCCGTGGGACTGGCAGCATTCATATTGCCGGAAGGCGAAGGGTTACAGCTGCTAACCAGTACAGTCAAGATCACACTCAATGTTCCAATTAGAAGTGCTCGATTCATGGGGTACGCTCCTTTGCGGTAAGAGGTTTGAGAGAGTCGCAAATTGAAGGCTAAACGCACCCAAAGTCTATTCTTAGCCGTGATAGCTGTCAATCTTTTTATCCATGAAATATGGAAAGCAAGGGCGAAGCAGGAAAGTAGAAGAAGTAGGCCAGAATGCGACTTATAGAAAACTCTTGACGCGCTTTTCTTGCTGGTGCTAGGTTCGAAGCAGGCCCTGTGCCGCTCCGAACGATTCCTCGGAAGCTGAGTTGAATAGAAACACGCGGAAGTACGAACTGAAGGTTGCCCTTTGTTTGCTGGACAAAAGCTCTTAATAGTCGACGACTCGCCATACTATCGCACGGTGATTAGCCTGACCTTCGCGGATGAAGGGATGGAGGTTGCTACCGCCGTCGATAGTCCCGAGGCGTTGGGTAAACTCGAGCAGTCCACACCCGATGTCATCCTCGCAAACGTCTCGCTCCCAGGTAGCGGAGGTTATAGGCTCTGCGAGCTGATCAAACAAAATGAACGGTTTGGCCATATTCCTGTTATGCTTTTGGCGGGCTTGCACGAACCGTTCGACCAGGCCGAGGCACGTCGCGTAGGCGCTGATGATGTTGTGACGAAACCATTCAAATCTATCCGCCAACTGGTGAACCGCGTGGGCTCGCTGTTGGGTGGCAAGGCAATGGACCCGGAACCAAGCCGTGGTCAATCCACTCTGGGACTTGATCGTTCCGATGCGGTAGCGACGGCTGAGCCTCCAGTCGCGGACGACACAAGTGCGCAGGTTTTGGTTGACGCTCCCTCAATGTTTGAAGCTGAGCCGGTCAAGCCGGCGGTCGAAGCAGCCGGAAGTACGAGCGAGGCCGAGGTCGAACTTCAGACTGCTAACACGCAAAAGCTCGAAATGCCCGACGCTGTTCACGAAGCTGCTCGAAATACAGCGGATGATACAAATGTGAAGGTCTTCGTTGAGGCGCCTTCGATGTCTGCACACGAACCGGCTGCGCCACCGGTTGAAACGGCGGGAAGCACGTGTGCGGCCGACGTCGAACTGCAGACTGCGAACACGCAAAAGCTCGAACGCATCGATGATGAACCGGGAGAAGCGATAGAACCTACCGCTTACGCCCAGGACGACACGATGGAAATGAAGCCTTCGGCTCAAACAAACGGGAAGGGTGATTCGCCCGCGAATGTGGGACTTGACGATGACCTATCATTAGTTGGTGGCAGCGAAATGAATGAAGAACCAAACTCTGAAAATGCTCTGTCGCATAGTCAGCCGGTATTGAATGACGCGTTCCTCGACCTGGGCGACTTTAACAGTTCCGCGCAACCCGGCGTCGCCGACGACCTCGTTCTTGATCTTGAGTATGAAGAACCGGCGAGCGCGTCTGTGCTTCAAGCCAGGGCGCCGGTTGTTGTTGAATCGCCTGCGACTGAAAACGCCGCGCCGGCCGAAGCCAGGGCGCCGGAAGCCGCGCTTCTCGCTGCCGAGCCCACGCATGAAGAACAGCACGTGGCTGAGCTGCAGGAATGGGAGATTATTTCGGAAGCTGTGCCGCAAGCGGTGCCCGTGAGCCCAACTGCAAATCAAGAATCCGTTGATTCTACCTTGGCCTTATCCCCTGAAATCATTGACGCCATCGCCCGCCGCGCGGTCGAACATCTGTCCGAGAAGGTGGTGCGCGAGATCGCCTGGGAAGTCGTTCCGGAACTGGCTGAGTTATTGATCAAGAAGAAGCTGGAAGAGCAAAAATAACAAGCCATTCGAGCAGGTTTAGAGGCGGGCTAATGCCCGCCTTTTCAATGTTAGGACGCCTGAAGTGACGGAGTCGAGCAGAGCTGATATGAAAAGCTGTGGTGCATGATTTACAATCGAGAGACCACGAGATTTGTCAGATCGAAGTCTGGCGGGCAGTAACCCGCCTCTAAACATGAGACGCCTCAACTGAGCATGATCGAGATCCCCAAGACCTACGACCCGCAGGAAGCCGAGCAGAATCACTATGCCCGGTGGGAAGAGCGTGGCTATTTCGCTCCCGAAATCAATAAAGATCCTGACGCACCGGTTTTCACGATTGTAATTCCGCCGCCGAATGTTACCGGATCGCTGCATATGGGCCATG
>DATNNY010000599.1:0-6338 GCA_035601635.1 Pyrinomonadaceae bacterium
TGGCATAGTCTTCGACGTAGGTCTTCAGATCGCCGTGACCGAAACGAGTGTAGAAGTCATAGTCCTTCATCTCGGCGTAAGCCTGGTCGTAATTCCAGTGGTTAACGTTGAACCGGTAAACCGCGCCCATGACTCCCGTGCGATGACGGCCGCCCGCGCAGTGCGCGAAAAACACGCCGGTGGACGGGTCTTTGACGAGCTTCATGAAAGCATTAATCGAGTCTTCCTTCGGATAGCTCGAATCGCTCATCGGAATGTTCACATAGCGCATTCCGAGTGCTTCGACATCGCGCCTTTCATAGTTGGTCGGATGGTCCTGCAAGTCGATGACGGTCTTTACGCCTAACGCCTTTAGGTCTTTGTAATCTGATTCGTCCGGCTGGGCGCCGCGGTAAAAGCGGGCGTCCATCTTGCCAAAGTTTCGAATATGGATATTTGAAAAAGCAGGGTCAGAATGCCCTTTCGCAAAAGCCGCTGAGCCTATGGCCATGACGATAGCTACGGCCACACTGATTTTCGCAAAGATATTTCTGGGGTTTTTCATCTTATTTAATTCTCCGAATTTTCTATCAGTTTGCTGTTTTAAGCAAGACCGGCGTCAATTGAGGTCGCCCAGGGGGCTTAGTACTTCTCGAAGATTGATCTCGCTCGTAACAACTGGTGTCTCGTAACTTCGTCGGGCTTTTGTCGAGGACATTACTTAGATACAGGAACCTGGATCGGAGTTGCACCGGCGACAAATTTTGCGAACATTTTTGACACACGATTCGGGGCGTCAAAAGCCGCCAATGGTGTCGGAAGTCCGACCGTTGGGGGAGCGCCTGTCTATAAAACCTGCCCTGCCTGACGGTCGGGCTTCTGACAGGTGACATTAATAGGCTAATCTATCACAGAGCCTTCTGACAGCAATTCCAGCAATTCGCATATGCCTTTCTTCGATCTACTCAGACTTGCATTTAGAAACCTGCGCGAGGCCAAGCTGCGGGCGACGCTGACTTCGATGGGAGTTATCGTAGGCGTGGCGGTGATTGTGACAATGGTTTCATTCGGGCTTGGTTTGCAACGCAACATGCTCTCGCGATTTCGCGCCCTCGATCTATTCAATGAAATGCGCGTTTTTGGCAGGAATGTTTTCGCGATGGCCGCTGGCGGAGGTAACCAGAATGCTGCGCGCCGGGGCGAGAACCCGAACGACCGGCGGGGACCATCTTTCAAGCCTGATAAAGAGCCGACGCGAATTCTTGATGATGCCGCGATCGCTGAAATCTCAAAAATTCCCGGTGTGGCTTATGTCGAACCAAGCCTTTCAATCTTCACTTATGTTCGCGTCAATGGTCACTCGCAGATCGAGTCGATCGGCGGCGCTTCGGTGCCGAATGCGAGTTCGCGCTTCAAAGACTTCAAGGCCGGGCACATGATCAGTTCGCCGGACGTCGACGAAGCGGTGGTGAAGGACACATTCGCGCGCGACTTTGGTTTTGACAAGCCCGAAGACGCTATTGGAAAGACGATCGAGTTTCTCGCTGCTCCGAAGGAAACAGCTGCTCAGCAGGAAACGAAAAAACAGAAGAGCACCGCGGAAGAGCCGCCCGGATTCTTTGGTCTCCCGATGGATCAGGTTTCATCAGCGGACAATGCCAACGGCGAGCTGGTCGCAAAAAGTTTTCGCATCGTCGGGGTAGTAAATACCGAGATCAAGGAAGGGACCGGCCAGGGCGGTCTTCGTGGCTTGCTTCCTGACGCGCGGATTTACATTACTCTGAAGGCCGCGCGCGAATGGTCAAACGAACATCGCGGCCCGATGGGAATGGTTGCGCTGGCCCTTGCACGCCAAAGCGGTTCGATGGGCCGGACCGACAGTGAAGGGTACGATTCGGCGGTGGTCAGAGTAACTGATCCGGTAGTCCTGACTGAGGTGCGCCGGCAGCTTACTGAAAAGGGCTTTGGCAGTTTTTCGATTGTCGATCAGTTGGATCAGATTCGCACGGTCTTTCTGATTATCGATTCCGTACTGGGATTACTGGGCGGCATTTCTTTGCTGGTGGCTTCGTTTGGAATCGCCAACACGATGATCATGTCGATTCTCGAACGCACGCGCGAGATTGGCATTATGAAAGCCATCGGCGCGGAAGATCGGGAAATCAAACTCATCTTCTTTTTCGAAGCGGCGGTGATCGGTTTGACCGGAGGGGTGATTGGCTCGCTGGCTGCGTGGGGAATTGATGCGGTAGCGAATCGTATGGCTTATCGGTTTATTCTCAAACCGCAGGGCGGGTCGTTTGTCGACTTCTTTTTCCTGCCGCCATATCTTTGGCTCGGCGCGATTGCGTTTGCGCTGACTGTTTCGATTCTCGCCGCGCTGTATCCCGCGGCGCGTGCCGCGCGGATCGATCCGGTCAGAGCGCTGCGGCATGATTAGCTGTCCATCAACAAGAACGGCCGATCCACAGATTACGCCGATTACACAGATCGAGGCTAAGCTTCCGCGTAATCTGTGAAATCTGCGGATTGATTTCTTAAGACGTAATAGCTTTTCCACACGAGTTACAAAATCGCGCGTTCGGATCTTTCTGGATTGCATTACAGTGCGGACAGGTGAGACCGACGTGGAGATTCGCGCCGCACGAAGAGCAGTAGGCCGAACCGGCGCTGGCCGCGGTCCCGCAGGTGCCGCAACGGCCGGGCATGGGCGGCACATAACCACCAGCTTTGCGCGCGATGTGTTCTTCGATTATCTTCCAGGCGTCTTCAGTTAGTTTGTATTGCCAGTACGCGCCGAGCGCGGGGAGCGCGATCAGCACGCCTGAGACAAGGAAAGCCACCGCGGCGACAGCAGCTTTGTCAAACCACTTCTGCATGCCGACTTCGACTCTGGTGCCGCCTGTCTCCGGGGTGATCTTGATAGTGACCGCCGCGCTCAATCCGGTGATGTCGCGCAACGTGCTAGACTTGCGCGCTTGCAGGACGGCCGTCGAAGAAACTTGCATTGTCTGAACGTCGAAGTCTTCGTCAAAGAGATCGCGCAACTCGGTGGTTAACTTGATGACGTCGGCTTCGACGCCGGGATAATAACGGCTTTCCATTTGTAATTTTCTCCTCAGGCGATTTTACGTGAAGTGTGTGGGGATAGTTCAAACAAAGTGGCACAGACTTCACAGTCTGTGATTGAGTTTTGGGTAGATGAGATCACAGACTGAATTCTGTGCCACTAAAACGGAGACTCATCAATGAACAGATTGCGAAGGCAAGCGATTGCTTGCTCTCTCTTAATGGCCGCGGTTATGGGAGGCCAGTCGATTGGCTTTGCCCAGACCACCATCGATGGATTCGCGCCGAAGCCTTCCGATAATCAGCGCCGGCTCGAAGAACAGTTTCGCGCCGTGCCTTCGGCGGCGAACGCCCGCGAAGAGTTACGTCGTCTCACTGCGGAAGCGCATCTCGCCGGTTCGCCGGAAGATTATGCGACGGCAATTTACGTTCGCGATCAAATGCGCAGCTTCGGGTTGACTGCCGACATGCGAGAGTATCAGGTGCTGCTGCCGTACCCGCGCACGCCCAGCATCGTCGAATTGATCGCGCCCAGACACGAACGCCTGCAAGTTCGTGAGGACGTAGTTCCCGAAGATCCATCTTCGTCAAGCAAGAAGATTGTGCCGCTCTTCAATGGTTATGGCGCTAGCGGTGATATCACGGCGCCGCTCGTTTACGTGAACTATGGTTTGCCGAACGACTATGAAGACCTAAGAAAAGCCGGCGTGGAAGTGAAGGGCAAGATCGCGATCGCGCGTTACGGTAATTCATTTCGCGGCGTCAAGGCGAAAGTCGCCGAGGACAACGGCGCCATCGGCTTGATCATTTATTCGGATCCGGCCGACGACGGTTTTACCCAGGGCGAGGTTTATCCGAAAGGGCCATGGCGTCCGGAGAGTTCGGCCCAGCGTGGCTCAGTGCAATTTCTTTTTATTTATCCCGGGGACCCTCTGACGCCCGGGCTGCCTGCGATTCCCGGCACGCCGCGACTGAAGAAAGAGCAGGCTTTGAATCTGCCGCATATTCCGGTGCAACCCATCTCGTACGGTGATGCTCAGCATTTGCTCAAGCCATTGCGCGGACCGGTGCGTCCGAAAGGTTTTCAGGGTGGCTTGCCTTTTACTTATCACGCGGGCGGCACCAATGACGTCCGCGTTCACTTGAAAACCGACATCGAGTTCGCGACCAAGACGATCTGGGATGTGATCACGAGGGTTGATGGAGCCGTGGCAAAAGATCGCTGGGTCGTCCTCGGCAATCATCGTGACGCCTGGGTTTTCGGCGCTGTCGATCCAAACAGCGGCACCACCGCAATGCTCGAACTCGGCCGCGGTCTGGGTCAGTTGATGAAATCCGGTTGGAAGCCAGGCCGCTCGATCATTCTCGGTAGTTGGGACGCGGAAGAGCAGGGCTTGATCGGCTCGACTGAATGGGCGGAAGAGAACGCTGCCGAACTAAAAGAGAAAGCGGTCGCTTACTTGAATATGGACGTCGCCGTATCGGGCCCGAACTTTGGCGCGTCTTCGGTGCCTTCGATGTGGAAGCTGATTCATTCTGCAGCGCAGGAGGTGAAGGATCCGAAAACCGCAAAGAGTATCTACGAAGCCTGGCGGGATCGCGCGCGCGCTGACGCGGCCGATTCAGAATTGTACGACGCTAACGGAAACGAAAGGCCGGCGGCGGCTCCGCGGATCGGCGCCCTGGGGTCGGGCTCAGACTACACGCCGTTCCTACAACACCTGGGCGTGCCTTCGTTGGATATGGGTTTCAACGGCGATTATGGTGTCTATCATTCGGCCTACGATTCCTTCTATTGGATGGCCCATTTTGGCGATCCCACTTTCCAATACCACGTGGCCGCGGCGCAAATCTGGGGGACCATCGCGTTGCGGTTAGCAGATGCGGCCGGCCTGCCGTTCGATTACACAGACTATGCATCGCAGCTGCGGGAGTTTGTCAACGAAACGAAGCGTCTGGCGGTGCGGCACAAGCTCGCGGATTCATTCGACGCAAAGTCCCTGCTAAATGCGGTTGATAATTTTGCGGACGAAGCGGCGAAGGTTGATAAGCGTCGCCACTCTGAAGTGCTCGACGTTGAGAAGAGCTCGGGCGGCGATGCAATAGCGCGCCTGCGGCGATTAAACGATGCGTTGATGCAAGCCGAGCGCGCCCTAATCGACGATCGTGGATTGCATGGGCGAACCTGGTTCAAGCACCAGATTTACGCGCCGGGCTTTTATACGGGATATGCGGCGCTGCCGCTGCCCGACTTGAGGCAGGCAATAGAAGATGGCCGCGCGGCTGATGCGAGCGAGGCCGCTGGTCGCATCACCGAGGCGATTAAGCGAGCAACGGAAGTCTTGAAACAGGGAAGAGGCTGAGCAGAGGTAGGCAGTAAGCAAAAGGCAGTAGGCAGAAATCGAAAAGCAATCGACCCTCGCTCACTCTAAGGGTATTGCCCTTTGCTTTCTGCCTACTGCTTTTTGCTTACTGCCTTCTGTCTTTCACGGTTTCTTTTTCTTCTTGTCCGGTTCGGGAGTTGGCGACGGCAGCTTATTGCCCACCGCGATGATCTCGTTGGCGTTGTCTTCCACCAACTCAATAGCGGCCAGTTCATCAGGATTCTTAGTTTGATCTCTTAGCGCCGCGAGTTGCTTCAGGTATCCATTCGCGCTTGCGGTCAATTTTCGCAGTGACCTGGAGAGCAGCGGACTCTTTTCATCACGGCGACTGACGTCGTCGATGTTTGTAATCGCTTCGTCTAGAATTCCGGCAATGTCTCCCAGCAGTTGCGCGCGCGTGCCTTTGGGCGCCTCGCCCCACTCGGGCCCATCTTTTATCAACTTCTTTGCGGCCGGCCCCGTGGTGCCGTTGATGATCGCGAACCTGCGATCGATTGCCTTGATAAAAACGTCGATTCGCTTATCAAGTTCCTGATAAAAACGCACCAGCTCGGTTTCCTGATCAGTAAGATGATCGCGACCTTGCGCTGAGACGGGTTTATTTGTGAGCAAGATGCCGCCGCAGAGGGCGCCGTGCAAAATGATCATTACCAACGAGCGCCGTAAGAATTGTCTCCAACTTTGCGGATTCGTGATCGAGCCGCGACCCGTGGGTTTAAGAAACAGGTGAATCATGGCCGCTTAACTCCGTTGCGATCCTTGGGACCTTCGGGTTTCTTCTCCGCCGGAGGCTCGCGCAAAACGGATTGCCCATAAAACGAGTCAAGCGCTTCGGATCGAACGTCGCGCAAATACTCTTCAGCGTCCTTGAGGTTTCCGGCGTACTCAGCCGGCGTACCGCGTCGC
>DATNNY010000600.1:0-3249 GCA_035601635.1 Pyrinomonadaceae bacterium
CCGTCGAGGTTAACCGGGCGAACTATGAGCAGCTTCTTGCCTTCCAGCCGTGGATCCTTCTGTGATGCCACGACTGTGCCTACGATGCGAGCGATGATCATGCGCGGCTCTGGGCCGTGATCGGCATCGCTTCATCGACGCTGCCATGCGGGCGCGGAATTACGTGTACGCTGACCAGTTCGCCCACGCGTCGCGCGGCCGCCGCTCCAGCGTCCGTAGCCGCTTTTACCGCGGCCACATCGCCGCGGACGATAGCCGTAACAAAGCCGGCGCCGATCTTTTCATAGCCGACCAAAGTCACGTTGGCCGCCTTGACCATGGCATCGGCCGCTTCAATCATTGCCACGAGACCTTTGGTCTCGACCATTCCGAGTGCTTCTTGCATTCAGATTCTCCTGTATTCTGGATCGTTGGTAAATCGTCAAATCAAACTCACGAATCAAAGGCGCACACCTTGCCCAGGACGAACATATGGTATCGGCGCAAGCTGTAGAAATGCGGTCAGCAGATCGGCGGCCTCGATTTTCTCGCGCTGGTTGGACCGCGCGATCTTTCTGGCTCTCCGCAGGAAGTTTTTCGTTTCAGGCCCGATGCGGACTCCCTCCCTCGTATTTAGGACTCCACTCCATGAGCTTCTCCACAGCTTTATCGGCCGGAACCAAATCTGCCGTCAGACCATGGTCCGCACGCAACTTCCCAACAAGATACCTGAACGAAGTGCCCTCCTCAGCATCGAGAGCGATAATGAGATGTCCCAGTGAAACATAGTTTTGATTCCGGCGCCGCGCTTCTGCAATCGCGCGCTCAAATACCTTGAGGCCGCTGACAGCGAACTTGTCCTGGTACACGACGAAGTGGTTCATTCCTGACTCCTCTTAAACCTGAAGGACCATGACGAGCGCCCCTAGAATAGGACAACTTTGCTGGACTTACTATTCGACGTCCGATCTATGATTCTCTTAAGCGAGCTGCTTGAGTCAAAAGCTCAACCAACTCTTCCCGCGTCAGCGACACCGTGCCTGTCCCGTTTGAAGTCGATGAAGGGTGCGTTCGCACCGGACGATCACCGGTCGGACACGACAGCGTCGTTTCATGTAAGTAACCGCAAGCCTGACAGCGCCCGCCCGAATCGAGATAGCCCGCAGCTTCGCGCACATTGATTAATTTTTCGATTGCGTCCGGTGAGAGATTCTTCGAACCACCGAGAACCCGCGAAAGAATCGCGATCTTCGCGGTGTGCTCGAGCGTCTCAAGACGATCGAAGGCCTGCCACAGATCCGATCCGTAAGCGACTGCTCCATGATTCGCCATCAGCAAAGCGTTGTGATGTTTGACCAGAGGCTGCATCGCATCAGTCAACTCTGTGGTCGAAGGCGTGCCATATTCTGCCAGAGGAACGCAACCGAGCGTCAGGATCACTTCAGAGAGTATCGGCTGATCGATTGCCAAACCAGCCACGGCAAACGCAGTCCCATGCGGAGGGTGCGCGTGACAGACGGCCTTCACGTCGGGGCGCTCGCGATAAATCAGAAGATGCATGGCCAATTCACTGGAGGCACGGCTATCATTCAACTGGCGGCCTTCGATGTCGGTGACCGCGATCAGGTCGTCAGTCAGTCGTCCTTTGCAAGTCATGGTCGGCGTGGCCAGAATCCGACCATCATCCAGACGCACGCTCACATTGCCGTCCGATGAAACGACATAGCTGCGCTCGTACATCAAATGGCAAATGCTTAGGAGGTCGCGTCTGGCGGTTTGTTCGTCCAACTATCGGATCTCGTTTCTTTTTTCTAAAACAACAGAAAAGCGATCCACGAAGTCACGCGAAATAACTCGAACCAAAACTTTCCTTCGTGTCGTTTCGTGTGAGTTCGTGGATCGCATTCCTTTTACCGAGCATAGCACAAGCGTTTTCAGCAATCTGCTAGAGCTCTGTGCTGTCGCTCGTTTCAATTTTATCCATCCGAGAGTGCCGGCGTTGTGTATTAGTCGAGCGAGGTGCCTGAGGTCGCGCCAAAAAATATGAGAGAGACTCAAGTGATGTAGTCAGATCAACTGTCTTTACCTTCACGCCCAAGCGAGCAGTCAGCGGTGCCGGCGCAAAGTTCAGAATAGCTTTAACGTCGGCAGCCATTACTTGATTCAGCACTCGCTGGGCGACGCGGGCCGGCACGGCAATGACACAGACGTCGATTCCCTCTTCCCGAACGACTTTGGCGATCTTTCTCGTGTCATAAACGGGAATACGATCAGGTCCGACATGCTGACCGACTTTCTCCTGGTCATTGTCGAATAACGCCACCACCGCAAAATTTGATTTCGAGAGGCCGTTGTAGTTGGCCAGTGCCGTCCCCAATCTTCCCGCCCCAACGATGCCGACACGATGCGGTTTATCCAGGCCGAGGATCTTCGTCAGATGCTCGCGCAGGTCGTCGATGAAATAGCCCACTCCGCGGACGCCGAACTCGCCAAAGTACCCAAGGTCCTTCCGAATCTGCGCTGAGTTCAAGTTGAATTGTTCGGCGAGTTCCTGCGAAGAGACGGTCTTGATTCCCGCGGCCGTTAGATCATTCAGGCAACGCAGGTAGACACTTAAGCGATTAGTGGTCAGTTCAGAAATCTTTTCGCGCTTCATACGTTCGCTCGCTCGCAAAGTATAACGCTGCGGAGGCTTCGCCGGGAAGCGGTCGATTTGCGATTAAAAATTCCCTACGCGATAATCGGCGTCGCTATGACAAACTGCTTACGAGTAGGCGGGGCAGTAGCCCGACCGTAAGGGAGGGCTTGAGCGCGCTTCGCGCGCTGTGCGGACAGGATGCCCGCGCTCCGACTTATGATCGCTTATCTCTCAGGTACTCTGCTTTCAAAGCAACCGACGTCAGCTATCATCGACGTCGCCGGCGTGGGCTATGAAGTCGCGATTCCGGTTTCGACCTTTTATGAATTGGGCGAAATTGGATCAGTTGCGCAGCTGCGAATCTACACACACGTGCGCGAAGACGCGATTCAACTCTTCGGATTCAAGACCGCGCGCGAGCGCGAACTATTCCTGCAACTAATCTCGGTCAACGGCGTCGGGCCGAGCCTGGCGATCAAGCTGCTGTCGGGAATGAGCGCCGATGAAATGATCGCATCCATTCGCACAAACAATCTGGTCCGTCTGGTCGCGATACCGGGCGTCGGCAGAAAAACGGCAGAACGCCTCGTGGTTGATCTGCGCGAAAAGATGGCGGCCCTGTCTTCGCCGGC
>DATNNY010000601.1:0-4130 GCA_035601635.1 Pyrinomonadaceae bacterium
CTTCCCGACTAAAAGGCGGAACTCCAAACGCTAACTGCCGGTGCGGATCTCAGAGACGGTCTTGCCTCCCCGATGCTTAAGTAAGTCTGCCGTTTCGGCGTTTTTCCTGGCAACCGCAATGTCGAGGGCGGTGCCATCGTCTGTGACAGCGTTGACATCGGCGCCACGAAGTAATAATTCCTTAACCACGTCGACACGCCCGTAATAGGCCGCTTCGGCCAGCGCGGTATGACCCAGTTTTTCGCGAGCGTTAATGTCGGCTCCTTCATCCAGCAGATAGCGAACTACCTTTATGTCACCCTGTCCTGCTGCCAGAAAGAGCGGCATGCAACAATCACCACGCGCGTTGACTCTGGCGCCGGCGAAATGAAGCCACCGCACGCGACTCAGGTTTCCGTCCATCGTCGCCTCGGCAAAAGCTCGTTGTCGCTGCTGCCTGACGAGCGGCAAGCTATTCATGATCGCCAGCGAAAAAACGGCTGTGCCGCCAAAGGCGATTGCTCGCACAAACATGCTGGTCGGGATATTGCTAATCATCCACTGCTCGATTCACCTAAAATACAAATTCCTTATTCCATATCAGCGATGCCAATCATCGGCTGGTGCAACATCGTGATTTCGGCCGAGTTACCCATGTAAGTTCGCGCCATCGCGATTGCTTCCGTTAGATTGTCAGCACGTTCCCAGCCCAACATGGCGGGCACGTGTGCATTCTCAGCGCCCGCGGCGATCACTTTGCCTACGTGTTGGCGACCATTCTCGCCCCAGTACCACATGAAGAATGGATGGGCGCCGTGATAAGCGTTGCCGCGCCGGTACATTTCGACATAGCTCGGATTGTTTGCGAACTCGCGCTCGTACTTGTCGCGCAGATAGAACGCATCGCGAGATTCCGGCAGCAGGCGATTAAAAAATTCGATATAGCTGGGATGGAAGTTGTGATCGAACTGATCGTAACAAGGGTGATGAATAATCAGCACGCCGCCCTTTCTCAACAGCGGCTTATTGCGATAGAAATTGAAGTGATAACCCAGACCCATTACCTGAACCAGCAACGGATTCAAAATC
Organism: Pyrinomonadaceae bacterium; assembly: GCA_035601635.1. Taxonomy (GTDB): domain Bacteria; phylum Acidobacteriota; class Blastocatellia; order Pyrinomonadales; family Pyrinomonadaceae; genus UBA11740. The sequence continues at coordinate 1,069 of DATNNY010000601.1, forward strand.
GAGTACACGTTATATGGTGAAATATCGGGAATCCCGGTAATCAGAATGTCGCATTGACCGCGCACCGGAATGGCGTATTGCTGGAAACCCTTCTCGAGGATCTTCGTATGCACCGGTTCTGTCTTGCCTGCAAAGCACGCGGTCATCTCATATTGCGCCGGCATTGAGTGCAGCATTTTACGCCGGGCGGTGCGGGGCAGCTTGCTCATCGTGTAGCGCATGGCTTCGAACTTCATGCGATCAAAAGCGCTGAAGTCGTCCTCGTTCTTGAGGAGAAAATCCATATCGCCTTTGTACATGCGATTGTTAATCGAGGTCTCGATATGAAAGACATTCAAGTGCTCGTCGACGATCTTACCCAGTCGCCCGCACTTGTTGCTCAACTCTGAACGTGCCGGATCCATGTAGCTGTCGGAATCACGTATGGTTTGCGGCTCGTGATGCGCACGCAACGATTCGTAATCGCAAAGACCGACGGCCACCGATTTGTGCCCGCCGTCCATCGGAACAAAGTTGATGTTGGCATAGATGAGCAGATCGCTTTCAGCAGCGCGGCGGTTGATCGTCAAAGGTTCTTTGTGACGGGTTTCGCCCAGCTTGATTAGTCCTTCCTTCCATTCGGCATCGTGGTTGTAATAACGATCTGGATAGAACTCATCGAAAATCTTCTGCCCCACCATCCGTTTCATTTCCCAGGCCGTCATCTTCCGGTGCAGAGAATTGGCGATGATTATGTGCACGTCGTCCACGCCGTGCCCGGCCAGCATGTCCAGCACTATTTCGAGCACTGTCTGGCGAATGTCCGGCGTGGCCATTGGCGGTAAAGGAAGGCTGATGTCGTCGACCGCGATGGTGACTTTCATGCCCGGCTCGAGTTGCGCAAAGAGCGGATCGCAACCGAGTGGGTGGTTTAGCGCATAGCGGATCGCCGCCTCACGATTTGGCAAGCCCTTCATCGGCGGATTGGAATAAAGGACTCGGGTGCCGACCGGCAAATCTTCGAGAATGAAGTCTTCGCCCGACGGCATGATGCGCGGCGCGCTGTCGCTGTCGATGTAGACGATCGATTCGTGTGTTTTTCTTCTTAGTTGTAGAGACATAAGTTTTATGTGGCACAGATTTTAATCCGTGAGCCGGCTCGAAGAATCACAGACTGAAGTCTGTGCTACTTCAAATTCAAAATCGGCCAATCGTGATGCAGCGCGGTTTGCCGCAAGCGAAAATCCGGATTCACCACGGCCGGATGACCAACGATCGAAAGCATTGGCAAATCGCTCATGCTGTCCGAGTAAGCAAAAGACTCGCTAAGGTTGATGCCTTCGCGTTCGGCGAAGGTTCGGATCCACGAAGCCTTAGTCGCAGCCGCCAGCACCGGCGGTAACAAACGCCCGGTCGCTACCCCTTTGACGAATTCCAAACGGTTCGCTACATAGTCGGTGATTCCCAGATACTCCATCAAAGGCTTTACCGAAACCTCGAGCGCGCCCGTTACGACTACCTGACGAAGACCGATACTCCGTGACTTTTCGATCAGCTCGAACGTACCGGGGAAGACCGCGGGCTTCAGCACTTTTTCAAACAACTCGTCAGCAAAGAACCGCATGCGATCCTCGGTCTCTCCTTTGTATCGCTTGAAGAAAAGATCGTTGAAGACTTTTCGGCTATACTGATCGCTGACAGCGAACAAAGGAACACTGAGAAGGGTTGCGGCACTCTTGGTGAAACTGCGCACCAGATTGGGTTGGTTGCGAGCATAGAAGCCCAGCGTGTGAACCAGGTTCGTACTGACTAAAGTTCCCTCGAGATCGTAGAATGCTGCCGCTACCACCAAGCCCCTCCGTGTTCGCCTGTTGTTCGAGCGCGCCAATATACCCTATTCTGGTGACGAAGTGAAAGGCCAAGAGGACCGTGTATGAATCAACTAGACAATAGTGAGGATCAGCCAGCTCGCCTTCTCAAGAACGCCCGTAAAATAGGCGGTTTCCTGCTCCTGGGCCCACTGCTGCTCCCTGGGATTTCATGCCGCAAGGCGGCGCCCGCCCCGGCAGAAACGGCTGCGATGCATCCCGCCGCCGAGGCTGTTGCGCAGGCGGAGCAACTCTTTGCCGGGCGACAGGATCTGGTAAAGGTGCGTCAGGCAGTTGTCGTTTTGCGACTGGCCCAGGCAGAGGACCAGGGGAACTATGAACTCGCCTGGCGCCTGGCAAAGTTCAACTATTACCTTGGAGACCATAGTCCCGATACTGCCGAGCGGGACAAGGCATTTCATGATGGCATTGAAGCGGGAAAGCTGGCGGTGAAATTGGCTGATAGCAAACCCGAAGGGCATTTCTGGCTGGGCGCAAATTATGGTGGCCAGGCAAAGACGAGCATGCTGGCAGGACTCTCAGAATTCGACGACATAAAGCACGAGATGCAGGCCGTCCTTAAGCTGGATGAAGGCTATCAGGATGCGAGCGCCTATTTGGCTCTGGGCCAACTGTATCTCGAAGCGCCCGGATTCATGGGTGGTGATATCCAGCAGTCGATTCAGTACTTGGAAAAGGGATTGAAATTGGGACCCCACAATGCGCTGCTGCGGTCTGAACTAGCGGCAGCGTATGTCGAGGCGCATCGGAATGAGGATGCCCGTAAGCAGATCGACGCGTTGCTCGCGATGAAACCCGCGGCGGGATACGAGCCGGAATACAACGAGGCGGTCGCGGAAGTTAAAAAGCTACAGGAAAATATCAAGTAACTAAGCACTACAGACTTCTGTCTGTGATGTCGAAGGCACTTGATCAGGCTTCCTGAAGTCTGTCCCGCTAGGGTTTGCTGGTGGCTTTCTTCAACTCTTCCAGCGTGCGTTTGTGATCTTCGAGTTTTTTACCGGCCTCGCCCAGCTTACCTTCGGAAGTTAGCCGCTGATATTCTTCAAACTCCTGAATCGCGCGAATAATTAGCTGCTGCACGTTGGGCGTGCCCGCGGTTTGAGGTGTCGGTGACGGCTGGGGCGACGCGCCGGCTCTTGGTTTTGGCTGCTCACCCTTAGGTTCAGCTTTTTGCTCGGCCTTCTTATCCGT
>DATNNY010000602.1:0-3275 GCA_035601635.1 Pyrinomonadaceae bacterium
GTTTCGAGTGACAAGCAGGATGGTGAAGCGAAGCAGGCTGATAAGTTAGGAACGAAGACAGCGCTGGCGGCGAGCAAGCGAGCGAAGCGCGGTGGAGCTGCAGCGGCACCCCGTGCTAAGCGGGTGGCGCCTAAGACTGAGGCCGAAAACGCTGAGAAGAAAGCCGCTGCACCTAAGCAGGAAACAAAGGGCGAGAAGAAGGCACCCAAGGCTGCTTCAAAGCCTGGCAAGGCGGCAGGGCGCAAGAAGACTGAGGAATAAATTTGCAGATTTGAGATCTCAGATTTCAAATCTGAGATTCCGAAAATCGAGTTCTCGCACAGCGCAGTTCGGTTTTAGGTGAGATTCGAGATCTCAGATTGGGGATCTCAAAAGAGCGCAGAGTTTGAGATTGGAAAAAGTGGAGAAATAAGTGGGCCAAAAAGTTCATCCATACGGTTTTCGCCTCGGCTATAACAAGGACTGGCATTCGCATTGGTTTGCGAAGAAACAGTACGGCGATTTTCTGATCGAGGACCTCAAGCTCAAGGCCGAGTTGAAGCGGCGCTTTACCGGCGCGGGCGTCTCGCACGTGGACGTCGAGCGCGCGGCGAACCGTTTGAAGATCATTATCTATACGTCGCGACCGGGCATCATCATCGGGCGGAAAGGCTCGGAGATCGATAAGCTGAAGGGTGATATTTCTTCGCGCACCGGCCGGGAAGTCCTGGTTTCGATCCAGGAGATTCACAAGCCGGAGCTGAACGCGCAGTTGCAGGCTGAGAAGATTGCGGCCCAGCTCGAGAAGCGAATTGCGTTTCGTCGCGCCATGCGCAAAGCCGTGGAAGAATCGCTGCGCTTTGGCGCGCAGGGAATTAAGGTGAAGGTCAGCGGCCGTTTGAACGGGGCTGAGATTGCGCGCAGTGAGTGGCACCTGCAGGGCCAATTGCCGCTGCACACTTTGCGCTCGGACGTTGACTATGGGTTTGCGGAAGCGCACACGACGTTTGGCGTGATCGGAGTAAAGGTTTGGATCTATCGCGGCATTATTCTGGATCCAAATGCGGCCATGGCGCGCGGGACCGGCACCGACCCGATTAATGACACGCGACCCGGACAGCGCGAGGGCCGCCCACGCCCGCAGCGCCCGCGCAGAGATCGCGAGAGGACGGAGAGATAAGTCGCCATGTTGATGCCGAAAAAAGTTAAGCATCGCAAGCAGATGCGCGGTCGAATGACGGGCATGGCCACTCGCGGCAGCATGATTAGCTTTGGCGAGTATGGTTTGAAAACCCTCGAGGCCGCCTGGATCACCGACCGTCAGATCGAAGCAGCGCGCATTGCCATGACGCGTCATATTAAACGCGGCGGTAAGATCTGGATCCGTATGTTTCCCGATAAACCGGTCACAAAAAAGCCGGCTGAAACTCGTATGGGAAAAGGAAAAGGAGCTCCCGAATACTGGGTGGCGGTCGTCAAACCTGGCAGGATTCTTTACGAGATTGAAGGCGTGGACGAGAAGACGGCCCGTGACGCGATGAAGCTGGCGTCGCAAAAACTGCCGGTCAAGACCAAGTTCGTAACACGCGCTGAGCAGGAGGGCGGGGCCCTTTAGATAAGTTTTAGGTTCCGAGTTTAAGGTTTCAAGCCAAGCGTTAACTCAAACTTGAAACCTGGAACTTGAAATCTGAAACGGCGAACAAAGTGAGTTATGAAAAGAAGAGAAGAAGTTGACAAGTATCGGGACATGCAGGGCGAAGACTTGCAGGCAGAAGAAGCGCGTCTAAAAGAATCGCTCTTTCGCTTGAACTTCAAATTGGCATTGGGCGAAGTCGACGCCATCAAGAAGATGCGCGAGGAAAAGAAGTCGCTCGCTCGCCTCCGCACCATGGTGCGACAGCGGGAGATTCAAGCTGGTAAATAACGTCCGGCGTTTGAGTCGCCGACTGAAGCAGATACGAGTAACAAATGTTTAGAAGGAAAAAGAAGGAAGAAACGGTTGAGCCCCTCGCAGGCGAGGACACTGCGGTCGCTGACGCCGCAGGTTCAACCAGTCCGATTGTTTCGGAAGCACTTGCCGCCGACCAGGCGACGGAGTCTGCCGCGGAGGCGGCAACGCCAACCGGAACTGCCAGTGCCGTAAACGCGGCGAAATCTGTGCGGGCTCGTGGGAATCGGGTGCAGAAAGTGGGCATCGTTTCGTCCGACAAAATGCAGAAGACCGTCGTAGTCCGGGTGGACCGCCTGGTGCTGCATCGAAAATATCGGCGCTATGTGCGACGGACTTCGAAGTTCATGGCGCACGACGATTTGGGTTCAACTACCGGCGACCGCGTGCGGATAGTCGAGACCCGGCCGCTTTCGGCACGGAAGCGCTGGCGAGTGGTGGAAATTGTGCAGAAAGCCGCCAAGTAAATTCGAATTGCGAAATTCGAAATTCGCAATGGGTTAAATCATGATTCAAATGCAGACCTCTCTGGAGGTCGCTGACAATTCAGGGGCGCGCCGGGTCGAGATGATTATGGGCATCGGCGGGGCGACTGGGGCGATTGCCGGGCTCGGCGATCGAATCAAGGTCACCGTGAAGGAAGCCTCGCCTGACGGCACGATCAAAAAGGGCACGGTGCAGGACGCGGTGATCGTGCGAACGCGGAAGGAAGTGCGCCGGCGCGATGGTACCTACATTCGGTTCGATCAGAACGCGGCGGTGCTGATCAAAGAAGATGGAACCCCGATCGGCACGCGTGTTTTCGGTCCGGTGGCGCGCGAACTGCGCGACAAGAATTATATGAAGATTGTTTCATTGGCCCCGGAGGTTATCTGATTGTGAAAGCCAGCAAGCGAGTCAAGATAAGAAAGAACGATCAGGTGATCCTGATGGCCGGGCGCGACAAGGGTAAACGCGGCCGCGTGCTGGCCGTGGCGCCGATTCGTGGCAAAGTGAAAGTTGAAGGCGCGGGAATGATCAAGCGTCATCAGAAGCCGGCCGGGAATCGCGGCGGCGGGATCATTGACAAGGAAGCGTGGATCGACATCTCGAATGTGCAGATCGTCGACCCGCAGTCGGGCAAGCCTTCGCGCGTTCGCTATAAGATCGAGGGCGACGGCACAAAGTTCAGAGTAGCCACCACGAGCGGGCACTCTCTGGAGAAATGAAATAGGCCCTCCAGGTCGCATCGGTTCTATTAAAAGATTATGGCTAGACTGAAAGAGCGTTATCAAAAGGAAGTGGCTCCGGCCATTGCCAAAGAATTCGGGATCAAGAATCCCATGGCCGTGCCGCGTCTCTCGAAGAT
>DATNNY010000603.1:0-9430 GCA_035601635.1 Pyrinomonadaceae bacterium
GCGCGAGAGAGAGGTCGCGCGGCTTAACTCCCAGGCGTCTTGCCTCCTGTTCCAGAATCGCCTGGGTTTGCTCCGGTGAGAGATACTTCGTCAGTTGCGACGGCCTAATCTGTCGCACAATTCGAGCTGCACTTGCATACAGTAATTGTCCGTTCGTCAAGCGCTTTGGATCATTACGATCGATGACCATCACCGGAGTGATATTTTGTTCGGCCGCTCCAAAGGACCGAACGGTAATCGTATCGTCCGCAGGATTGACTAAAAGCCAATCTTGCCCCGGAGAGTTGACGATTCCAATGGGCACCTGTTTACCAGGGCTGACATCTGCTGTCACCAGAATCCAAGTTAGTCCATTCTGATCTGAGGGCGCGCTAAGAACCCCATTGAGTCCTTCTCGGATGCGAACACCTTTAACTCCATGCTTGTTCCCATCCAAGACGCGAATCATGACACGTCTCATCTGAGGCGGATGCGGAAAAGCAGAGGCGGCCGCGAGGGCCAAACAAAGGCAGACTACTGAGGCTCTCATCGTCGACTCCTTGATAGAACTATTGGAATTGACTCATTACCGGAAAAATTGACCGCTTCTTCAGGACCATATCCTTTCTTCTCAACGCGAACACGAATTGGCTCACCATTGGCGGCGTGGGCCGGAAGATCGAACTGTCCTTTATCTCCGGTGTGAGTTGCTTCATTTTCATACCCGATAACATAAACGAGGGCGTCGGCAATCGGCTTTTGTCCTTCGTCCACGACGCTTCCAAAGGCACGAGCGGAACGGTCCCTAGTCATTACGATAGTCACCGACTTATTCGCCTCTTTGCCCAGGGTGACCTCTTTTCGACCCCGCAGGAAGTCAACCTTGTTCTCGGCGGTAATTGTGACTTTTCGATCTGAAGGTAAGTTACGAGACTGAATCTCGATGTTCCACAGATGCCCGTTACCATTGATGATGCTCTCCACGGATGTTTCCACCTTTGCATCTGTAAGCGCTTCCTTTTCGTCTTCAGTGGTTACTGCGATACGGTAGTCCCTCAACGGGCTTGGCCGAAGCACATAGAGAGCGCCATAGATAGAGGCCAGAGCAGCGGCCCCCATCAGGAAACGGCTCCCTATTCGGAGGATGTAGCGTTTTCCAGAGTGTTCGCCACAGAGGAAAAGCCAAGGGCCTTCGCGTTTGCAGCGAGAGAAGCCTTCGGCTATTGCCCAACATCTCCTCTTTCGCGGGCGATTTGTCGAGGTAGGTCTGATACCCAAGGCACTCATGAGGTTTATGAGAAAGACTAAGTCGAAAGCATATTGGCTTCCGCTATGTTCTGACTTCCGGGAGGTTCATCCTATAACACGTCACCGCTCCATTCTCCGGTACATCCTGAGAAAATGATATACCCATTGAGCCATTCGCGGAAATAGTTTGAGGGTCAACGACGCTCCATGTGATACCAATGGAATTATGTAGCAACGCTCAAACGGTTCTGTCGTCTTGGATCTATCTGTTGATTCTGCACACAGATGGTCAGGCGGGATTTTTGTACGATTTGTACTGATTAGTACAAGACTTCAATTTGAAAAAACCATTGAGCGAAACACAATGACACGACGGTCATCCGATAACGACGCATTATGTCCTGGTCAGACAGGAGAAACGTGCCCCCTGAAACGCGGTGTCACGCCGCCCGCACCGGCACATAATGGACGTCATCGTACGCCCGGCTGAATCTTGATTTTCAACACGCGTTTGCCTCAGTTAGCTGAGTGGTTAATGGCCGCGCGGGTTACGGTATTTGACGCAATTCCCAATTCAAAGACATTGAAGGGATCGATCTCAAGTTAAGCTTAGGCTAGCCTTACGTGAGTTCTTAGTGCGATGATTTTGTGGGACAACCTGCCTCGGTCTAAAATACTCCTGAGGTCCTAACCGACTAAAACCGAAACAAAAACTTGTTCCCTGAAACCAATTCAACCCGGTTATGCTAAGAGTTTCTATTTCCAGCATAAAAGCATGCCCAGCTTAATCCCTTTATCTAAATTGGTTGTGCGGCCTTGAATTTCATTCTTGCTGCCTCGATTGTGCCCACCAACCCGCTATGATATTGGTTTTGTATTTTGCGGTTCGCTAAACGACTCAGTTTTTATCAATTGTCTGCCGTAAACTGCTCGCTCCCTAAGGACAGTCATGCACCGCAATCGGAATCCGAGCACCCTTCTTAAGGTAGCTCGGGATCGCTGTCCTATTGCTGATGCATAGTCTCGACGATTTCGTTAGTTGATCTTCGATAAATTCAGGGATGAGCCCCGTCTTTGCGATCATCTCTGCCGCAAGTTCCTTGTACATTCCGTCAACCTTAGGAACCAAGACGTCTAGCGCGTCAGAAATCTTGAAGTATGAATTTGTCCAATCCTGAACCTTCTGTCCACGCGACGCCTGAAGAAAAATCCGGGCGACTTGCAATTCCTCCAACCTGGGGTCGCTTATGCTTAATTTCTCCAGTTGGCGCTCGGCCCTCTGGTAATAGTCGAGCGACGTCTTGGCGTTCGGATTAGGCTTGTATTTCTCCAAGTTCCCGAGGCTGGTGAAAACCAGACTGACATTGCTCCTAACATACGGATTAGCGGTGTCGTAACTCGCCGCGTTCTTGAGCGCTACGATGGCTCCTTTGTAGCTCTCCTCGGCTCGTGGAGCGTCGTTCGCCCCCAGCCAGTAGTCGCCCAGTGTATGAAGTACCATGGCATAACTCGTCCAAACAACCGATTTTTGTTGCGGAGTCAGCAGCGACAGATTCCTTTTGTCGCTTAAGACGTGTTCGAAATACCTCTGTGCTTTGTCAGCTGGCGCAAGCGCAGCGTTCCACTTACCCTTCTTCATTGCGCCAATGGCCTCATCTAAACGGGCCGTGCCGACTGACAAATGGCCGAGGCCAAAAAGAGGGGTGTTCCAAACACTAGGGTCGTGAATATCCGTCGCGACTTTAAAGAGCGTCTCGAGATAGGTGGCGGATTTTCCTAACGTGCGAAGAGCATCGAGACGTTTGATGGCGAACGCCAGCGAGTTTTTTCGCGTTGTGTCATATTCCTGGACCTTGGCGTACGCCTTTGCGGCCTTCTCGTTTTCGCCTACTGAACGGTAGACGTCCCCCAGTGTTTCGTAAGCCGCGGCCTTTTCAACTGGATTCGTATTTGTGATGGCTTGAAGAGTGGCGTGTTTGAAAGCAGCATCTCTTTCGGCCGTAGAGCTGAATGAGGGGATACCCTCTTGCGGCGCCAGGTGAGGCGCATTTCGTAACCTCGTTTCTTCAAAGACGTGCGCCGCCAATTCCATTGATTCACGCAAATCCTTAGAGCTCGCAGGGGTGGGCGGCACTAACGGGCCGGTCGGGTCGTACTTGACCGACTGTCCTTCGGGAACCGCGATCTTTAGGCCCGCCACAACCGTCACTCTAAATGGAACAGTGTGCACTGGCATGCAGGTCGTATAGCAATCGATACATTCTATGGAAAGTCGATCTTCATAAGTTGCGGCCTTCGGTGCTAGCGTTGTGAAGGTGACTAGCACTGGGATCTTCGTTTCGCCTGGCGCAACTTTGACAACTCTGGGATCCATCGTTACGTGTTCGCTGTTCGCCTTGGGTTCTATGTCTATCCAATACAGATCCGGAGGCGCATCGATTCTGAATGAGCGCCACTCTTGACATGGATTTATCAGCGTCACAACCCTGAGGTCATCTGAAAGCTTGCCCGCGAGGACAGAAAAGTTTTCAAGGCTCGACCAGTGATTGGCCCCGGCCGCATCTCCGATGCGCGGCGGTACTTCCATATCCGCCTTCTCAAGCGTGACCAGCCCCTCGAGCACAAGTAAGGCGACTTTGCCGTCGGCATTAATGCGCAACTGGAAATCGGTCTGCTTTGGTTCTGCCTGGCCACTTCCCGCGGCCGAATTGAACCAGCCCCATACGCTTGCGACAATGCGGCCCACGTAAACCCTGACCTTATTTCTCTGCGGATTTGAAATACTTATGCTGGTATCTTCGTCGATTACGACCTCGCGGAACTTCTCCGGCGTCTGTTCTGCTTCTTCGGGGTCGGGAAGAAAAACGATCGTGACGTTGACCTTATGGCCGGTCTCTACTTCGTCCAGCGGGAAGAGATCCATTCCCGGCTGGCCCGGCTTTGTTGTGGTACTGAGCGGGTCGTTGCTCGCCCTAATGACCTTCACCTCGTCGGACGTCACGTTAGCGTCCCTTCTCGCACCGTTTACCGCGATGTTTAGTATCCGTGCGAAGGGCACCGCCTGCGACATAAGGTAAGGCAGCGCATTCCGAACTGGCGTACGCGGGTTCGTAGCCCTGGTCGATGGAACACACAAAGAGAAGCCAAACACCAGGGCACAGAGGAACGCCTTTGCTCTAAGCAACTGCATGATTCAACTCCACTTTCGGATAACTAATGCGCGGGTCAGCGCCAGGAGACCGTAGCTCGCCACGAGTGCGATCAGCGGATATGCGAGATCGCAGATCACAAGGTAGTGCTCGTAATAAGACTCGATGACTGCCAGGTAGGCGAATCCGACAATGGCGAGGATGAACGGGATCTGAACTGGGTCTACCAAAAACTTCAGATTCACTTTCACCTTAAACCGCCACGCCCGCGCAAAGCGCGCGTGCAATAACAATCCAACGGCCACCATTAAAACAATAACCAGATACCGGCTGACAAGCGATTGGCGCGTGATGAATTCATTGCTGAGGAGGTTGGAAGCGACATTCAACAGGATGTCCGTACCTCTTCGTTGCCCTCTAGGTGTATCGAAGGTATCGGCTTCTCCTTTTTTTGGGATCGTCAGAAACACGATTCGGTCCTTGAACGCGTCCAATGTCGTCTTGTCGTTCTGGCGCTCGATAATTGTTTGAGCCGAATGGCTCTCTTCTTCAAGAGAATTCTCGACGACATAGTGAATGAAATAGAAGGCTCGATACCTTGCGGTTTTGTTCTTATCGAACAAGGGATTTGACGCCGGAATTCTCATAGCACCGTCATGTGAATTGACATCTCCCACTCTGATCGTGCTGTGGTCGAGATCGTAGAACACCTTCTGGACTGTCCGCTGGGGAAACCGCTGATTGATTACGGCCTGAAGCGCGAGAGAGGGATAGAGCGGTATTTCTTGCTGGGTGTCATCAGGTTCTTGTGCGCCTACGTATTTTCCAAGCACCGCCCTGCGGACTATGTGGTGTTGTTTGTCATCAGCCGGTGCATCCAATTCTACCAGTCCGTACTTTCCCGCCAAAGAGTCTTGCAGGTCGGAGGGCGGAGCCTTCGTCGGGGAACCATCGCCCTTGACGTCACGGGTCGAAAACAGTACAGTCAGCGTGTGATTTGATTGAGCCTCGCCGATCGCGGCCGCGAGGGCTTTATCCCCCAGAGACGGTTTATTAAAACCGACATCAATCGCCAATACGCTGGCTTTCGCGCCAGATAAGATGGGTATCAAAGTGGCCAATGTTTTGCGCGTAGCCGTAATTTCATCACCGTTCGGCTGGGCCGGCTGGTCGAGGGTAATTAGCGCCAGCCGCCCAGGGATCAAACCCGGCTTCATTCGTTCATTCGCGTAATCAATGATCTTGTTTGTTACTCGGTCGTCGAAGTCCCAGAACTTATTCAAGAAATTCACTTCCGAAGCGAAAAGCATGACGAGGCTGAAAAGGAAGGCCAACAAAAGCGTCTTACCCCATCGCCAGAGTTTATCCTCCAGATCGATGACACGCAGTCTCTCTTCGCTGATCTCAGTATTCAGCCGCTCTTTTAATTCGTTGTCGCCGTGCTTTGCTTCCTTACTCAAGAGCGTAATATTGCGTTGATGCGCCGTTCTGATGTCCCGTAAAAACCCCTTTCGAATCGATCTGGCACGGCGTGATAGACGCCCACTTTTCTCACTACGCCCTGCGACGGCCGAACGAGAAGATCGCGGCGGCTTCCTTGCGTCGAAATAAAAGATCACGCCATTTGGCGATCTCGTGATAAGCGCGGGTGCGGCGAAGTCCGGCGCGTCGGTAGAAATCTTGACTATGCTGTTCCGAGCGTGAGTGACCGCAGCGTCAAGACGGCCCGGCTCCTCGCCCTCGGTAATTTGAGTGTAGAAGTCTTTCGTGAATTCGAACGATGCCGGTTCCGCCATGGGAAACTGCATCACGATCGCGGCGGTAACTCCGGACCCGACGAGCTGTTGTCCTATGGCTGCGAGACCACACGCTTTCGGTTCAGATGTGGCAGGACAGTCGAGGATAAGTAGTTTAAGGTTCCGGCATTCTTTAACGATCTGCGTAAGTTGACGAACCAGAACCCTCTCAGGCGTACTGCCGCCGGCGTCGAGCAGGATGTAGTCATGGTCAGGTGCGCGTCCTGAGCTGGCGACAAGGTGAAGTACATGATATCTCTCGTTCGACAACCTGGTACGAATCGCCTGTGCGGTCGGCCTGCCTTCCAGCAGCGTGTATTCAACCATTTCGTGGTTGAATTGCGCAAAAGTCTTAAGTATCAGGCTGCGCGCTGTGCGTTCCTGTCCTTCCGGTCCAGCAATTACCAGCAATACCTTGAGAGGCAAATCGATCTTTAGCTCTGTAATTGGCTTCTCAGATTCGACGAACCGAATGAGCGACGTGTTTGACAGTGTCAGGAATCGCTCCTTGTTTCGGTCGTACAAACACTCCCAGGGCATAAGCGAAATCGCTTCCGAGAAATCCAGCCGCAGTCGGATCTTATCGGGTGGCCGTACTCGGCGTTGAGTCTTGGCCATCAGACTTGCGATTTCATCCTGGAACAGGGCCGCATGCAGATTTGAACCAAGAGATTCGAGCGGCTGACGGCCGCCCAAATTGGAGATAAGCTCCAGAAATTCTTTTAGGATCCCATTAACATTCAATTCCGCAGTGGCGGTGTCCCCCTCGGCAGATCTCGCCTTGACGAAGTACGTTCCCTTGTTTATGGAATTAATCCTTATGTCGAAATTGTGATATTTCATAAGGCCAGAGGCGTGCCTTGATGTATTAATATCCGGGTTGGTGTGCCGGAAGTGAGCGAGTCCAAAAACCAAGGCACAGCGTTGAGTGAACTCCAGTTAATGGGGTTAGCGGCGCTGGCAAAGAATACCGGTGCGAGACTATTACGTCGTGCGGATAGAAGTCAACGAAATTTCTCCCCTCTCCGCGGATCTCTATTCAAGCGCTGCTAGCAGATGAAATCTTGAAGCATTAGACGTGCTCGCTGGCCTGAATCGCTGAGATCTATTGAGGCAAAATTAACCGAATCGATCAAGTTCGTATATTTCGCCACGGAAGCCTTCCGCAAAACCTGGAGTTTCATCGCGAGCTGATCAATCTATAATGGGTAGTTAGCAGTAACGGCCTAGTCTTGCGTCTCGGACTACAATCGAGGATATTCCCAGCTCTTCAAGGAGATTGTAGCAAAGGTCGCCCCTCGCGGATCTGCGCGACTATAACCTGTTGGCTTTAGGGAACAAAATCCAATCCAATGCCACAGGTCATTAAAAAACGTCCAAGCGTTGTAGCCTGCTCGGGGTGAGAGAATTGTGATGGCAGCATCAGGAGTGCAAAAATGAAATCTCTCGTGACTGAGTTCAGAACGAAATTCTGTATGCTAACAAGGGCATCTATTTAGTTCGGCGCTCGCAAAACATCCATCGGAGAGATCAGATATCAGTCACCCCAGATTTGTGTGACAAGTGTGTGACAACCCTTCCAGCTTTGAAAAACTCATGGCCTTCTAAGAAACTAAGACACAATTAAAATCGACCTAATCACACCTACAAAAACCACTCTGATCTAGATATTGTATTTTCAGCACAAGGGCATGCCGGCGATGTTGCCCCTCGATAAGTTGGTGGTGAAAAGTAAATGAGATTTACGCGACCTGATCTGTGAGCAAAGGGATTAGTTCTTCTTTCCCCTCTCCCATTGGAAGAGGGGCAGGGAGGGGGTGCGAAGCTTAGAGCGAAGTGCCTTTTGCTTTTCTCGTCGTGGTTATGAGCGGCAACCTGAAAACAAGAGGGAACGCCCGCAGTCCCTCACCCCAACCTCTCCCAAAGGCAGAGGGATCTGAGCACACTTACTTTGGTGTTTTAATCGGCGCCAGCGGTCGCGGCGGCAGTTTCACCGGAGTTTTCAGTTTCGCCATCAATTCGGCAATGCCGCGCTCCAGTTGTGGATCGCGTCCGGCGATCTCTGAAGCCGGATCGTTATCAACTTCGATGTCCGGGTCGACGCCGTGACCTTCTATGATCCACTGGCCGTCCTTGCTGGCGAAGGCCGAGCCCGGCACAAAGACTGCGCCGCCATCGATCAAGTTGCCGCGGTTGTTAATGCCGATCACGCCTCCCCAGGAACGCTTGCCGATGAGTGGCCCCAGGCCCGCTTCGCGAAACATCGCCGGAAAGATATCCCCGTCAGAGGCGGAGTTTTGATCGAGTATGGCCACCATCGGGCCGAGGAACACCCCATCAGGATAAGTACTCGCTGCGTCGTCGGTGCGCTGGTAGTTAAGCGCCAGGACCTTTCGCCGCAAGCGTTCAATCAGCATGCGCGAGACATTACCTCCGCCATTGGCGCGCACGTCTATGATCAGTCCTTCTTTCTCGAGCTGCGGATAATACCACTTGATGAATTCGCGAATGCCGGCGGCGCCCATATCAGGAACGTGAATATAGCCGACACGGCCGCCGGTTGCGTCTTCGACTCGCTTGCGATTGCGCGTGACCCAGTCGAGATAAATCAGATTGCCCTCGTCCGCGACCGGCCGATAGGAAACGGTGCGGGCGCCATCCGTCGTCGGCCTGCTGTTGACGGTGAGCTGAACCGGATTGTCCGCCTTGTTGCGCAGCAGCCGATACGGATCGTCGCTGCCCTTCAACTCTTCGCCGTCGATTGCCAGCACGTAATCGCCAACATTGAGGTTGATGCCGATCTCTCGGAGCGGCGAGCGATAGAGATCTTCTTCATTCTCACCTTCAAAAATCTTTGCAATGCGATAGCGCCCTGACTGCTTGTCGAGTTCAAAGCGTGCTCCGGGAAGACCGACGCGAGGACGTGGCGGAATCTGGAAATCGCCGCCTTCGATGTAGGCGTGCTGCACCGTCAGTTCGGAAATCATCTCAGCGATCACGTAATTCAGATCTGAACGATGGGCGACGTACTGCAGGAGCGGTTTGTATTGTTCGCGCAGCGCTACCCAGTCATAGCCATGCATGTTCGGCACATAGAACCAGTCGCGATAACGCCGCCAGACTTCGTTGAAGATCTGGTTCCACTCTTCGGCCGGAACACGATCCACAACCAAACCGGTCGTTGCTACCGGCTTGCGGGTCTTGTCACCCAACGGAGTTGCGTCGTAGAGACTAAATCCTGGTCCCTGCCGCACCAGA
>DATNNY010000604.1:0-5362 GCA_035601635.1 Pyrinomonadaceae bacterium
TCGTCGGCGTAGCTGGCGCTGTGGCCGTTGGAGGAATGGCGACGGTTGCCCCGAGGGCCGGCATGTGGGGTGCTGCCATCTTTGTACTGATCTACTTTTTTCTCTATTTCGGCTATTACCCTTTGTTCGAAATTCTTTGGAACGGCCAAACTCCAGGCAAGCGGAAAGCGGGCATACGTGTAATCAAGGATTCTGGCCGCCCACTCACACCTGCGGAAACTATTGGCCGCAATTTGATGCGCATCGTGGACTGGTTGCCCTTCTTCTACGGCGTGGGTATGGTCAGCGCTTTTCTCACGAGAGGGAACAAGCGGCTAGGCGACCTCGTCGTTGGTTCGTTGGTTGTTCGCGAAACTTCTCTCAGTGACTTGAAGCCTGCTTGGCAAACGGCTCCCGCCTCCGTTTCTTCGCCCTTCGGTCCTCTGGGCGCCGATCGACTCTCACCGGAGGACTGCGCGCTCATTGATTCCTTTCTCAATCGTCGCTCCGCCCTGGAAGTTGATGTGCGTTTCCGCATGGCCGAGGAAGTCCTCCGTCGCCTCAAGCCGAAGCTGATGCTCCCCGCGGAAAGCACTCTTTCCACGGAGAAGATTCTCGAAGCACTTGCCTATGAGCGGCGTGCCACCGGCAGCTTCTCTTAAAGAAGATTCGACCGCGATTTCTTCGCCGAATTGAATTTCCTTCGCAAAACGCAACTCCCAGATTCGAAGCGAAAGCCTAGCTCTCGATGTTTTTGGGTGTCTTTCGCCTCGGTCTCTGAGATTGTGTGCAAAAGCGGTGCATTGAGACTTAACTCGCGCATCTACTCGCGCTTACATGCGAGAATCGCGCCGCTGAATCGCTCGAGACCTTCTTCAAAAAGCAAATTCTCAGAATTAGTCGGCTAACCGGACACATGCCGTACCAGGACTTCACTTGGCCGGTTTCCGCGTTAATCAGGACTTTGGTCGCCATCCACGTTTCTAGCAGTACAATCACCGAAAGGTAGTAACTGTGCGTAGCTCTGTACGTCAGACACTCTCATTTCAAGCTGTTTTCATGGGATTGTTTTGTGCGCTGTCCTCAGGATTCATTCTCACTGCGCATGCAGGTCTCCGCGGACCTGGAAAATATTGCGGTATAGTCGTTTTTGACCGTTGGGATACGTGTTTCCTGTTGAGTGGGCACTTCATTACTTACATCTCAGACAGCGTAAAGAATCAGCTGCGACCGTACACAGGCAAGGCGATGCAAATTGATGCGTTGGAGGTTTCTCAGCTTGAGAACCCGGGAGACGCGCTGGTCCGAAAATACCAAATCCTTGGTCCTGCACCGGACAACCATCTGTGGGCGACACTCGACGGTTTAGAGTTGATTTCTCAGCCCGATTTCGCTCCCCAAGGGACCGCAAACTTTCTTATTGAACTCCGTAATTCAGGAAATCAAGCGGTCAGGGTTAGAAGGTCGGAATTTGGCCCCACACTCTTAGGATTGAATTTACAAGGCCCTTTGTCAGCCTCCGATGGTAAATCAGCAGCCTGGATAACTCGCACAGACCTTCTGAATTCCACCTGGTGGGAGCGCGAGAACGACGGAGTGAAGTATTCAGCCTCGTACACGATCGACTCAAATAGTCGCCCTGCTGAACGCTTCCAACTCGAGCCCGGTCAGTCCATGAAAGCGCGCGTCATTTTCAAGGTCCCTCCGGGCCCATACCAATTTATCGTTGGGTATGGCGGTGGCGTCCACGAAGAAAAGTCCATGGCGAGCAACGCAATTTCATTCGACTTGAATGATGCGGGCATCGCCACTCTGAAACCAGAGCCTTCAACTGCCCGATAAGTTCGGATTACCGGACAACTGGTTTTGGGGGCATTTTCACTTGTCCGGTTTGCGCGTTTACCAGGCACTGGCCCTCCAGCGCAGAGGCTAAGATTTCCATTGGCACATTCTCAGTCAGGACGGTGTCTACATAAAGGGGTAGGAGCGTACCTGAGCAATCCCCCACTGCGACGAAGCGGTACAACGCATGATTGCCAGGCAAGGGCCCAAGAGCCATGATGTTCCGGTGCCTAAGGCTGGCATGGTTAGAAAGAGTACAATCGCGTTGCGACCCAACTGCTTAGCTTTGATTCTGATTCTCCTGGTACCACTTCCATCGTGGTCCCAAGAAGCAACTGCCGTCGGGCTGAAAGGGCTCGTCCACACAGTCCTTACCGAAGAGTTCATCGATGAGAACGGCGTGTCCCACCAATCACGAGGCTCGACTTTTGAAGTCTACGACCGCCGGGGATACCAGCTCGAAGTTTATCGCTATAAGCCTGACGGTTCACTGTGGGTACACACAATTATGAGCCGAAACGGAGAGCAGATATTTAAATCACAGACGACGGGCACTGCTCCCTTCGAGAATTTTTCTATCCAAAACGTTTTCGATGCGGATGGCAAGGTCATCGAAACGGACACATACAATGGCGATGGAATTCTCACCCAAAAATCTTCAAATGAATTCTTGGAAGAGCGGACCGGATCAACGACTTATCGCTCTAGAGAGCATCACGTCGATGGGACAGAAAACACGAGAGAGGTTATCGAGAGCACAGACTCCAAGACGGGTATAACCCATCAAATTTCAACGATGAACGGGGAACCTGAAACAAACTGGGTCATTCAGAGAGATGGAAATGGGGTCCCCGAAAAGGACAAGATTGTCTTTGCCGATGGCTCCTATAATGAGCGCCAACGCAGACCGGACGAAACAACGGTAGAAGATAAATACTCCGCTTCAACAAAAAGTCACACTTACCAGACGAGCGATGCGCGCGGCCACCTGACTGAGGTGGTTCAAAAGTCGGATTCAAGCTACCTCCGTTGTACTTATTCTTTCGACGAGACCGATCGGCCGACAGGCCAGGTCAATTACGATGCCTCCGGGAAGATACTCGATAAATCGACAACCGAGTATCAGGACGACTCATCTGGAAATTGGACCGAGAAAAAAATAATCGTTTGGGACACGAAGAGCGATCCTATGAAGCCAAAGATAGTTGAAATTAGCTTGCGCACAATAAACTACTACTAGTTCGCCGCGCTAACTCCCGATTAGTCGGGTTACCGGACAAATGGTCTTCGGCGAATTTCACTTGTCCGGTTTCGGCGTTAATCAGGAGTTTGACCCAGTTTCGGTTTGACTGCTCTTCACTTTACGTCGTATCGAGAGCCAAAGACGCAAGCCGAAACCGACGAGGAAACCAGCACCGCCGCCCCAGACCAACAAAAACAACAACTGGGCGTGAGTACCGAGCTTTGCGGCAGCGACCGCAAAGCCCAGAAAGCTGAGAGCAGCGAAAAACATCCATCCGGATTTCCACGATTTTGCTTTTCGGGTTGGCGGGGTGCCGGTGGGCCCACTGTAGTCTAATAAACAAGCTAGAGCTGCCATTGCCAGGAAAGCGCCCGCCAGAAATATCCATTGAGTCGGAGGGGAGATAAGGAAGGCGAACAAGACGAAAACGGTCCCGAGTCGGGTAGCTCTAATGGCGGTGCCGCGGACATTGAGCCCGCCATCGTCGCTTGCAAATTTGGCTCTCCTACGGTCCCACAGATAAAGTCCCCACAAAAATGCCCCAAAGAGGTACCACTTCCACGACAAGACCAGCAGGGGAGAAAGAAACGGGGCGCGAGTCATTATGTTATTCCTACCCGTTGGCCGTGGGTCATGAAGGCCAATACGAATGGTAACTCACAGTCAAACGGTATCCAGTGTTCAGTTCAACGTGAGCGTGACGCCGACCGAGATTTGCACCTCTTGGAGCCTGGCCGTTTTCAAGTGGGCGATTAGTCGGGTTACCGGACACTAAGAATCAAGTTTCCGGTTAGCGCGGTGGTCTCAATAGGTCGACGCAACACTCAAGTCGAACCCGACTTACATTGAAAACAAAGGTCAAATCGCTCACTAGAGTAGATCAGCGGGAACACTACCCTGGCTAGGTTTTGACCGAGGACAGCCAAACAGATTGCTTCTCCCGGAGAAGCCTTGTCGAATCAAAGTATTAGATGGTGTTGCATCGACCGGTTGAGCTGGCAGCGTTTACCAGAACTTGACCGCTTGACTTAGGAGTTTTACGTTTGTTTCCGAGTTGCCGACAATCCAGGAATAGCTCACGAGAAGCGTGTTCACACCTTATCGAGAACGCGCATCCGGTAAAGCGCTAGCGTTTGTCGCTACCAATCCACAACTGACCTTCACTTTCGAATGTCCATCATCCTCCCGCAATCGCGCGCTGACGTTGGCGAACTTCGCGGGCGTGTCGCGTCCAAGGTTCGGGTTCTTCGACTACCGGGACTGGCCCCATTGTGGGTTCCACAGTCCGCGCACCGAGAGGATGATGGAAAATATCCCGAGCACACCGAGCGCGAAGAGCGTCCAAAGGAAGAAGAAGCCTCCGCTGGACTTCACGACGTTGACGATTCCCGTCCCCCTCAAGTGGATGACGGGCACGACCGTCGCAATGATCCCTCCGATGAGGGTGATGACGTACCCCGGTCGCCGTTCGGTGAGCACCAGCGTGCCGTATAGCCAGACAACCAGGATGGCTACGGCAATGAGGGTTGCGGGCCGTGCCTTGTCCATCCCGCGGACGATGTCGTCCGTCAAGTGAAGCATGATCAAGAGGATCGAGAGCAGAGAAGCGATGGTTAACATGACGCTGCGTTTCATTGGATATTCTCCTTGTTAGGTTTATGCGTGCCTCTCAGTGAACACATGTTCGGTTGACAGTGATGCGCTGGCCTGCTCGTTCCATCGCTGTTCGTTCACGCCGAACATGAGGAGCCACAGCATTAGCGATGCTGCCCCAAGGATGCCGAGGACAGACGCCCGGCGGCAATCAGGAATTTGCTCGTCCGTTTACCGCTTGAACGAATAATAAATGACGTACAGCCAACTCAAGATGCCGTGAAGAATCATCCACAGGATGGAATGGTTGATGCTCCACGAAATAGCGATGGCAAGCATGCTCCCGAAACCCCAACAACCAACGCCCGCCGACCCGCCTCTATTTTCCATTTCAACTCCCATTTAGGCGACGCTGGTGCTACGCCCGAATCGTCGCTGCAATGCAACCACAACGCAAACCAGTGCTGTGCGGTATACGGCTGGCATTGAGAAAAAGACTCATCTGGGAGGCGAATTTCGGTGCCACAAATCCTCCGGGTTGGCGGTCATCGCAGACTCCTGGTTAGTCGGGTTACCGGACATTGAAAATTTGACGGCGGCGCTCTGGGAAAGGGGAGTCTGATATGGCTAGTCGTCGGGAGGCGGCTAACCATGAAGCGCAAACTCAAAAGCGGGCATTCCCGACTGAAAACAAAGCTCGGCCTT
>DATNNY010000605.1:0-5349 GCA_035601635.1 Pyrinomonadaceae bacterium
CTATCTGAAACCAAACCGGCGTTTCATCCTGGGCACGATTGCTTACCAGACGCCGGTGCGGCGCTGGACATTTGAATTCTGGGAAGGTGATTTGATTCTCACTGAGCAGATCAAACTAGCTTCCGAGATCATCAACAAGTCCTTCTTTACTTCCGTAGCTTACAAACCGAACTCACTGCGACAGGATGAAGCCTCAGCCGGCATCGGCGGACTGCAGCGAGTGCTGCAAACAGACATCTCGAAAGAGCAGGATTATCAGGCGCTGAACGTGGCCAAGACTTTGGGACGAATTCATGTGATTCCGAAGCTCGACGATCACGTTGAGATTGGCTTTAATGAAATCCTCGTGCTTGATGAAGTGCCGATTCAGTTGCCGCCCGTGGCAGGAATCATTACCGGTAAACCTTCGACCCCGCTCTCGCACATCAACCTGCTGGCGAAAGGGTGGGGCGTCCCCAACGTCTACATCAAGAACGCCCAGGAATTATTGAAGCAATACAACGGCTGGTGGGTAGAATTCGACGCGCGGCGCGATGCGTATACGATTAAGCGCGCCGAGAATAGTGCGCTGGACGAATACCAGAAGCGCTTGAAAGAGCGGCTGGATGTGATGAAGCCGCGCTACGATCTCACCGTCACCAGGCTCGCTGGATTGAATGAGCAGCGTGCTATGTCTTCAATCGCTTATGGCGCAAAGTCAGCAAACCTGGGAGAGATAACTCACGCCCGTCTGCCGGGTGTGACCATTCCGCCGGGCTTTACCATCCCGTTCTTCTATTACGATCAGTTCTTGAAAGAGAACAAACTGGACGACGCGATCTATCAGATGCTGAACGATCAGAAGTTCGTCCACGATCCTGCTTATCGCCGCATTTACCTGACGAAGATGCGCGATCGGATTGCACATGGAACCATTAACCCGCAATTAAGCGAAGCGGTCTTACGTCGTCTGCACCTCGAGTTTCCCGGCAAGGGAGTGTTCGCGCGCAGCTCTACCAACAGCGAGGATCTGCCGAATTTTAGCGGCGCCGGGCTCTACTCGACCGCGCCCAACGTTCGTGGCGACGATCAACTCATCGATGCAATCAGGTTTGTTTGGGCGTCGGTGTGGAACTTTGAAGCTTATGAAGCCCGCGAGCGCGCCGGGGTTGAGCACACCAAGATCTTCATGGCCGTCCTGATTCAGGAAGGGATCGATTCGGAAAGCTCCGGCGTCATGATTACCGCCGATCCATTTAATCGCGAGAGCACCGTAGAGAACCAGGGCTCGATCTATATCAGCGCCAAGCGCGGACTGGGCATGAAGGTCGTGGAAGGGAAGAAGGTTGCCGAGCAAATCGTTTTTCGGCCGAGGGCAAATGCGGTGCAGATGCTAACGCGATCGGAAGAAGACAGTCTGCTCACCTTTGATGCAAACGGCGGCGTCAAAGAGATACCCATCGGCGGGGAGCGCGTCGTGCTGACCGATGAAGTCATTCGCCGGCTGGCCGCCGCGGCTGCTTTGATCAAGCGAGTCTTTGGCGGCAAAGAGCAGGACATCGAATGGGCCTACCTGAAAGGTCGAATCTATATCGTTCAGTCGCGGCCATTCATTGCGGGCGGATGAGTTGTAGGGGCAAGGCTTGTCCTTGCCCTCGCACTCGGGCAGGGACAAGCCCTGCCCCTACAGTCTTATGACGAACAAAATCTTCGCATATGGAATTCTGAAAGGTAACGTCGCGTTTGTGACTGGCGGCGGCACCGGTATTACTGGCGGCGTCGCGCGCGCGCTGGCTGAAGCGGGCGCCAACGTAGCTCTGGTCAGCCGCCGCATGGAACATCTCGAGCCGGCCGCCGCGGCAATCAACGACGCCCGAGCCGGTCTGCGAGGGGAGGCTCGGGGCAGTAGCCCGACCGTTAGGGAGGGCTCCCCAACTCAGACCCACTCCATGGGCGAAGCAATCGCCGTCGCCGCCGACGTACGCCATCCGGAAGAAGTTGAGCAGGCCATCGCCGCTACGGTCGAACGATTCGGCAAAGTCGACATTGTCGTCAACGGCGCCGCCGGAAACTTTCTTTGTGCGGCCGAAGAGCTTTCGCCGAACGGCTTTGGCACGGTGATCGATATTGATCTCAAGGGGTCGTTCAATGTTTGCCGCGCCGCGTTCGCGGAATTGAAGAAGAATCGCGGGCAGATTCTGAACATCAGCGCCACGCTGCATTATCTGGGCACGCCGATGCAGCTCCATGTTTCCGCAGCCAAGGCCGGTGTTGATGCGTTGACTACGAACCTCGCGGTCGAGTGGGGCCGTTACGGAATCCGCGTCAACGCGATTGCTCCGGGACCAATCGGAGACACCGAAGGCATGAAGCGGCTGGTGCCGGAACCAATCAAAGAGAAACTGAAACGACGAATTCCGCTGGGAAGATTCGGCCTGATCGAAGACATTGAAAACGCCGCGGTGTTTCTTTGCTCAGACGCAGCCAGCTACATCAACGGGGCCGTTATCGTGGTTGATGGTGGTCACTGGCTGGCGTCGAATGGCTTGCGTTAACGAGGCTCAGAGACCTTCAGTCCGGAGTTCGTGCGAGAGGTGAGCTGACGATGGGGCAAGGTCGCTACTTGATATTACTGATCAAGACCACGTCGCTCGTTTGGTTGCCGCGCGAGAGCGCAATCTGTTTGCCGTCGCGCGAGAAGTCAAACCAGAAGACGCGGTCAGAAGTGAAGTTGGTCAACTGTTTGGGCGGGCGGCCGTCAAACCGTTGCGCCCAGAGGTTCGAAACGCCAGCGCTCGTGACCACGTAAACGATCGCGCTGCCGTCTGCGGTCCAGGATAAATTTGTCCCGGCCTGTGCGGCCAGCGGAAATGTTTTGACTGGTGGTCCGCCCTGAGATGGAAGGATGCCAAGCCTGGCTGGGGAATTCTGGTCCTCGAAATAGAAACAGGCGATCTGTTTTCCATCGGGTGAGATAGCCGGGGCGAAAGACAACTTTTCAGTTAGTTGCAGAGGCTGGCCGCCATCGATGGCGATCTTCCAAATCGTGTCCTTATTCGCGTTGGACACATAAACCACCCAACGACCATCAGGCGAACAGTGTGGATTGACATCAGGGTTATCGGTTAGTTGCTTCTGATTTCCACCATCAATGTCCATTCGCCAAATGTGCGGCGCGCCGGTTCGGTCGGACGAGAAAATAATGTAGCGTCCATCCGGCGAGGTCGACGGCTGACCATTCATACCGGAGTTTGCGGTCAATTGTTTAGGGTTGCCGCCGCGAGCATCCATCAGGTACAGGTCAGAACCGCCGGCAATGTTTGACGAGTAGACTAGTTTGCCATCCGAGGTCCAGGAAGGCTCGCGAATAAAATTCCGTCCCTGGGTAATCTGCGTTGCGCGTGCGGCATCAAAACCGGGCATCACCCAGAGGTTTGCCAAGGCCTCAGTCTGCACCGTTGCCAACTGGGTGAAATCGGCAGTGAGACTGACGGTCGAGTAAGAACCAAGGTCGCTGGTAATCACCTGGGCCTCGCCTGCCGGATAGGAAACCTGCCAGATCTTGAAGTCGCTTGATCCCTTTTCTATCGCGGTAACCAAAAGATGAACGCCGTCCGGAAACCAAGCCACCTGCCGCACCTCGTACCACTTTTGCGGAGTGAGGAATTTGATCTCACCAGTGTCAGTTGGAATCGTGGCTACACTCATATAATTCTCTGCGCCATTTCCAACCGGCGCCGCGAGAACCTTTCCATCCGGCGACCATGCCAGGCCGGCAAAACCAGATCGAAAGAAAAACTCGTTGCCACCGCGCATGGCGAGTTGACGTTCTCCGGTGCCGTCCGCATTCGCGATCATCAAACGATCTTGATCTTCAAAATAATAGAAAAAGGCCAGCCGCTTTCCGTCGGGAGAAAACGCCACCGCGTTGTTAATCCCCGTCAGCAGTTTTCGGACCGGGCCCCCAGGCACGGGCACCTGGAAGAGCGTTCCTCTGGGATCATTCTTTTCCTGCACCGAGTAGTAGACGTAGTTGCCGTTAGGCGAGAACGCCACTCCGCTGTAGTAGAGTTCCGCCGGTGGAACGATTTGGGTGTCGCTGTTAAGGACGGCCACCTGCTTGAGCCAGAGGCTCTGCTGTCCGCCATCGTCTATGACGTGCACCAGCCATCTGCCGTCAGGCGAGATCGCGGCTCGCAAAGCTTTGCCCGTGCTTGTCAGCCGCGTGAACGTTGCCGATTGCAGAGACAAGGCAGTCTTTTTTTGCCGGACCATTCGCAGTAAGCCGAAACCCATTCCCACCAGCGCGAGCCCGATCAATCCGGCGACCATGACCGTCGCGAGCTTGTGCTCTTTGATTCCCGATAGGATGTATTCGGCACTCGACGCCCTGGTCGAAAGCGAGCCGGGCCGCGTGCCGGTCGTGGCGCTGAGGCTTTGATCAGCCAGCGCTTCGGCGCCAGTGGCGTCGCTGCCCGCTGACGACGGGATTGGGATTGCCGTGCTTTCCATCTCACGCCGCAAGTCTTTCAGTTCAATTGCCACATCCTTGATTGTTTGATAGCGGTCTTCAGGGTCCTTCGCGAGACAGCGGCGCGTAATTCTTTGAAGCTCCGGTGGCGCTGTGGGGTTGACGTCGCTAATCTGGGGCGTAGGTTCGTGCACAATCTTGTGCAGCGAATCGAGCGCATCTTTTCCTTCAAAGGCCCTCTGACGGGTCGCAGCTTCAAAGAGAATGCAGCCGAAGGAAAAGATGTCTGAGCGGTAATCGATCTCACTGGTCTTTCCCTGGGCTTGCTCAGGCGACATATACCCGACGGTGCCGATTACGGTCCCGGGAGTTGAGTGATGACCACCCCAGCCGGGCTGCCCGGCCGGGGACCCCGGTTGGGGCATCATTGCGGTGACAACTTCGCTCGAGCCTTTAGCCGAGATTGAAGCGGGCCGTTGCTCGATCAATTTCGCCAAACCAAAGTCCAGAATCTTGGCATGACCGTCGCCGGTAATCATGATGTTGTCCGGCTTCAGATCGCGATGCACAACCCCCGCGGCATGCGCCTTGGCTAATCCTTCCGCCACGTTCTGAAGGTACCGCAATAACTTGCTTAGTTCAGTTCGCTGTAGATGGATCTTCTCGCGCAGGGTGACGCCCTCGACGTATTCCATCGCGATAAAATTCATTCCCTGGCCTTCGCCAATTTCGTAGATGTGCGCGATGTTTGGATGATTAAGGGCGGCCGCGGCTTGCGCTTCTTGATGGAAGCGCCGCATGCGATCCTGATTGAAGGCAACTTCGGCAGGAAGGATCTTCAGCGCAACTCTGCGATGTAGTTGCGTGTCTTCCGCGAGGTATACCTCGCCCATTCCGCC
>DATNNY010000606.1:0-13326 GCA_035601635.1 Pyrinomonadaceae bacterium
ACCAGCACGAACTCTCCGCAGCCGCTAATCGTTGGATATTCGTCACACCCGCGCGCATGTTCCTTCCGCTCCTCAGCCTAAGTCGCATTCTTCCTGCTGTCATGCTGAGCAGCGGAACCGAGAACTTGCTAAGCTATAACAAATCGTTGGACGCGAGCGGCGGGTGCGCATTTCTCAACCTGCTGGGTGCAGCGAAGGGTGCTTTGATTCGCGCCGCCGCCGTCAACTCAGACGTTGGGGAGCCACTCGATCAGTTCCTGGATTTGAAACCGAAAAACGGAGGTACCCAATGTCTCGCCTGTTCTTCGCATTCTTGTTATTAATGCTAATCGGTCTTACCAGTTCTAATCGATCGTTTTCTTCGGAGGGTTCAAATGTGACCGCTGACTTGGAGCATCTGAACGAGATATGGAATCGAGCCTGGCTAGAAAGGGATGTAACTCTCGTCGCAAAGCTGATGGCGGACGACTACCTCTATATTGCCCCTAACGGTAAGCTGCTGGATCGCAAAGCCATCCTCAACATAATTAAGTCGCCCAGCTATCGACTGGACAACAGTGCACGCACCCCAGTCATGATCAAACCTGTCGGGGCGGACGCCGCGGTTATGGTGTTTCACTCGCAGGCAGCGGGCGCGTTCGAAGGGAAGCCATTCAAAGATGATCATAAATGCACGATGTTATGTGTCCGGCGTGGCAGTGAGTGGCGAGTATTGTTAGAGCAGTGCTCGCCCAACAATCAATGAAGTATTTGCTCAATCAGATTCCGGGCGACCGGGGGCCTAAGCCAACAATCGTTGGACGCGAGCGGGGGGAGCGTGTTTCTCAACTAGCTTCGTAAAGCGGAAGGTGCTTTGATTCGCGCCGCCGCGTCAACTCCACCGTTCGACGCTAGTGTGGCTTGCGCACGAAGGTGAGAATAAGGTTAACCTTTATGAGATATATTCCTCGCAATCGCTCTGCGGCTGCGGGATATATGTTTTGCTCCGCTGCTCTCATTTGCGCCTCCCTTCTAAGCTGCCAAGTCTCTTCCGGGCAGGCCGTCAGGCGAAAGCATGTTACCTGGGTTTCCCCTCAAGCCGTCCCGCTCCAACTCAACGGGTACCAAGTGAAGGAGGTCAGCGAACCGAACAGGGCGCGAAGGGTTTACATCAGAAGGGATACTGACAGCAAGTGGATACCCTTCTATGCCCTTGAGCGCTACCTCCTCGTAACGCTTGGGAATCGGCGGAGACTTGTGCTCATTAATGATTGTCCCGCCACAAAATTCTGTAAAGTAATGATTGCTGACTTGGCCTTGCATAAGAGCAGACAAATAGATCAACCGGCAATCGAGATGTACCGGCGGGATGCACAACCGGATAACCGTCTGATCGTAATCCCACAGGCCTATGCCTTCTCTCCTGGTGACAAGCAGGTGCTGATTAACATGAAATTGATCTATATATCAGTCCCGGTCGCACCGAGGAAGTTGGTTGAAAGGCTAAATAAGAGTTACAAAAACTGGTGGTATGTCGTTGATTCAATAAGCGGGCAGGTCTTGCGCGAACACCGCACAAATAGAACGCCCAAGCGTTGGTGGACTTCTTAACGGCGGCGCTTCAAATCGTTGGAAAGCTTCTCTTGTGATATACCGGTATGAAGCACTTGCTGTTCGTTATCATCTCTCTGCTCCGCGGCAACGGCTTAACACTCCTCTGCTGTGTGATAGGCGGTGGCTTCGTTCAGCTGAGTCTTTTCTTGGCTCGCCTGGTTGTTGACGATGGTGGGGGCGATACTCTACTTGTTCCTTTTTTGTTCCTTTTACCATCATCAACTCGGTTCTTCATGACGCGAAAACCGTCAGGCTCGTCTGGTCTAGAGGCGCCGTCGAACAAATCCGAACATCGACGTTGATACTGTGCTAGATTTCTTTAAGACGTGAACGCAGCCTCAAAACTTGCAAGGCTCATATGCCTACTGATCGTTCTCGCCGCATTTTTCTGCTTCGTTGCAAGCATTGAGTGGCGACGGGCGGAAGCGCAGGCAACCAACGGCAGAATTGCGTTCACCAGCGACAGTACCATCTACACGATAAACCCTGACGGCTCAGGCATCACACAACTGACGCCCAGCGGTAGCGGAACCTTCGATCGTTTGCCGGCTTGGTCGCCTGATGGAACAAAGATCGCCTTCGGCCGCACAACATTTCAGATAAGCGCTCCCGAGATTTATGTGATGAACGCTGACGGCAGCAACCAGACGCGTATCACCACCAACTCCGCCAGCGACCGCCAGCCGTCATGGTCGCCCGACGGCACGAGGCTCGCTTTTGTCAGCAACCGGGACGGCAATGACGAAATTTATGTGATGAACGCTGACGGAAGTAATCAAACCAGGCTTACCAACAATGCAGATTTTGATTTCGACCCTGCATGGTCGCCCGACGGGACGCGGATCGCCTTTACCAGCACGCGCGATTTCCCCGGCATCACGGGAAATATAGCTAACGGTTTCGAAGTCTACGTGATGAATACCGACGGCACCAATCCCGTTCGACTGACCAACAACTCAGCCTCCGATAGTGGGCCGTCGTGGTCGCCGGACGGGACGCGGATTGCTTTCGCCTCACAACGCGATGGTCTGCCTTTGGTTTACATCATGAATGCCGATGGCAGTAATC
Source organism: Pyrinomonadaceae bacterium (assembly GCA_035601635.1). Lineage (GTDB taxonomy): Bacteria > Acidobacteriota > Blastocatellia > Pyrinomonadales > Pyrinomonadaceae > UBA11740. The sequence goes on from DATNNY010000606.1 coordinate 2,662, forward strand.
AAATCAACATCACCCAGAGCACAACGCTCGACTCAAGTGACCCCGAATGGTCACCCGACGGTTCGAGGATTGCGTTTACGAGCTACAAACGCGTCGGCCAGACCAGCTCTGACGACATCTTTTTGATCAACGCTGATGGCAGCAACATCACGCGAGTCACAAACAGTTCGTTCGACGAACATGATTTATCATGGCAACCTGTTCTTTCTGCGCCGACGCCGACGCCTACACCGTCACCGACGCCCACTCCATCGCCTACGCCTTCTTTTACGGTTTCGGGCGTGGTGACGGACGCGACGAGTAAAGGAATCGCTGACGTGGCAATGGTGCTGCTAAGCGACGTTTCCGGAACGCAAATCACTTTCACTGACCAAAGCGGCGGCTACGTGTTCACTTACGCCGGTGGCGTGAGCCACAGCCTCTTCGTAACGCCGACAAAATCCGGCTACGCCTTCAATCCGCTATCGATCGGATTCGTATCCTCCCGAAGCTTGAGCGGCAATCAGACGGCATCGTTCACGGGAACGTCAAGCTCGTCGCCGCCACCCGGACAGGCGCCGATTTTGCTGACGCAGGAGAATTCTCTGCAAGCGTTGGCTCTGGATTCGGTAGCGATGATGAGCGAGCCTTTTCCGATTACCGGAACGTACAACTTCAGCGCCGACCACCGCACCCGCGTCTCATTTTTTGTTATGAATCTGGAGCTGGGTGCTGGCGAAACCACTTCCGTCATTACGGCTCAGGCCGAAGATTCGCTCGGTCAGGTGTTCCCGTTGACGGTTGAATCCTTCGGCGCAGTTCCGAACTTCGGCTGGCTCAAACAGGTGATCGTTAAGTTGCCGGATCAAATTGCCAACAGCATCGAAGTGCGTGCGAGCCTCAGCATCCGCGGCACAACGAGCAACAAAGTGATCGTTAAGGTGAAGCCATGAGCCTGCGTGCAGGTGTTGAATAGATTGATTGAATCGAAGATTGAATGTAATCGCCGCGCCCGGTCAATCGTGCGGCAGCTGACTGACTGGCCATGTCTCTGAAATTCTACTCGAGTGGAGAAATGGGCGTCGCCGCCGTACATATCGAGAGCGGTCGCCGCATCACTATGAAGACTTCGGAGCGCTTCCCGATGGCCAGCACATACAAACTTCCGATCGCGATCCACTTATTGACGCTGGTTGACGAGGGGAAAGAACAACTTGAGCACATTATCAAGATCGAACCAAGAGATATTCGCCCGGGGGGCGTACCGTTAACTGACAAGTTCAAGTTCGGCGAGTCATCTGTATCCGTACGTGATCTTCTCGAGATGATGCTGACGGTCAGTGATAATACCGCTTCCGACCTGATCTTGCGTTTAGCCGGCGGCCCCCAAGCTGTGACTGCGCGCATGCGATCGCTTGGCATCGAGGACATGTCGATTGATCGCTCGACTAGTGAACATATCTTCGACATGTTCGGTTTGCCGCTGCCGCCGGAAAGTGAGTGGGGACCGGGGAGGTATGTAAGTGTCCTGACTTCTGTCCCAGCCGATAAACAACGCTCTGCCGCGGAGCAGTACGCGCGCGATCCCCGCGACACCTCAACGCCAGATGCAATGGTCTCCCTGCTGGTTCACCTATATAGAAAAAATTTACTCCAACGGGAAACAACCAAATTGCTGCTCGGCATCATGCGTCGCTGCCAGACTGGGGACCCGCGGCTGAAAGGGCTGCTTCCAACCGGAACTGAGGTGGCGCATAAGACCGGAACCGCGGTGGGCATCGTTAACGATGTTGGGGTTATCACATTGCCGAATGGTGCCGGGCATATCGCGATAGTTGTATTCATCAAAGACTCGAAATCATCCGTGGCGGACAGTGAGTATTCAATCGCCGAAGTCGCACGGGGCGCTTATGATCATTTTTTGTCTCGACCCCACGGCTGACTAGAACCTGGGGATCTGTGTGTTCGTGTGCTGACTTTAGATTAGTGGGTCGTTCGCTCGCTCGCTTATCTTTTTGGCTCAGGTTTCCGAGAATCCAGCCTCAACTCTGACGTTCGAAGTCTTGATTGTTGGATTCTCAGTTGGCGCCAAACCCCACGCCAAACGAGTCGTTGGTTTGCTCCTTGGTAAAGAATCGGGAGCGACCGGGTCAAACACTCAAGATGCTGATGACACGCGAATCGCAGACCATCCACTGACTTGAAAGGATTTCGCGCGAACTTTGCTCGGCCCACGGAGGTTGGATGGCTGGAGCCCGTCGCTACCCGCTCCGGGTTCTGTACCAAAGCCTTTGCTCGCCAGTGCTTATAGTTTCTTATTCAAGCATTCTCGATTTCGAAAAGTGCACGTGCTTATGAAGCATATTCGGGTTCGCTCATGGGAGCATGTGAAGTGAATTCAAAGCAAAAGGTCGAAGAAAACGCTGTCGGGAACCGATGCCGCAACCGCATCATGCGCCGACTGCTTCCCTATCTTTTTCTGCTCTACATAATCGCTTATCTGGATCGGGTGAATGTCGGCTTTGCCGCTCTACAGATGAAGGGCGACCTTAAGTTTGGTGACGATGTGATCGGTTTTGGCGCCGGCATCTTCTTTGTCGGATACTTTTTATTGGAGATTCCAGGCTGCATCATCGTCGAAAAATGGAGCGCGCGACGCTGGATCGCCCGCATCATGATTTCCTGGGGCATCGTCGCCATACTCATGGGCTTCGTGCAAACGAAGACCCAGTTCTACTCGCTGCGGTTCCTGCTGGGCGCGGCCGAGGCAGGTTTCTTTCCGGGAATAATCGTCTATCTTAGCCACTGGTTCCGCCACCAGGATCGGGCCAAGGTGGTGGCAATGTTCATGGCCGCCCAGCCGATCGCTATTATTTTTGGAGCGCCTGTCTCAGGTTTGCTGTTGGGCGTGAAATGGTTTGGTCTGGCCGGCTGGCGCTGGCTGTTCATCATCGAAGGACTACCGGCCATCGTCTTTGGCTTCGTGACAATTTTTTATCTCACTGACCGGCCTCATCAAGCGCGCTGGTTGCCCGCTGACGAATGCGATTGGCTAACCGCTGAACTGGAACGCGAAGCGCAAGCAAAGCAGCGAGAGCATTCGCCCAGCGTATGGCAAGCGTTCCGAAACCGCGAAGTGATCCTCCTGACTCTCGCCTTCTTCTTTATCGTGACCGCGGCCTACGGCTTTACCTTCTGGCTTCCCACGATGATCAAACGAGCTTCTGGTTCGTCTAACCTGGTAGTGAGTCTGCTCTCAGCTATCCCTTACTTTGCCGGGCTCGCGGCAATTCTGATCGTGGGCTGGTCCTCTGACCGAACCGGCGAGCGACGTTGGCATACAGCCTTGTCAATGCTGGCCGTCAGCATTGGACTCTTACTCGGCGTGGTGGCTCAACAGCACATCGTGCTGGCCATTGCGATGTTTAGTGTCGGCGTGGTTGGATTGTACGGCTATCTCCCCGGCTTCTGGGCTTTGCCCACCAGCTTTTTGACTGGCACTGCGGCAGCCGCATCAATCGGCCTGATCAATTCGATCGGGAATTTGGGCGGCTGGGCCGGTCCCTGGCTGGTGGGGTATCTAAGCAAAGCAACTGGTTCATTTATCTCCGGCGCGTTCTGTCTGTCGCTGTCGGCGCTGATCGCGGCGGTGCTGGTGCTCGCGATCCGAGCAACCAAGAAGAGTGCGGCATTATGAACTTCGACCCTAACACTAAACCAGAGCCGAACATTTCTACGTTTCTGCAAAGGCGGATCGATGCCGGTGACTTCCCTTCCGCCGTCTACGTCGTGGCCGAAGCTGGTCAAGCGATTTTTGCCGAGGCTCTGGGGGAGGCGGTGCGCAACCCGGAAACGCGCGCGGCTTCCCTGAATACGATTTTCGATCTCGCTTCGCTGACAAAGCCTCTGGCGACGGGTCTGCTCTATGCTCGTCTGGTAGAGTCGGGAAAATTGACGCTCGACAGCTCTATTGCCAACTACCTGCTCGAATTCGATCGTCCTGACAAAAATCGGATCACGATTCGCCAACTCCTGACCCACACTTCAGGCTTGCCGGCATGGCGACCTCTCTACATCATCGCAAACGGCAAGCAGGACGCAGCGATCGCAGCGATTGCCAATCAGCCCCTCGCATACGAGCCGGGGGCACAGGTTGTCTATAGCGACCTCGGATTTATTGTGCTCGGGTTTCTGCTAAGCAGACTGATCGGGATGACACTCGATCATCTCGCTCAGCGGGAGATCTTCGATCCACTGAAGTTGCACAGCACCTTCTTCAATCCGGCCCAGGCTATTAGAACCGGCGTCGCCGCTTGTGAGACTGGAAATCAGTACGAACGCGACATGTGCGAACGTGATCCTGAACTACCCGCGTATTCCGGTTGGCGCACCGCTGGGATTTGGGGCGAGGTCCACGATGGCAACGCGAATTTTCTCGGAGGTGTGGCCGGACATGCTGGTTTGTTCTCGACTGCGGCGGAGACTTTGCGGCTTGCCAACCAATTCATCGGCGGGTTCTCGGAACTTCTATCAAACGAAACCTGTGCGCTCTTTCGCATCAACATGACCGCGGGCTTGAACGAGGCCCGCTCATTCGCCTGGCAGCTGGCCGAGACAAAAGATTCAACCGCGGGCCCGGCGTTGCCGCCGGATGCTTTCGGACATACCGGATTTACCGGAACGAGTTGCTGGATCGACGGCACAAGCCAACGGGTGTACATCCTGCTTACCAATCGCACGCACGCCCGCGCGCTTCCCTTTGCAAACATCAACCAGGTACGTCGTGAGTTTCACACTTTGGCCGCAGCGGCGCTGGCAACCAGGTAACGGGGGCTGGGCGCAGGACTTCGGCGAGGGTGCGCAGAGAATTTTGATTGAGACGGTGCTGCAGTTTGGCGCTCAGTTCGAACGCTTTTGTAGTAAGATGACGACAGCCCGCCCGGCTTGCTCCCTTTTGTTCGCGGAGATATCCAGTCCCAATGCAAGAACGTACCCGCACCATCGCGACCCGATTGCTTATCGCGAGTACGCTACTTTCGCCGCTCAGTCTTTCTTCTGCTGTGGTCGCGCAGGACCGCCAGCGCCGCGCGGTCGATCAAACCGGTCAGCCGAAGATGTGGCCTTCAGAGCAGCCCTCGATCGTTAAGAAGGCAAGCGAATCGAAAGAGCCGGCTCAACTTTCCAATGAACCGGTGATGCGGATCGCGCTGTCGACTGATTCGAGAGTGGCGACAATCTCAACTACAGGCCGGTTGCTTAACGCTTCTGAGATGGGTTCCGAGACCTTGCCGCTGGAGACGACGCGTCTACGAATCGAGTCGCGAATGCTGTCCCCACGGCCGGCTAACGATCATGCATTTGATCTGGAGGTCGCGAGATCACTTTCGCGCGATGAGGCCGACCGGACCGTCGAACAGGTCAGGCAGTTGGCTGGTGTCGAAGGTCAGGTGGTCGCGGATTCAGCCGGCGGGTGGAAAGTCGTCGTTCGCAGTCAATCAACGGAAGCGGCCGACGATGTGACAGCGAAACTGGAAGACGCTGGTTTCGAAGTGTTGCTGTCGGGCCAGGCGAGTCCCAAAGGCCCCGCCCCGGTCGTGAACGACGCCAAAGAATCTTCACTGAGTTCGGTAAAGCCCTCGACCGCGAACAAAGTCCGGCTGACATCTCGCGCGGTCGCGCCCGGACGGGAAGTGATTGCGTTCGCCCGTGGCGCGGCTCCGCTCTTTCATTCAAGCGCGCCCCTGACCCTGGCGTCGAGCGACGAAAAGAACGCCCCGGTCCGTTTCAACGACAAGCCCTTTCGCGGGAAGATCGAAGTGTTTGCGAATACACGGGGAGCGCTAACCGTCGTTAATGTTATCGGCCTCGAAGACTATGTTCGCGGCGTCGTGCCAAACGAGCTGTCATATCCTGCGATTGAGGCTCTGAAAGCGCAGGCGATTGCCGCGCGCACCTACGCCATGAAAAATCGCGGCCAGTTCGCTGCTGATGGTTATGATTTATTGCCGACCACGCGCTCTCAGGTCTATCGCGGACTTTCGAGTGAAACGGTACTAACGTCGCGCGCCGTCGAGGAAACGCGAGGAATGATCGCGACCTACAACGGCGAACCTATCAATGCGCTCTACACTTCGACCTGCGGCGGCCGGACCGAAGATGCTGAGAACATCTTTAATACCGCGGTGCCGTATTTAAAGGGCCGCGAATGCGCCGTCGAAGGCAAGGCCGCGTTTGCCCCGTTCACGATCAAGAGTTCGCGCGAGCTGTTTGAAATCAAGGATGAAAAGGATCTGGTCTTTGCTCGTGATGCAGCCGTGTTAGCGATCAGCGGCCTCGCGGTTCCGGCCGATAAGGTTTCCAGTTCGTGGTTATCGTCGCACATCTCGGGCTCAGAAGTTCGCGAGTGGCTGAATGTGGTTGCGCGTCTGGCTCGCAACACGTCATTCAAAGCTCCGGATGACGCTATCAAACCACCGGCTTTTAGTACCGCTCTGTTGGCGGCAGTCTATAGCGATCGGCGCGCTGATACTCTCTTAAATAGCGCCGACGCCGACTATCTTCTTGGTTTTCATGACGGCGATCAGATACCCACCATCAATCGCCCGGATGTGGCAATGCTGGTGCGCGACGGCGCGCTGTCACTCTTTGCTGATGCTACTCTGCGTCCCAATGAGACTATGTCGCGCGCCCGTGGCCTGCACGCGATCGCCAGGCTGCTCGAATCGCGGAACCTGCTCGCACTGCAGAAAGGCACGTCGCGAGCAGCATCAGGCGGCATAATGATGTTGCGTTCGAACAAGGGTAAGGACATGCCGATAGTCGTCAATCGGGAGGCCTTCCTCTTCCGCGAGTTCGGCGAGAGCCTTTTTCAAATGAAATCCCTGGCGTTGGTGGGCGCCGAGCCCGTTGTCTTTCATGTGAATTCAAAAGGCGAAGTCGATTACCTCGAAGTTCGGCCCGCGGCCAACGGCGCCGCAGCCGACCGCTTTTCATCGGTGACGAACTGGACCGCGGAACTCTCTCTGCCGGCCGTACAGACGCGTTTGGGACGATCAGTCCGGGGCGTTGGCGCCATCACCGACTTGCGCATCGCCGTCCGCGGTTCTTCGCGACGAGTGATTGACCTGGAAGTCATTGGCACGCAGGGCGTGGGACATATTCGGGGTGGCCGCATTCGGTCGGCGCTGGGTTTGAAGGAACAACTCTTCGTCATCGATCGGATCTATAACGAGAATGATCGCGTTGCCGCATTCGTCTTCACTGGACGCGGATGGGGACACGGCGTGGGTATGTGCCAGTTCGGGGCCTACGGTTTAGCCAAGCAGGGACTCACGGTCGATCAGATTTTGAAGACTTATTACACGGGCATTGAAGTGACGAAGATGTATTAGCACTCGCGTGATCCCACAAATGACTGGTCACAACTAACTTGCTACGACGGTCACCGTGCGACGACCGTAGTCTATCGTGAGGCGGCAATCCTTTAGCATATTACCTCCGAGGATCGCTTCGGTGATTTCCTCACTCGTGGCGACGGGTATCCTGATCGCCCGCCCAAACCAACTAATCTCCATCGAACACCCGGACGCCAAGAACGTTGCTCCTGTGGCTGTGCAAAACTCTTCCAATCCTCTGTCGTACGTGAGATCCAATTCCTTCGCCAGTTGATCTGGAATAATCAAACCACCATTGAAACCCGTGTCCACCAGAACCTCAATTCGTGACGAGCCGACGTCGAGTCTAATTACCGGCTCGCCCCGCATGTTGAAATAACCGTCTATTTGCATTACTGGCGAGGTGTCATCAAGCGATGAGCGTAGGGTGAGCCCACACGTAGGAAGAAGAGCGTGCCCTCATGTCCCGCCGCGCGAGCCTTATCAGCAGCCTCAACCTCATTCTCTCCGACAAAATAGTTGTTAGTTCCTAATTCAATGGCGACAATGTCTCCGGTATATTTAGACTCGAGTTTCTGTGCTAACTCGTCTCGGTACTTTTGCTTAGCGCGATCAATCAACTCCAGGGTGTGTTGCACACCTCGTCTTACTCTATCGATCGCCTCGAGAGAGCAACCTTCCCAATTGGCTTCTGAGAATGGGACACCAGAACCTTGATTTGGCAGAGGCTCTACTCCCAGTTTGATCACAACCTCCTCGCCGTGTTCTCCACAGACTCGGATCTCTTCCGGAAGAGTTCTGATGATCTCGCGCCATCTTGGAATTCTAGTAAAGTCTCTTGGATCGATCGGTCGTTGCGCCTTGGTCATGGTGGTCCCCTCAAAGTCATTTCCGGGAAGCACTATTATTGCATAAACTCAGCTTGTTTGAGTCTACCGCGCGAGGACAAGTTTTTGTCGTTGACCCTTCCTTGTACAAGCATAGAAGTTGGCTCTGATAGTGTCACGATTGGCTAGATGTTGGGCAGCCATACGCGGCCACTCTTGCCGCGACTTCGTCCGTCGCTTATGTTAAATTGCCAACAGACTAAGGAGTTTCTATGTCCGCCAAAATCGAACCTTTACTCACCGTCGCGGACCTCGACGCGTGTCCGGACGATAACAATCGATATGAACTAATCGAAGGAGAACTGTTCGTCTCGCGCGCACCTGGGCTTCCACATCAGATAGTCATTCAGAACTTTCAAGTTGCGTTAGTGGATTACCTTAAGAGTAATCCGATCGGACGAGTAGTCCCCGGAGCAGGAGCTATTTTTATAATTATGACGCGGTGATTCCCGATCTCGCTTTCGTCAGTAACGAGCAGTGGAGCGACATTGTCACCAACGACAGATTCAATGCTGCGCCTGATCTGGTTATCGAGGTGATGTCACCGGGCAAGGAAAACCGGGATCGAGATTTGCTCGTCAAACGACAGCTATACGCCAAGTGCGGCGTCGCTGAGTATTGGATTGTTGACCCGGAGAATCGCCTGGTCGAGATTTATCGCCTGCGCGACAGTCATCTGGAAAGCGCTGCGACCTTTCGGAACGGAGATGAGATTACTACGCCGCTTCTGCCGAATTTCCGTATGAGGGTCAGCGCCGTATTCGATTTCTGATAATGACCTCCAATTCAGTTGTGTCCGCAAATCTCCTCGCCACTCTAACCTGGCTTTCCCTGTCCTTCATGATCGGAAGCGACCGAGCTATCCTTGCGCAAGCCAAGGGTAAACCCGCGCGCAAGTTTGATGAGTTCGGCGATATTCAATATTCGGATCTGATCGCCCGGCTTGATAAGCCTATTCGGACACCAAACTCTTTTCCACCGCGGCGATTCCTAACTCGGTAACTATGATTGCTCGAACGGATCCAATAACGCTGTATGTGGTGCCGGACTGTCCCTTGTGCGCGCATGCGCGCGCCTGGTTGAAAGAGCACAAGGTTGCTTATTTGGAACGCGATGTCGCGAATGACTTTGGCGCCCTGCGTGCAATGTACAAATTGACCCGTCAGCGTTTCGTGCCGGTAGTCGAAGCGAGGGGTCAGGCGCTGGTGCGTCCAAGTGATGAAGTGTTGGCAGAGTTTCTCTTGTGATTTCGAGATGCGCTTCTCCCGCAATCAAATCATCGGCGGCATTGTGTTGCTCCTGCTCATCTGGTTAGTGATTGCGATCCGGCTTATCATCTCTCGCGGGTGAGCGCTCCAATCAAAGCAGGCTACGAAGCCGAAGCACGCGGACGGGATGTTCGCGCTCCGGGCATCATTGCCATTGTCGGTCCCACAGCTTCCGGAAAGAGCGAGCTGGGGATCGAGCTGGCGCGGCGCATCGGCGGCGAGATTGTTAACTGCGACTCTGTCCAGGTTTATCAGGGCATTCAGATAGCGACGGCAAAGGTGCCATTGGCAGAGCGGCGCGGCGTGCCACATCATTTGATCGACTTTGTCTCACCATCAGTGAATTTTACAGCGGCTGACTGGGCGCGAGCCGCAACTGAGAAGATTGCCGAGATAGAAGCCCGTGGGCGTTCGGCTCTGCTCGTCGGCGGCAGCGGCTTGTACCTGCGCGCTCTCCGGCTGCCTTTCTTTGATAGCCCACCGACGGATCAAGACCTGCGTGCGCGACTGACACGGCTACGCAATCAACGCGGCCCCGAATATCTCCATCGCATTTTAAAGAGGCTCGACGCGGCTGAGTCTGCCACCCTGAATCCACGTGACTGGCCACGAGTGCAACGGGCCATCGAATTCCGCTTGCAAACGGGTGGGCCCATTTCGCGCCAAAGACCGCTCCGGCCTGAGCCGCCTTCCCTGGCGTCGCGGATTCGTATCATTGCCTTGAACCCGCCGCGCCACAAACTCTATGAGCGCATCAATCAACGCACCGAAGAGCATTTCGCAGAAGGGTTGGTCGCTGAAGTCCGGCGCCTGCTCGACGAAGGCGTGCCTGCGAACTCAAACGCGCTCGGCGCCCATGGATACCGGAGGGTGGTTGAGTTCCTCTCCGGCGAACGCGATCTCGACAGCGCGATCGAACAGACGAAACTTAATGTGCGGCACTATGCGAAGCGACAGTTGTCCTGGTTTCGCCACGAGCCTGATGTGACTTGGCTGGAAGGATTTGGTGATGATTCAAAGATACAAGAGCAGGCCTTCGCGCTGGTGCAAGAGATGATTGAGTAGCACTACCGGGGTTCGATTTCGGCACTCTTGGCATGTCTCAACGAGTTTTCTAAGGCGACAATATTCTGATGA
>DATNNY010000607.1:0-3890 GCA_035601635.1 Pyrinomonadaceae bacterium
TAACGTCAACATTCGCCAGATCGGTGAGCCGTTTGAGAAAGTCGTGAAGAGCGGGAGTGGGTTTGGCTAGCGAGGGCTCGCGTTCAATCTCCCGTAACGTACCGTCGTAATCCAGAAACAGCGCGACGCGGTTACCTGCCGACATGGCCTGCGCAATTCGGTTCTGCGCCTCCTCGATATCAGCGCCGCTCATGTCAGGATCTGGAATTACGAGAGCGCTTAGATCATTGATAAAAGAGCGCGCCCAATGCCGGGCGTCGTACCTGATCACCCGCTCGCGCATTGGGTCGATAAGAGCCCTCTTTTGCTCGGTGGACAGCGCCAGTGCGGTCGACAAGGTTTCCGCCACGGCGCTCACGTCATAGGGATTGACGAGGAAAGCGTTGAAAAGCTCCTCGGCTGCGCCCGCGAATTCACTCAATATCAAGGAACCTGCATTTTCTCGCTGGCAGACAACGAACTCTTTGGCTACCAGGTTCATGCCATCGATCAGCGGCGTCACGATCGCTACGTCAGCAATGGCGTAGAGCGCACAAAGGTCAGTAAAAGGGATCGAGTCAAAAATGAAATGGATTGGGCTGTTCCGCAACGTGGCATATTTACCGTTAAGCCGGCCGACGCGTGTTTCGACCTCTTCACGCAGCGCCTGATATTCCTCGATGCCTCCGCGCGACGGCACGCTCACGAATATAAACCGGATTTCATCGATGGTTTTCAGTCCGGCCAGGAAACTGTCGACGGCTTCCAGTCGATGCAGGATACCCTTAGTGTAGTCCATCCGCTCCACGGATACGACGAGTCGTTTGCCCTTGTGAGCGAGATGAAACTGCTCACGCCGACAATGGAATTCGGCCGAATTAAGTGTTTTTTCAAACTTAACTGCGTTGATCCCGATCGGATACACGCCCAAGGTGGTGCAATGCCGGTCGCTGCGGACATGCGTGAGCTCCGCTTCAATCCCCAGAAGGCGCTGCACGGAGTCGCAGAAATGACGCAGGTAACCGAAGGTATGAAACCCGACTAGATCCGCCCCTAGCATCCCAGCGACCAGTTCGCGACGGCGGGGATGACAACGGAAAATCTCGTAAGCCGGAAACGGCGTGTGCAGGAAAAAGCCAATTCGCAGATTGGGTGCCGCAACCTTCAGCAGCGCAGGCAAAAGCATCAATTGATAGTCATGAACCCAAACCAAATCGTCGTCGTGTGCGTTCTCGAGCACCTTATCGGCGAATTTGCGGTTCACGTTCTGGTAGTGCTCCCACCAGGAGGGCTCGTAACGCAGGTAGTTCGGCAGGTAATGCAACAGAGGCCAGATGCTCGAGTTCGAAAAACCTTCGTAATGCGCCTCGACATCCTCTTTACTGAGAAACAACGGCATGCAGCCATATTCTTCTGTCAGAACGCGCTCGATCTCCTGCTCCCGTGAAGTTTCCGCAAACGCGGCACCAGGCCAGCCAATCCATTTGGTCGTATACTGCTCTTTGGAAAGGCCATCGAGCGCAGCGACCAATCCGCCCGCAGACTTTGCAATCTTATCTCCTTCGACGGTTACGGGCAGACGATTTGAGACGTTAATCAGGGTATTGGACATGACGCCCACTTGAGGCAATATACTCGGAACTCCTTTCCGGTCGCGCCGCGGGCAAGAGATTTTTTCGGCTTCCGACGAGGGAGTTCGGAGGGCGATAGCACCAGCGAAGAAATAGCGTTTCTCAGGGCCGACGGAGGTGAGGGGGATCGGACTTGTCAACGACCGGACGCTGGAGCAGTTCGACGAATTTTCGGCATCGGTCGAGATTCAGGACGATGCGCTCGTGCTTGATCGGTCGACGTTTAGGGGTTTGCACGCCGGGAACTTAATCTTACGAATCCAAAAAAGCCAGGATTGCGGCGTGGCTCCCCATGTGGTGCTTAGCGCCAAACCGTGATTGCGGCAGAACTCGTTTTGTCGCGATCCGTTTGCTTCGACCAAGTCGAATGGAATGGAATTATCGGCTAGACGCTCTCACCAGACCGCTGGCCGACGAATTCCAGGTTTTCAGACTGTATGTGACCTATTGCCGAGGAAGTGATCAAACAGTCCACGGAAACACATTGACTCCCTTTATTAAATAACATATTGGATATATGTATATAAACATAGCATTCAGGAGCATCCAGGGATCCGTGCACGAAACGCCTCGGTTGAACTGATATGCTGCGTCCGCGACAATTTTGACTCTACGATATCGGGTGCAAACCTCAGAGGCTCTTTTGTCAGATTAACTGCGCAAAAACTAGGCGTGTAGAAACGTATGTAGTTAGGCAAAAAGCGTCTTCCGAGGTGGGAGAGCCGTCACGCTACTCCGGCACCTTGCCCGAAGGAGTCTTTCGCAATAAATTTATGTCATGTGCTGTAGCTCAATGCTTGTCAGACTCACTTGTCGCCCCGATCGGCCAACGGTGGTAACTTGATTTCCTTCCGATCGACGCGCACGGCATGCTTTGCCGGACGAATGCCGCGGCCGCGTTCCTGGGCGTAGACTCGAGTAAACTCTGCGCCGAAGAGCACGATTTGCGCAGCATAATAAATCCATATTAGCATCGTGATCAGCGACCCGGCCGCTCCGTAAGCGGATCCCGCTGCGCCGCTGCCCAGATAAAGACCGAGCGGCATATTTGCCGACCAAAAACAACGCGGCCGTTAGTGCCGCGCCTAGCCGTACATCGCGCCATGAGAGCCTCGCGTCGGGTAGAAACTTGAAGATCATCGCGAAGAGCAGCGTAACAATGCTGATATCTAACACTAAATGGATAGTCCACGCCAGTAGGTTGCCGCCGGGTAGAAGGTGCTCGAGGTATCCACCTACAGCGGTGATAACGGCCGATGCCGTCAGCGAAACTAGAAGCAAAAAGCACACGCCGGCGACCATGGCGAAGGATAAAAACCGCGCCCGCAGGAAGCTGACGAGACTCCTACCGGCCTTTGGTTTGACGCCCCAGATGGTGTTGAGCGCATCTGCAACTGGCCGAATACTCCGCTGGCGCCGAAGAGCGCGACCGCGATACGACCACAGTAGCGACGGCACTGGCCGTAGGCTTGCCGGCACTCGCGGCGATGTCCTCCACCGCCTTGGCGCTGCTGCGATCGAGGAAAGAATAGAGCTGGTGAAGGATCTCTCGCCGGGCGATCTCGCTGTTGCCGTAGATGAGCCCAAAAACAGCTAAGAGTACGAGCACCATTGGCGCAAGGGAAAAGACCGTGTAATAGGCCAAAGCCGCTCCGAGTTGGGGCGCTTTATCCTCCAGCCACCGCCTGAACGTAGTCTTAAGCAGGCGGACGGAATACGACAATAACCTCCCATCGCCGCGTCCGAGCTTACCCGTGGTATCCATAGTAAAAAACCAAGCGGAAAGTGCTGGGCGCCATTTTTCCGAGGCGGTTTTAAAAATGTGCGCGCTATGGCCAGCCCGTAGGTTATCCCACAAGCAAGAACGCTGTCGGTCCCCATTTACGCCAAATAGCGTGTAAAAAAGTGCGTTACTTAATTTGGAAAGTAAAATCGACCAGGAATGACGCGAGCGATTTTTTTCGCCAGGCCGACCCCACGGGGGAGGAGCGACAGATGGTAGAAACGCGCGGCCCTCTTCGATCTTTCGTATCTGTCGGACTCAGACACTGTCACATATCGAGCACGATGATCGTACCGCCGATTTGGGTTGAACACTCAATTCGCTTGAAGGCAGCACCACCACCGTTCGTCCAAAATAAAGCGGAATATAATGAAGTATAAGCGAACAGTTTTAGGTATGAGCGAACAGTTTGGAAGTGTTGCAACTTTGCAGAAGTGATCTGATAAACTGGGCCGCTATGGTCCTCGAGTCCTCAGTCGCCGGTCTGTTCAAATGGC